>NZ_MDGN01000074.1:0-294768 GCF_002742365.1 Maribacter sp. 4U21
ACATGGTTACATTTGACGCATTTGAAACCCTCTTTCCATTTGATCCCGGCGAGATACTCCTTGCAGTCCAGATCCGTTTTGAAGCGATCGGAGAACTCTAGAAGGTTTTGACCCTTGAAAATATCCATATAAACCCTATATTTATTGAATTCAAAAGTATGAATTTATCTACTGACCTCTATAACACTTATTTACCGGCATCAAGAAATACAATAGACTCCACCAACAACTCAAAGTCCTGTGGCTTTTTATTCCCAATCAAAAAGCGCAATTCTTCAATTGTTTTTTGGTCAAAATTGGGGAGGTCAACTTTTCTACCACGAAAGGTAGGGCGGAGGTCGGCCAAGGTAAATTCTAGGGTTTGCCAGTCGCCCGTAGTATCAAATTCCGTGATATAACTGTAATAGGCCTTGCGGTCATGTTTTACCCGAAACTGGTAGGACTTGCCATCACCCTTTAGGCGTATACGAATTTTACTTTCAGGACTAACGCTTAGGGTTTCCATAGCGTAACGTACGGAGGAGAATCCGCCGTTATTTTCTAGGGAAACTTCTCCTGAGAATTTGCCATAACCTTCGCTGGTCAGGGAAAACGAACCTGAAGAAAGGCCGCCCATGACCACATCGTCTACGACCTTCCAGTTATTCGTGGTTGGGTTTTCTTTAAAGTTTACGATGGTCTGTGCGGTCATAGGAATGGAAATTAAAAAAGTAAGTAGTAGTAATTTAGTTAACATACGGCATCCCAAGGATACAATATTAATTCGTGTTATTTTAATGCAATCACACTTTTGAAGTGTTCTAATTTTTTTGGCTGTTAGTTACTGGCTACTGGCTTTTGTTCTTTCACTCTTTCACAAACACCATACAATGTTGCCAGGGCAGGTTGTCCTTATTCTCTTTGAGTATCAGTCCCACCGCCTTTAGTTCCTTTACCGCTTGAGTTTCGGTCATTTTATGTAATTTTTTAATGGGGACATTCGGGTCTTCGGCGCGGTATTCAATGAGATACAGTTTGCCATTAGGTCTCATGGCTTTTTTAATGGAGGCCATCATCTCATAGGGAAAGCTCATTTCGTGGTACACATCCACAATGAGCACCTTATCTACCGAATTGGGTTTGAGGTTGATGCTTTTTTCACTGCCTTTGACCAGGGTCACGTTTGCGAATTTACCGTCGGATTTTTTATTCCGCATGGCGGTCAGCATCTCCTCTTGAATATCTACCGCGTAGATGGTTCCTTGCGTAGCTCTGGTTGCCATTCGAAATACATGATAACCGGAGCCGGCCCCAATGTCCGCAATGTCATCGGTCTTGGAGATATTCATGTTTTCTAATAGCGTAGTGGTGTTTTCTTCGGTCTCACGTTCATCGCGTTCTAACCAGGACATGCCTTGGTAGCCCATGACCTGCGCAATCTCCCGGTCCATATACCATTTTCCGATACCGCTGCGGTCACCGTCCTTAAGCGTATAGCGATTTTCTTGAGCGGCTAGGGAACTTGTAGTCAATAAAAGGAACAGACCCAGAAGTTGTGAAATTCTTTTTTTCATTTAAATGAGATTTTCTTTTACGCGATAATCGATATTTATAGAGATCCGACACTTGCGTCGAAATAAATGTTGACTTTCCTTAAAATGCCTCATTCGCTTGCCCCCGAGGTAATTTACTGTAGTTGTCTAAAGGTACAAATTAGGGGATTGTTGAAGCCTTAAGGAAAGTTTAAAGTTATTAGATTTTACATGTCCTTTAATCCCTCGCTGCGGCTCTGCTCAGCACATGCTTATTAGAGCGAGGGCTGATACTCTTGAAAACAAAACCGTTTCCCTCCTAGTAAGGAGGGATTAAGGGAGGTGTTCTAATAGTATAAAAAGGAACCCTATAAGTCCACAAAATCCTAATTCGTCGACCCTATGATTTCAAATTTGGCAAAAACATGGGTGTTTTCCTTTATTCATAGACTTTTTCCGTATCTTTTTGAGGACCAATTTCAAAGAACCCTTATGAAACAAAAGACAATTCTAGTTGTACTTGCCCTATGCGGCATGACGAGTGCCTTCGCACAAAAAAAAATATCCAAAAAACAAATTGAGAAGCTTAAGACCGAAGCTGCAGCCATAGTGGAGACCAACAAAAAGCAGTCCCAGGTAATGGTAGATAAAATTTTCAGTTTTGCCGAACTGGGTTTTCAAGAAGTAGAATCTTCAAAATACCTTACAGGAATTTTATCGGACAACGGTTTTGAAATCGAAAACTCCATTTCGGGTATTCCTACAGCCTGGTTCGCTACTTGGAGCAACGGCAAAGGTCCAACGATTGCTTTGGGCAGCGATGTCGATTGCATACCCAAAGCGTCACAATATCCGGGAGTGGCCTATCATAAACCTATCGTGGCAGGTGCGCCAGGTCATGGTGAGGGACATAATGCTGGCATTCCCATGAACATTTCCGCAGCATTAGCCGTAAAACAAATTATGGAACGGGAAAATATTGGAGGAACTTTACTGGTCTGGCCCGGTATTGCCGAGGAACTCGTAGCGGCTAAAGCGTGGTATGTTAGAGACGGACTTTTTGATGATATAGATATGTGCATTTTTACGCACGTAAGTAGCAACCTCAGTGTTTCTTACGGCCCAACGAGGGGAACGGGTTTAATCTCCGTAGAGTATGCTTTTGAGGGGGAATCCGCTCACTCCGCCGGCTCCCCATAGCGTGGTAAAAGTGCGCTGGACGCGGCCGAGTTGATGAATATAGCGTGGAATTATAAAAGAGAGCATTTGCACCCGCTAAGACGCTCACATTCCATCTTTACGGATGCCGGAGACCAACCTAATGTAGTGCCTTCCAAGGCGGCCATTTGGTTTTATTTTAGGGATATTAAGTACGATGGGATTATGGAAATGTACGAGGAAGCGAACAAAATGGCCGAAGGTGCCGCCATGATGACCGGAACAACCGTAAAGCATAAAGTACTCGGAGCGGCATGGCCAAGGCATTACAATAAGGTCATTGCAGAAACCATGTACGAGAATATAAAAAAGGTAGGACTACCCACTTGGTCCGAAGCCGACCAAACATTGGCCAAGGCGGTACAGACCGAGGTCAATTCCAAAAAAATAGAAGGCTTAAGTACTGAGCTTTCTCCATTAGGATTACCGGTAATAGAACCTATAAGCGGGGGTTCTGATGATATTGGGGATATTTCCTGGAAAGTACCCACGGTAACCATGCGCTTTCCTTCTAACATTCCTGGTTTGCAAGGGCACCACTGGAGTAACGCCATTACCATGGCAACACCTATTGCACATAAAGGAGTGTTGGCAGGAGCCAAGGCCGAAGCCATGACCATCCTAGATTTTCTACTGAAACCAGAACTGCTAACGGGTGCTTGGGACTATTTTAATAACGAACAGACCAAAGAGACCAAGTTTATTCCCATGATTTCTGAAAGTGATATGCCGCCTATTTACTTGAATTCGGATAAACAAGGACAGTTTCGTTCTCAACTAGAAAAATTCTACTATGACGAAACCAAGTACGACACTTATTTAGAACAGTTAGGTCTGGAATACCCTACCTTAAAGGAATAAGTTCCGCCTAATTCATAATATGATATACCCCTATGAGTTATTTAGTATGTAGGGGTATTTTTTTGTCTCTATTTGGAGTTATAACACTATCGCATTTTAGTTTGATTTCTAGACCAACCTTTAATAGTTGTAATAGTATGAAAATTAAACCAGGTATGTTATCTTGGTAAATTTATACTACGAAACAGCATATTAACTTATGAAGTCTACAACACCGGAAAATACGAAAGAAAAAACGGACTGTGCCGTAACCTTTTGCATGGCTCAAATAGGAGGGAAGTGGAAACCTATTATTCTATTTAGAATCTCTAAGGGAACTAATAGATTTACAGGGCTTTTAAAGGAGATTAGCGGTATTAATCGGCAAATGCTCAGTAAACAGCTAAAAGAGTTGGAGAAATCTGGAATATTGGAGCGGAAACTATTTCCAGAGATTCCGCCGCGGGTAGAGTATTCTTTAACTCCGTTCGGGAAGTCTTTACTATCGGTAATTCAATCCATGAATCGATGGGGTATTAAACATCAAACTAAGAAAAAAACTAAATCCGCTCAAAGCACGAATCAATTGCCCTTGTTTGATTGAACAGGAAACGCTATACCAATCTTCTTTCCAACAGCGCCATATAGAAGCCGTCAAAACCACTTTTTGAGGCATAGATTTTCTTGTCATTTATCAGGGAAAATTCTTTTCCTTCGTCACTCGATAAAAAGGATTTTACCTGGTCTAAATTCTCTTGTGGCAAAATGGAACATGTGGCGTAGACCATTTTTCCTCCGGGCTTTAGGATTTTACTGTAGCTTCTAAGGATTTCTTGTTGTGTCTTGGTGATTTTATCCAAGAATTCTGGCTGCATTTTCCATTTGGTATCCGGATTTCTTCGGATTACCCCTAAACCGGTACAAGGCGCATCAATCAATACCCGGTCAGCACTACCGTATAGTTTTTTGAACACTTTGGTAGAATCTATCTCCCGTGGCTCTATATTGTGCGCACCGTTTCTCCTTGCTCTTCTTTTCAGTTCCTTTAGTTTACTACCGTAGATATCCATTGCAATCAACTGACCCTTGTTCTCCATTAAGGCCGCTAAGTGAAGCGATTTACCTCCGGCACCCGCACAAGTGTCTACGACACGTTGCCCCGGTTTTACATCCAACATAGCCGCCACCAATTGCGAGGAAGCATCTTGGACTTCAAAAAAGCCGTTTTTAAAACTCTGGGTAATGAAAACATTAGCTCGCTCGGGTAAACGCAAAGCCGAGGCGTATCCTTTAATAGGTTCCGTGACAATACCCTCATCTAATAAAGCTTTACGAAGTTTTTCTTTGGTGGTCTTTAAGGTGTTGGTACGGAGAATTACTTCTGCCGGCTCGTTAAGTTTCGCAATTTCGGCGGTCCAGAGCTTTTCTCCGAGCGATTTCTCGCAAAGTTCATCAATCCAATCGGGCACTGCTTCCCGATATTTCCTAATTTTGGAAAGCTCGTCGAACTTCCCTTTAATTCGTCGTTCGGGAGTGGGTTCAATCTGCTTCCAGTCCGGTAGTTTAATTCCCTTAAGAACCGCCCAAACCGCCCACATACGAAACAGGTCCGGCCTACTAAAGGGTGCTTTGGTCGCTGCGATTTCAGTATACAGTCGCTTGTAACGTACCATTTCATAGGTGGTTTCAGCAATAAAACCCCTGTCTCTAGAACCCCAGCGTTTATCATACTTCAACACTTTTTGAACCACCTTGTCCGCATATTCGTTTTCATTGAATATTAAGTTCAAGGCATCGATAACGGCAAATACTAGATTTCTATGGAGTTTCATCTCGGAAATTTAAGGTTGCAAAGGTATTGTTTTAGAAGCGATTCCATTTATTTTTGAAAAAAATTATATCATGCGGTATGTTCTTATTCTACTAATTCTCTTTTCAATAATCTCTTGTTCTGAAAGTAAGAATCAAAAGAATTTTAGTTCCGTGGAGATTGAGAGCGTATACGAAGATTCCTTAAGTATACGAGCTATTGAAATAATGGGAAATAGTTTGGGCTTTGCGGCCAACAAAGGTACGTTTGGCACGTTGGAGTTAAATACGGGAACGGTCAGGACCAATATTGAGAAATACCATACGTATATTCCAGAATTTAGGGCGGTCGCATTTAATGCTACCGATTTTTTTATGCTCTCGGTCGGAAATCCTGCACTATTATACAAGACTGGAGAAGATGGTAAGATGGATTTGGTCTACAAAGAAGAAGGTGAGGGCGTTTTCTACGATGCGATGACCTTTTGGAACAACCGCGAAGGCATTGCCATAGGTGATAGTGTAAACGGATGCTTGTCCATCATTATCACAAGAGACGGTGGACATCATTGGATGAAAATCCCATGTTCCGAACTACCGGCGGGAATTAAAGGAGAAGGTGCCTTTGCAGCTAGCAACACCAATATTAAAACAATTGGAGGTAAAACTTGGATAGCTACTACAAGTAGCCGTATTCTTTTTTCTCCTAATAAAGGAAAAACCTGGAAATCCTTTCGAACACCTATCATAAATGAGGGCGATGCGGAAGGTATTTATTCAATTGATTTTTGGGATGAAAATTTAGGCGTTGCCATAGGTGGTGATTATACGAAACCAGAGGTGAGTACGGCCAACAAGGCCATCACAAAAGATGGTGGAAAAACTTGGGAACTACTGGCGGATGGACAACATCCTGAATACAAAAGTTGTATTCGTTTTGTTCCCGGTAGTAAGGGTCAAGAAATAGTAGCACTTGGTTTTAACGGTATTTCGTATTCTAGTGACATGGGTTCAACTTGGAAAAAGTTGTCCGATGCACCGTTTTACACCATTCGCTTTCAGAACGATTCTGTTGCCTATGCGGCTGGTAAAAACAACATTGCTAAATTGACTTTTAAAAGAGATTAATTAAGCGACCAGCTTTTAAAACCGGGAGTTATAAATTTATCTAGGACGGCCGCCACCGCCTTTATTGTGCCGGTATTGCTTGATGAGCTGTCGCTTAAATTCTTCCTCCGAACGCAGCAACAACAAGGTTTTTTTAGCTGAGATAACTTTGCTTATGTCCTTTAGGAAAGATTTGTCCAGTTCTTCTTCTTCCTCTTCAAAACTCAAATATTGTGTAAGCAGATTGGCCGCTTCTTTTTCCGTAAGGTTAGCTGCATCCCTAATTTTACTCCGTATCTGGGTGCGTTCTTTTTTGCGCAGTGCATCTCTTTTATTTTCGTAGTCATTATAAACAGGCCAGAATTGCTGCGCTTCTTTAGCGCTCAACTCCAAACGTTCCGTTAAGAAGGCCACTTTTAAAGATTTTATTTTGTCACGTCTCTCCTTACTCTGTGCAAAAGAGCAGGTTATGGAGAATACCAGTAGTATTAATAATAAGTTATTCCTCATCTTCTAAATTTAAATCGTCAAAATCATCAATATTTTCATCCAAGTAATCTACAATATGTGCATCATTTAACTGCGTATTTAAAAAATCACTTATCTCCATTCCGTCGACAGGTATTTCCTCGGCTATTTCGTAGGAAGGGAGTTCAAAGTCGTTGTTTTCAAAATAAGAATCTATCTCGGAATTTGCCAAATCATCCCAGGAGGGTTGTTGTTCCGTATTCCAATTTAAACCTAACACCAAAAGAAATAGCGCAGCTACGGACGCAGCAGCCATATAGTATTTTTTGAAAGGATGTAGCTGAACTACTTTCGTTTCTTTTACGTTTAATTTGTGCCGAATATTCGAATGCAAGTTTTCAAAATAACCATCGGGTAGGGCAAAGCCATCCTCTTTTGGTAGCTTTGGCGCTTCATGGCCTACAGCATCCTTAAGTGATTCCGACAACTTTTCAAAATAGCCGTCGGGAGTTTTAAAAGGATTATTTTTATTGAATTCGTTCATCATTATTGTTTGACTGTCAATCTTTTAAAAGGTTTAATCTTCACTCGCTAATCGAGATTTAAAATGAGCCAAAGCTTACGGCTAAATCAATAGTAATTTTCTTCTTTGTGCTCATGGCTTGCTCCAAGGTTATTTCTTTAAATGTACTTTAATTTTTTTCACCGCTAAATGATAGGATGCTTTTAGTCCGCCAACCGAAGTGTCCAATATTTCCGAAATTTCCTCGTATTTCAATTCTTCAAAATACTTCATGTTAAAGACTAATTTTTGCTTTTCTGGCAAGGTAGCAATAGCTTTTTGTAGCTGAAGCTGAATGGCATCTCCTTCAAAATAGACATCGGCCGCTAAACTTTCCACCAATCGGTCCTGATATGCTCCATCGTTCAAACCTAACTTTCTTGATTTATGCTTTAGAAAACTTAAGGATTCGTTCGTTGCAATACGATACATCCACGAAAACAACTTACTATCTCCTTTAAACCCATTAATATTGCGGTACACTTTTATGAACGTGTTTTGCAATACATCATCTGCATCATCATGATTCAGTACAATTCTACGAATATGCCAATACAGTCGTTCCTTATGCGTGTTTACTAACAGCTCAAAGGCCTTTTCTTGGGTCGCTTTATGCTGTAATTCGTTGACTAAAGTTTCTTCTGCAATCAAAAGAGGGCTTATTTCTTATTTGGACTACTAAATTGATAATTAGTTTAATTTCATTTGTTTCTTTTTTGGCAAAAAGGTCTATTTACGGAGCAATAACGTCGAAAAATGATATTAGGGAAAGCTCTCAAGCCTTAACAAGCTCAACATTAATTGCTACACAAGCGTCAGAAAGTTATAAATCTCGATTATCAAGTAAGCTGTAATAAAATGGGCTATGCGTCAAGAGATTGCATGGTGACCAACTTTTTATAGGTGCCGTTCTTTTCTATGAGTTCTAGATGCGTACCTTGCTCTACGATTTCTCCTTTCTGAAGTACCACTATATTGTCCGCATTCTGAATGGTAGATAAGCGATGGGCGATTACAATGGAGGTACGGTTCTTCATCATTTTTTCTAACGCGTCCTGTACCAATCGTTCACTTTCTGTATCCAAGGCTGAGGTGGCCTCATCCAAAATCATGATTGGGGGATTCTTTAAGACCGCCCGTGCTATGGATAAACGCTGTTTTTGACCACCGCTTAGTTTATTACCGCTATCGCCAATATTGGTGTCGTAACCTTTTGGCAGGTCCATTATAAAATCATGGGCATTGGCAATTTTAGCGGCCTCCTGTATTTCCTCCAAAGATGCGCCCTCTTTTCCCAGACCAATATTGTTCTGAACGGAATCATTGAATAGAATGGAGTCTTGGGTAACCAAACCCAATAAACCTCGAAGCGATTTTTTTGAAAGGTCTTTTATATTGACGCCATCAATTTTGATGGTACCCTTGTTTACATCATAAAACCGTGTCACCAGATTGGCAATAGTACTTTTACCACTACCGGACTGCCCAACCAATGCCACCGTACCTCCCTTAGGAGCATTTAGGCTAAAATCCTTTAGTACATAATCGTCTTCATACTTAAAGGAGATGTTTTCTAGAGTGATATTGTTGTCAAAGGCTGTTTTCTCAATTGCATTATCAATTTCAGCAATAGGATTATTGGTCTCTAATATTTCCAGCACCCGTTCTGCCGCAGCGTTTCCTTTTTTTACGCCGTAAGACGCTTTACTAATGGCTTTGGCAGGTGTAAGGATATTATAGGCCAAGCCCATGTAGGCGATAAAAGAGGCGGGGTCTAGTGTTTCATCGACCAAAACCATTTTTCCGCCGAACCACAATAACACCCCTATGACTAAAATACCTAAAAACTCACCTGTAGGAGAAGCAAGGTTTTGACGATTTAGAAGGGTATTGCTGAAATTGAAAAAACGTTGAGTAGAGGCACTGAAAGTTTGGTAAAAACGGGATTCGGAATTAAATGCCTTTATAACTCGCAGTCCACTCAGTGTTTCTTCTATGACCGATAAAAATTCGCCTTGCTCTCTTTGAACATCATCAGATTTCTTTTTAAGGGATTTTCCTATTCTCGATATTACCATACCAGCAAGAGGAATGAAAATAAATACGAATAGTGTTAGTTTTCCACTGATTCCGAACATAATTAGAATGGTGAACAAGATGGTCAACGGTTCACGTACTATAAGTTCTAGAATAGAGAGGAAAGAATGCTGAATTTCCAATACGTCAGAAGATATTCTAGCGATAACGTCACCTTTTCGTTTTTCTGAATAATAAGAAATAGGGAGTTCGGTTATTTTTTGATACATGCTATTCCTGATGTCTTTTAGTACACCATTCCTTAAAAAGGTGATAAAATACATGGCCAAGTAATTGAAAAGATTTTTCAGTAGAAAGAGGACTAAGATTAATCCAATGACCAGTATAAGTGCTTTCATTTTGTCTTCTCCTGCATATTGCGTAACATGGTAACCCAAATAGTCTATAAAATAGTCTTTAGCGTTACTGATACCTTCAAAAACAGGAAGTTCAGTGACTGGCTCTGTTTGCTCAAACAGCACATTAAGCATTGGTATCAATGCTGCAAAGGAAAGTGCACTGAACAGCGCATAAAGGATATTAAAGAAAATATTTAGATAGCCATAACGGCTGTAAGGCCTCGCAAAGCGAAGAATCTTCTTGAAATAATCCATTAACTCAATTTAAGCTCGCTCAAAATGCGCTCTATTTTTGCATCTAGCGTAGCGGCTACAGCCTTATAATTTGAGGCCATATCCAAGTTAGTATTGGTGCTAATGTAGAATTTAACTTTAGGTTCCGTACCACTTGGTCTTGCTGCAACACGTGTACCATCCTCTGTTTCATAAATCAAAACATTGGATTTTGGAATATTTATAGCTTTTTCTTCTCCGGTAAGGACATTCTTGGCAGTAGAAGTATTGTAATCCTCTATCCACTTTACCTTAGAACCCGCAACGGAGCTTACAGGATTTTCCTTAAAGTCTTTTAGCATCTGCTTAATTTCTTCCGCACCACTAATGCCCTTTTTAGTTATGGAAACCAAGTGTTCTTTGTAAAAACCGTAGTCAACATAGCAATCGATTAAATCCTTGTAGAAAGAACTTCCATTTGCCTTCGCCTGAGCCGCAATTTCGCAAGCGAGTAGGGTAGAAGTTACGGCATCTTTATCGCGGACAAAGTCGCCCACCATGTACCCGAAACTTTCCTCACCACCACCGATAAAATCCGATTCGGGAAAGTCTTTTATCATTTTTCCAATCCATTTGAATCCGGTCAAAGCAGTTTTGAATTCCACACCATAGGCTTTTGCCATCGCCTCCATCATAGGCGTAGAAACAATGGTGGTAGCAATAAATTCGTTCCCTTTAAAACCTTTTTCTTTTCTTTTTTCCAATAGGAATTTAGTCATCAGCACCATAGCTTGGTTTCCGTTGACAATTTCCATTTCCCCGTCTAGATTTCTAACGGCAATACCCAACCGGTCACTATCCGGGTCGGTACCTACAACCATATCCGCACCAATTTCTTCCGCTTTTTTAACGGCCATGGACAAGGCTTCCGATTCTTCTGGGTTTGGTGATTTTACCGTTGGGAAGTTTCCGTCTGGTTTAGCCTGTTCTTCTATGATGGTGACATTTTTGTAGCCCGCGCGTTTCAAAACTTCCGGTATGGCGGTAATTGAGGTTCCATGTAGGGAAGTAAAAGCTATTTTGAAATCATCCTTTCCGGCAGCACTGAAATTCCCGTTTGCTACGGATGCTTCAATAAAGGCCTCGTCTACCTCTTTATCAATTACTTCGATTAAATCATCGTTGGATTGAAACTTGATATCTTCTACGCTAAGGGAGTTGATCTCGGAAATGATTTCACCATCTTGTGGAGGTACAATTTGTCCGCCGTCTGTCCAGTATACCTTATAACCGTTATATTCCGGAGGGTTGTGTGATGCCGTTAATACAATTCCCGCATGGCAATTTAAATGACGTACCGCAAAAGAAAGTTCCGGAGTAGTGCGCAGTTCCGAAAAGAGGAATACTTTAATTCCGTTCGCGGAAAAGACTTCGGCCACGGTTCTAGCCAGTGTATCGCTGTTATGTCGACAATCAAAAGCAATTACCACTTTTATATCCTCGCCGGCATATGTTTTATTGAGGTAATTACTTAAACCTTGCGTACTCTTACCCAAGGTATATTTGTTGATTCTATTGGTGCCAACGCCCATGACTCCGCGCATACCGCCCGTTCCAAATTCCATGTTTTTGTAGAACCTATCCTTTAGCTCATCGGTGTCATTTTCAATTAAATGCTGAATTTCTTTTTTAATGGCTGGGTCAAAAAAATCGGTCATCCAGCTTTTGGCGGTATCAAGGAAGTTATCCATGTAATCTGTTTTTGTTTAGTATTTAAATTTACAAAGAAAATTATATTCAAGAAGCGCTATAGGGCTATCTTAGCGGCAATAACATATCTTTTTTCCTCTCGCTTGGAGCGTATCATGATTTCGCCTAAAAATCCGGCCAAAAATAACTGGGTACCCATAACCATTGATGTCAAAGCAATGTAGAATTGTGGTCTATCCGTAATCAACCTTCCAAAAGGATTTAGGAATAGTTTATCAATACCTAAATAAAGGGCAAAACCAAATCCAATAAGAAACATGACAACTCCCAAAGCACCGAACAAGTGCATGGGTCTTTTTCCGAATTTAGAAACGAACCAAATGGTTATCAAATCCAGAAAACCGTTTATAAAACGGTCCATACCAAATTTTGTTTTTCCGTATTTTCTTGATTGATGTTGTACTACTTTCTCTCCGATTTTAGAGAAACCGGCATTTTTTGCCAAAACGGGGATGTAGCGGTGCATCTCTCCAGAAACTTCAATTGTTTTTATCACAGAACGGTCATAGGCTTTAAGACCGCAATTGAAGTCGTTCAATTTAACTCCAGAAGTACGGCGTGCGGCCCAATTAAAAAGTTTAGAAGGGAGGTTTTTAAAAATGATAGAGTCGTATCTTTTTTTCTTCCACCCCGATATAAGGTCATACCCCTCTGATCTGATTAAACTGTAAAGGGCAGGAATTTCCTCTGGATTATCTTGAAGGTCCGCATCCATAGTGATGACCACATCACCTGTAGCAGCGTTAAAACCTGCATGTAATGCTTGTGATTTTCCGAAATTACGAAGGAAACGAATACCTTTTACATTCGTATTCTCCTTTGAAAGTTTAGAAATGGTAGCCCAGGAAGCATCGGTACTCCCATCGTCTACGAATATGATTTCGTATAAAAAATGATTGGATTGCATCACGGATACAATCCAATCATAAAGCTCTTTGAGCGATTCTTCTTCGTTTAATAAAGGAATTACAATAGATAGCTGCATTGGTTGCTTCAGAAATTCCTATCAAAAGTACAAACTTAGTCTAGATTTTCCTGTTTTTTTAGTACCAAGGCCGGAATAAGTGATACCAAGAAGCCAATTATTATCGTAAATATGAGGCCAAAAATAATCTGCATGGACGGCGTAGTAAACTTTTTTTGCATTTCAAGCTGCTGTTCAATTTGATCAGGTGTAAGGGAGGTGGTTTCCATTAATTGACCTTTTTGGTACTCCATCGCCTTGGTCATCATTTCCGGGTCAATTACGTTCGCCATAAGTTGATTGAATATAATACCGATGACACCGCCGACTAAACAAACGCCAACTCCAATTTTTAGCGCTTGTCCAAAGGACATAAATCCATTATTCGCTTTTTTAAATTGAATCATAGCAAATACGACTGCTGCTAACATCAAGGCAACACTAATGAGCATAATTGCTGCGCCACCCTGATAGTGCATATCTGCAGTGTAAAGCATAAATGCAAAAACGACATTAACTGCTCCCAGTATAAGTCCGTAATTAAGTGCGTATTTTCCTGTTTTAGGTTGATTTTCTTCCATAATTGTGTTTATTTAAGGTTGATTTATGTAGTTGGTATGTTTTTCTAATAAAATGTTACGATTAATGTACAAAATTATTTCATCTTTTTTGAATTAATAAATTGCCTATTTCTAGAAAATAACTAAATTTGCAGCTTTAAAGCCAGTGCCCGTCGGAATGGGTGCGTTAAAGTTTGAAACAATGCAAAAAGGAATACACCCAGAAAATTATAGATTAGTTGCCTTCAAGGACATGTCTAACGATGAAGTGTTTTTAACCAAATCCACTGCGGATACCAAGGAAACGGTAGAAGTGGATGGCGTAGAATACCCTTTGGTTAAATTGGAGATTTCTAGAACATCTCACCCGTTTTACACTGGTAAGGCTAAATTCTTGGATACGGCAGGACGTATTGATAAATTTAAGAACAAGTACAAGAAATTTGCTAAACCTGAAGCTGACAAGGCAAAAGAG
The DNA here is from genome assembly GCF_002742365.1 of Maribacter sp. 4U21. NCBI lineage: Bacteria > Pseudomonadati > Bacteroidota > Flavobacteriia > Flavobacteriales > Flavobacteriaceae > Maribacter > Maribacter sp. 4U21. The sequence goes on from NZ_MDGN01000074.1 coordinate 13,933, forward strand.
GACGAGTAAAATTTTCTTACGGATAAATAAACGCCCTTGATTATATATCGAGGGCGTTTTTTGTTTTAGAACAACTAAGTTTCTTGCCCTTGGTCAAGAATTCTTTAAAGAAGCTTCAGAATAGTTAATTTTGCAAAAAAATATTTCATGAACTATATTCTTTTTGATGGCTCGGTAAGGAATAATCTATTGCCTTTCACTTTTACGAGACCAGTAGGGGAAATCAGGATAGGGATTATGACCATAAAAGAAAAATGGGAGGCTTATCTAAAAGCTGGTTTTTCATATGATACGGAGGACTATTTGCGCGTAAAATATCCTTTGATCTTAGAAAAGGATAACGTGTTTGTAAATGCGTCTTTTTTACCTAATGAGCAACTAGTTACTGCAGTTAAAGAAATCAAAGAGAATCAGGCGCTATTTTCTAATGAAGGGTTGGTAGCCTATCGTTCCAGTGCGGTATTACAAGAAGAAGCTATTGACGCTATGGATAAAGTTGTATTCGAGGCTGCTATTCTAAATATAGAGCACACTTGGGATATCTTTTCCAAAAATGGTGTGGCACTACAGGCAGATTTTGAGTTTCTGACCAAGGGTAGGTTATCTCAACCTATTTCAAGAACGAATAGTCTTATTCACCCAGAGCGTATTTTTTTAGAAGAAGGTGCAAAGGTGGAGTACAGTATTCTTAATGCCACCGATGGGCCCATTTACATAGGTAAAAACGCGGAAATTTGGGAAGGAAGTCTCGTCAGGGGAGGTTTGGCTTTATGTGCCAATGCTATCATTAAAATGGGTGGTAAACTTTATGGACCAACAACCATTGGGCCACATTCTAAAGTTTGTGGCGAGGTAAGCAATTCGGTCATTTTTGGTTACTCCAGTAAAGGTCACGAAGGATATCTGGGAAATGCGGTACTTGGGGAATGGTGTAATATTGGCGCGGATTCCAATAATTCCAACCTGAAGAATAATTATGCCAAAGTACGTTTGTGGAATTACGCTACGGAGAAATTTGAACAGACAGGCCTGCAATTTTGTGGCCTCATGATGGGCGACCATAGTAAGACGGCTATCAATACCATGTTGAATACGGGTACGGTAGTAGGGGTGAACGTTAACGTGTATACGCCAGGCTTTCCCAGGAATTTTATACCCAGTTTCAGTTGGGGAGGAGCCTCCGGCTTTTCTACCTATATGCCGAACAAAGCCTTTGAGGCGGCAAAGGTGATGATGGCAAGAAGGGGAGTAGCGTTTAATGAGATTCAAGCGGCTATATTAAATCATGTATTTGAAGAAACCAAGAAATGGCGTAAGTACTAGTTCTCTTTCAAATATGAGGTAAAAGACATGAGCAAGAAAGTAGCATTTTATACATTGGGCTGTAAGCTTAATTTTTCCGAAACTTCCACGATAGGAAGGAATTTGGTGAAAGATGGTTTTGAGCGTGTAGACTTTTCCGAGAGAGCGGACATGTATGTTATTAATACTTGCTCCGTAACCGATAATGCGGACAAAAAGTTTAAAACGATTGTAAAACAAGCGCAGAAGGGAAATCCGGAAGCCTTTATTGCTGCGGTAGGGTGTTACGCACAACTAAAACCCGAAGAGCTTGCTGCCGTAGATGGTGTTGACCTCGTATTGGGTGCGACGGAAAAATTTAAAATCGGGGATTACATTAATGACCTTTCTAAAAATGATTTTGGAGAAGTTCATTCTTGTGAGATAGCCGATGCCGATTTTTACGTAGGTAGTTATGCCATAGGAGACAGAACTAGGGCTTTTTTAAAGGTACAGGACGGATGCGATTATAAATGTACTTATTGCACCATACCCTTGGCAAGAGGCATCTCTAGAAGTGATGCTTTAGCGAATGTCCTACACAATGCTGCTGAGATAGCTAGTCAAGGAATTAAGGAAATTGTGCTGACCGGGGTAAACATTGGGGACTATGGTAAAGGCGAATTTGGAAACAAAAAACACGAGCATACTTTTTTAGACCTAGTTAAAGCTTTAGATCAAGTAAAAGGAATCAGCAGGCTTCGTATTTCTTCTATAGAACCGAACTTGCTTAAGAATGAAACCATCGACTTTGTGGCCAACAGCAAGACTTTTGTACCACATTTTCACATTCCATTGCAGAGTGGAAGCGATGCGCTTCTAAAACTGATGAAACGTAGGTATTTAACGACATTGTATACAGAACGCATCCAAAGAATAAAACAAGCAATGCCCCATTGCTGTATAGGTGTGGATGTAATCGTCGGGTTTCCCGGAGAAACAGAAGCACACTTTCTGGAAACCTACCACTTTTTGAACGCGTTAGACATTTCTTACCTACATGTTTTTACGTATTCCGAAAGAGACAATACGGAGGCCGCCACGATGGATGGGGTCGTTCCTAAAAACGTACGGAATAAAAGGAGTAAAATGTTAAGGGCTTTATCCGTTAAAAAACGAAGGGCTTTTTATGAAAGTCAAGTTGGTTCGGAATTAGAGGTTTTGTTTGAAGGTGAAAATAGGGGAGGCTATATCCAAGGATTCACAGAAAATTACGTCAAAGTAAAAACGCCTTGGAATCCGTCTCTTGTCAATACACTGCATAAGGTAAAGCTAAAAGAAATAACAGCGGACGGGTTAGTAGCTATTGAATTTTTAAATAGTGAAGTAATACTATAAAAAAAGCCTCTCGGATGAGAGGCTTTTTGTTAGATTCTAATGCCGACGGGCAACATTTCTTTGTACTGTCTGTTCTTCCTTAAGAACCCAGCAATAGAAGGGCTAGTAGGAACCACTCTTAAGTTTTTTTCCTGAATGTGATGAAGAACGGATTTGATGAAATTTTCTTTGAAACCTTCTTTGGTAATTCCCTCGGGAACTACGAGTTTGGTCAAAAACACTTTTCTTTCCTGAGAAGAATACTCAATTTTTGCGAGCTGACCTTCTACAGTGGTCTCGAATTGACGCAAGAAAGCATTGTCCTTAATAATAACATCGTTCATATAGTTTATTTTAGTGTTGGTATAAGACAAAAAAATTACGATGTTCTCCAATCGTAATTTTCCTTGTTATGATTAAATTAGATTTAAAATCCTATAAAAGGCCTTTAAACTATAGTTTTCAAAGTTAGTAAAAAAATACCTAAATTCCTAGTTTTTACGGTGTTCGCATATTATGGTCAATTCCAAAATACATATTTACCTTATGCCCGGGATGGCCGCCAGCGGTAAGATTTTTGAATATATTAGGTTGCCTGAGGACCAATTTGAGCTGCATATCCTAGAATGGACTATACCTCTTAAAGGGCAGTCTCTTTCACAGTATGCCCAAGAAATGTGCAAATTAGTACGACACCAACGTCCTGTTCTAATTGGGGTTTCCTTTGGAGGTTTACTGGTGCAGGAAATGGCCAAAATAATTTCCGTGTTAAAAGTAATTATCATTTCTAGCATTAAGCAAAAATCGGAATTACCTAAGCGAATGTTATTTGCACGCTATACAAGCGTACATAAACTACTGCCAACAGGATTGGTGAACAACGTTGAACTACTGGTCAAATACGCATTTGGCGAAACAGTTACGAAAAGATTGGAGCTATATGAAAAGTACCTGTCCGTGCGGGACAAATACTATATAGATTGGTGCATACATGAAATGGTAAATTGGCAGCAAACGGCTTATGACAAAAATCTTGTGCATATTCACGGCGATAAGGATACCGTCTTTCCTGTGAAGCATATCAAACAGTGCATAATCGTTAAAAACGGAACACACACCATGGTAATTCATAGGGCAAAATGGTTTAATGAGCACCTACCTACAATTATTTTGGAATAAGACTGTTCTATTGATACCTTTGAGTGTAATTAAAAGCAAGATAGATGAAGATTTTAAAGAATGTTTTAATGATTTTGGGAGTGGTCTTTGTTATGGGCACACTAATCTTTGCCGTAAAATCCAATACTGTTGGGAGTAAAGAAACCAAGAGTATTGTTAACGATAGTATAGAAAAAAATGTTGCTTCATCCTACCGGATTTCATCTATTGATATTCCAGAAGATTTAAACTTTGCCGGAGAAATAGTTCCGCAGGAAGACCCGGAAATAATGGAACGCGTGGATAGGGAGTTCTTGGTGAATACCTATTGGCAGTCCAACGCTTTGCTTTTAATGAAGCGGGCCCACAAATATTTTCCTGTTATAGAACCTATTTTGGCTAAAAACGGAATTCCTGATGACTTTAAATATTTAGCGGTTGCTGAAAGTGGTTTAACCAATGTGGTGTCCCATGCCGGTGCCACCGGTTTTTGGCAGATTATGAAGGAAACAGGTCGTGAGTATGGTCTGGAGGTCAATTCCAACGTAGATGAAAGGTACCACTTGGAAAAGTCTACAGAGGTCGCTTGTGAATACCTTAACAAATGGAAGAATAAATACGGGAGTTGGACGCTTACGGCAGCAGCCTATAATGCAGGACCGGGCGGAATCAATAAATACATGAGAATTCAGAAAGTTGATAATTACTATGATTTGCTGTTAGGACAGGAAACAGGTAGATACGTGTTTAGGATTATGGCAATAAAGGAGATACTTTCCAATCCGGAAAAATATGGCTTTCAAATAGAAAAGGAAGACATGTACAATGCCGTACCTACGTTCACGGTTGAAATCGATGAGCCCGTAGCAAGCTTTGCGGATTTTGCAAAGGAATACGAGATAACCTACAAGATTTTAAAAAGGCACAATCCTTGGTTGCGGGAGCCACACCTCAATAACAACTCTAGAAAGAAATACACCATCGAGATTCCGAACAAGGGATATTATATGGAGTCTAAGTAGTAGTTCGTTTACCGAGATTATTCAATTTTTCCTTTTGCTCAAGGATATAGCGTAAGAATTCCTGAGAGCATTTTTGCTTCTAAAGGTAAAGCAACAGCGTGCCATTTTGATTAGTATAGATTTCCGAAATAGGAAACCCGCCTTGTTGTCAACAAGAAAGCAACCACAGCTAAGGAAAAATAGTATTTTACCAACCGCCAACTGCCTACTCACAACCGCCTACTGCAACTATATCTTCTTCATTTGCTGCTGCATCATTCTAATCTGCTCGGTCAGCATATTGTTTTTATCCAATTTCTTTGCTTCGTTGAGTAACATGGCAGCCTCTCTTTTACGTCTTTTTTGCATAGCTATACCCGCCAAACTTAATTTTGCCATCGCTACATCATAGTCCATCGTAAGACCAAGTTTCAAGGCTTTTTTAAAGTACTTTTCCGCTTGGGTTAGATTGGTCTGTGAAAAGATAATACCATGCAGATAATTGTAGTAACCCTGTTGTTTCGTGGTAAGCGCTCCTTCTGGGTTCTTAATTTTATTCAGCCAATTTTGGGTACCCGTCAAGTCTTGCTTCCGCATTCTTAGAAAGGCCAAAAGTATAATCTCGTTTCTGAAATAGAGGAATACAAAGATGAGTGATAACAAAATTAGGAATATTCCATTTCCTATATAACCTTCAATCATTTGATAAACGGCAAAGGCAATGATTAATCCTGCTATTACAAGTTTTATATTTTTGTTGAACATGATGCTGTTTTTGTTACGTCCTTTAAATTAATTCGGAATTGAAAATGACGTATAATTTGTGTACTTTGGTTACTTTAAATCGGTTCGGGCAAAATTAGGGAAAAGCTTGGTTTTGAAGTGTAAAGAATTAATAAAAAATTTTTTTCATAACGACTTGTCAAAGAAAAAACTCTTTGTATATTTGCGCGCAGTTTTGCAGATGATTCTGTGAAGTATCAACAACGAAAAGGTTTAAAAAATGCCCGGACAAAAAAGAACATATCAGCCATCAAAGAGAAAGAGAAAGAATAAACACGGTTTTCGTGAGCGTATGGCTTCCGTAAATGGTAGAAAAGTTCTTGCTAGGAGAAGAGCAAAAGGAAGAAAGAAGTTAACCGTATCTTCTGAAACAAGACACAAGAAATAAATGATTTCAATTTTTTAAAATATTGAAGGTGTTACTTTTTTAAAAGTAGCACCTTTTTTTTGTCCAATAACTACACACTATATCATAACATGCCGAAAAGAAAAGATTTAAACTCGATTTTAATTATTGGTTCAGGACCCATAATCATTGGTCAGGCTTGCGAATTTGATTACGCCGGATCACAATCCCTGCGTTCCTTGAAGGAAGACGGAATTGAAACTATTTTAATAAATAGCAATCCTGCTACAATTATGACGGACCCTTCTATGGCCGATCATATTTATTTAAAACCATTGACTACTAAATCGATTATAGAAATCTTAAAAGAGCATCCACAAATCGATGCCGTTTTGCCTACCATGGGTGGCCAGACAGCGTTGAATTTGTGTATAGAAGCCGATAAAAAGGGAATCTGGGAGGATTTTGATGTACAAATGATAGGTGTGGATATTGATGCCATTAATATAACCGAAGACAGGGAGCAGTTCCGCGAACTAATGCTGAAAATTGGTGTGGGTATGGCACCGCAGGCAACAGCGACCTCGTTCTTAAAAGGAAAGGAAATTGCTCAGGAATTTGGTTTTCCTTTAGTGATTAGAGCATCCTATACCCTTGGTGGTGCGGGTGCTTCAATTGTTCATAAGCCCGAGGATTTTGATGCGCTGTTGAGTCATGGTCTGGAGATTTCCCCGATACATGAGGTTATGATAGATAAGGCCCTAATGGGTTGGAAAGAGTACGAATTAGAATTACTAAGGGATAAAAATGACAATGTAGTCATCATCTGTGCTATTGAGAATATGGACCCAATGGGAATCCATACGGGGGATTCCATTACGGTGGCACCCGCAATGACACTTTCGGATAAGACCTATCAAAAAATGCGTGATATGGCCATTCATATGATGCGTAGCATTGGTGATTTTGAAGGTGGTTGTAACGTTCAGTTTGCGGTGAGCCCCGATGAAAATGAAGATATCATAGCTATTGAGATAAATCCTAGAGTATCGAGATCATCGGCCTTGGCGTCCAAAGCAACGGGTTATCCTATCGCCAAGGTGGCCACCAAGCTAGCTATAGGTTATTCGTTGGATGAGTTGGAAAATCAGATTACAAAATCTACTTCGGCCCTCTTTGAACCTACCTTGGATTATGTCATTGTAAAGATACCCCGTTGGAACTTTGATAAGTTTGAAGGGTCTGACCGTACCTTGGGACTACAGATGAAAGCCGTGGGAGAAGTAATGGGCATAGGCAGGTCTTTCCAAGAAGCACTGCACAAAGCTACACAGTCTTTAGAAATCAAGAGAAACGGATTGGGAGCTGATGGAAAAGGGTATAAAGATTACGACCAAATTATAAGCAAGCTAACCATACCTAGTTGGGACAGGGTTTTTGTGATTTATGATGCCATTCAAATGGGAATCCCGTTGAGTAGAATTTATGAAATCACAAAAATTGATATGTGGTTCTTGAAGCAGTATGAAGAACTGTTCCAATTGGAGAAAGAGATTTCTAAATTCACGATAGCCACCTTGACCAAAGACCTCTTATTAGAGGCCAAGCAAAAAGGCTTTGCGGATAGGCAAATAGCGCATATGCTAGACTGCTATGAGAGTGAAGTCTACAACAAACGAACAGAATTAAACATTAATAGGGTTTATAAACTGGTGGATACCTGTGCGGCAGAGTTTAAAGCAATGACCCCTTATTACTATTCTACTTTTGAAGAAGAAATAGAAACACCGGACGGTACCAGATATGTTGAGAACGATAGTATCGTTACCGATAAGAAGAAAATAGTTGTACTAGGTTCTGGCCCAAACAGGATAGGGCAGGGTATTGAGTTTGATTACTGTTGTGTGCACGGTGTATTGGCCGCGGCGGAATGCGGTTATGAAACCATAATGATTAACTGTAATCCAGAAACGGTTTCCACAGATTTTGATACGGCGGATAAATTGTATTTTGAGCCGGTTTTCTGGGAACATATTTACGATATCATCCGTCATGAGAAACCTGAAGGAGTAATCGTTCAATTGGGTGGACAGACCGCTCTAAAGCTTGCCGAAAAACTATCCAAATACGGAATTAAGATTATTGGCACCAGCTTTGAGTCGCTCGATTTAGCTGAGGATAGAGGAAGTTTCTCCACCTTGTTAAAGGAGAATAATATTCCTTTTCCAGAATTTGGTGTGGCAGAAACCGCGGATGAGGCCCTACAGCTCGCCGATAAGCTCAACTTTCCCTTATTGGTAAGACCTTCGTACGTATTGGGAGGTCAAGGAATGAAAATTGTAATCAATAAGGAAGAGTTGGAAGAACACGTGGTGGATTTATTGCGTAAGATTCCAAATAACAAACTACTATTGGATCATTATCTAGATGGCGCCATCGAAGCAGAAGCAGATGCTATTTGTGACGGCAAGGATGTTTACATCATTGGTATCATGGAGCATATTGAGCCTTGCGGTATTCATTCCGGAGATTCCAACGCTACCTTACCACCATTTAACTTAGGGGAGTTTGTGATGCAGCAGATTAAGGATCATACTAGAAAAATTGCCTTGGCTCTTAATACGGTAGGTTTGATAAATATTCAATTTGCGATTAAGGATGACATGGTCTATATCATTGAGGCCAATCCTCGTGCATCAAGAACGGTTCCGTTTATTGCAAAGGCATATAAGGAACCCTATGTAAACTATGCCACTAAAGTGATGTTAGGAGAGAAAAAAATCAAGGATTTTGATTTTAATCCGCAATTAGAGGGTTATGCCATTAAACAACCGGTTTTCTCTTTCAACAAATTTCCTAACGTAAATAAGAATTTAGGTCCGGAAATGAAGAGTACAGGAGAAAGTATTCTTTTCATTGACAGTTTAAAGGATGATGAATTCTATAACCTTTACGCGAGAAGAAAAATGTATTTGAGTAAGTAACATTTAATTTAAGTAAATATAAATCCCCGATAGATTGCCGATAGCGGCTACTGTCGGGGATTCACTATTTTTACTTGTTGTATAACGTTATCATATATTGGATTTTCAAATAAACATATTTAACCTGCTTATTCTGGCCTCCGTATTTATAGGTCTTACCTTTAGTCTCTTGCTAATATTTTCTAAGCGCATAAACCAAAGAGCTAATCGGTTTTTAGGCTTCGCTTCATTAGTTATAGTTTCATGGAATATTTGGGTATTAAGCCATGATTTGGATTTTTTTAGATACGCACCTAAATTCTATTTGATTCCTTTGAATTTTTCACTGGCCCTGGGTCCGTTGTTTTATTTTTATACTAAAAATATCACCGACGTTAATTTCGCGTTTACCCGCAAAAATTGGCTTCATTTTATTCCTGTTCTATTAGAGTTGGTAGTTCATATGATGGTTTCCTCTGAGGCTATAGCAAAAAACATCTTGGCAACCTCCACCAACACTTTCTTTACATTTGTACCTATAGTTCAATTACTTGCTATTTGTTCTGTTGTCACCTACAGTATTCTGGCTTTAAAAGAAATCAAAAAGTACCATACTTGGTTACAGAATAACTATAGTAATGATTCTGAATATAGTTTAAGCTGGTTGTATAGACTGTTGTTCATTTTCACCTTATTATGGTTACTTTGGATTCCTTATACGCTGGTAGATTTTCTTCTGTTCAATTTTACCCTAGATATTCCAGATTATTATCCAATTTATATTCTAATGTCCGTCATTACTATATGGATAAGTGTAGAGGCTTATTTAAAACCTGAAGTAATTTTGTTGGAACAAAAATCGCAACCAAAAATAACGAAGGTAGCGCCAACCGAGGATATTGTGAATAAGGCTAATTGGCTTATTGCCCAAATGGAGCTAAATCTATATTACTTGAATCCGGAGCTAACCTTAACTTCTTTGGCAGATAGTTTGGGAATACATCCAAATAAGCTATCTAAAATTATTAATGAAGGCACTGGAAAAAGCTTTTCTGATTTTGTAAACGATTATCGCATCAATGCAGTGATTAAGCGCCTTGGGAATCCTGAATATAATCATATTACCCTCTTGGGAATTTCCTTCGAATGCGGTTTCAACTCAAAAACCACATTTAATAGGGTTTTCAAAGAAGCAAAAGGCGTAACCCCGTTTGAGTATAAAAAATCACTTCTAAGATAGCTTTATCACTCTAAAACTAGTGCCAGATTATAGTTTGGCACGTTTGACTTGGCTTATATTTCTAAGTTTGACGCACCAGTCATCAATCAAAAACAAAAACATGTCAAACATCATCAAACTTTTAATTTCATCAATAATTGTTTCCTTCTGTTCTTGTCAAAATAAGGCAAAACTATCCGCTAAGCAGTCTGATGAAGTTGCTACAATCCATTTCTCTACCCAATCCTTTCTGGACACAACAGCGGAGAACTTAGAATATACTTCAGAACTGGATATGCCAGATAATCAAAACTTGAGTATTAGTTTTGAACTTTCGGCACCGCTCTTAAAAAGTCTACAAAAACTAGAACCGACTTGGTCTCAAGAGCAACTTTTGCAAAGCGGTAATTTTCAGTTTGTAATCTATGTGGACGATGAATTGGCCTACACGCAAAATTTACAGTCAGGGGCAGGAACAGTGTTGTCTAAAACGAAGCAACTGGAGCATCGTATACCTCTGATGCACCCTGAAAGAATAGATTTCTGGGGTTGGTATTTATGGCTTCGGTTTATGAAAATGTCAGGTGGCGAGGATTTATTATCAGAAGGTGAGCACCGTTTAAAAATTGAAGTCAGGCCCTATGTACAATCATCGGAATTAAAAATCGGTTCATTACTGGCTCAAGGAGAACTAAAAGTCCATGTTCATGAAATTCCAGTAGATGAGAATTTGGTTGCCATTCAACCTATTGAAGCAAACAGCGGTTGGCCATTGTCTAGGAGTAATTTCGATAGCAAGAAGATTGAAGATTTAAATAAAAAAATTGCTCAGAACAAATTTGAAGCAATAACTAGTTTGGTAGCCATTAAAGATGGGAAGTTGTTATTGGAAGAATACTTCAATGGTGCTGAAAGGGATACGCTACATAATACTCGCTCGGTAGGTAAATCGTTTGCATCAGCAATTATGGGAATAGCCATAGAAGAAGGTTATATAAAAGATGAGCAGATGAAACTTGGAGAATTTTATAACCTAAAGGACTATAAAAACTATAGTAAAGCAAAAGAGAACGTCACCTTAAAATCACTTTTGACCATGAGTTCGGGTTTTACAGGGGACGATGACGATTATGATTCTCCAGGGAATGAGGAAAACATGTATCCTACAGAAGATTGGGTGAAATTCGCCCTGAACCTTCCTATGGACCATAAAAAGGAAATAGGGAAAGACTATGATTATTTTACCGCAGGAGTTGTTGTTTTAGGAGACATAATTCATAAATCCGTTCCAAAAGGATTGGTCTCTTATAGTGATAAGAAACTCTTTGCCCCTTTGGGAATTGAAAATTATAGATGGCAGTATACGCCTACGAAAGTTGGAAACACAGCAGGAGGCTTGCAGCTACGCTCTTTGGATTATGCCAAATTTGGACAATTGTACAAGAATAAGGGCCTATGGAATTCCGAACAACTACTTCCCGAGCTATGGGTTGAGAAAAGCCTTTCAAAACAAGTGAAACAACCCTATGACGAATCTAGTTTTTACGGTTATTTATTCTGGAATAGGGTTTATACTGTAAACAATAAAGACTACGAAGTTGCTTTCTGTACGGGCTACGGCGGCAATAAAATATTTATTTTCAAAGATATACCGTTTGTAATCGTAATTACTGCACAAGCTTTTGGCATACCTTATGCACATGCTCAGGTAGATACAATGCTCGTCAACTACATTTTACCGGCGCTCTTGCAAACGGAATGATTCTTTTAATTCCTAACTAATACATACCCTCTTTTTGTTTTAGTATAGTTTTTGCCATTCCATCGGTAATACCGTTTCCCGTTCACTTTAATAAGGGTATAATTTACAGGTCTTTTTTGGACGGTAACCACGCGTGTAGGCGCTGTAGTTCTAATTCTTGTGGCACACGAGCTAAGACCACACATTGACATAACGATTAGTAAAATAAGGGACTTTTTCATAATCTTAGATTTTATATTTTCAATAGGACTACGAAAATTGGTAAAGGTTTAAGATAGGGGTTAATTGAACCAGACGGCATATTTTTTGCGTCGTAGTTCCAAGGCTAAGGTTTCTTCCATTTTTAAGGCCGCTGCCCTATTGGATAATGGAGCTATGTGGTTGTATAAACTACCACGAAGGTATAGTCCATATTTTTGAACGATATTGGCGGATAATTTATGTCCTTTTGAGTTTCTATAACCTGTTTTATGTTGCTCAAAACGTTCCTTGGGACTTTTACTGGTCATACCGACATATAAACATTCCAGTACGCCATTAAATTGCGGATTGGCTTCTCTGAACTTTCTATTTTCGGTAAAAACCTTTTTAGAGAGTTCTATAACATATATGTAGTACTGTATTTTTGGCAACGATCAGTGGGCTTTGAATTTTCCAAAATGCCATAAGATACCGCTAGGGTCGTGGAGAAAGAACTCGCTTCCCCAATCGTTATGAACAATTTTCGATAAGCGAACCTTATCGTATTTTTCCGTTAGATTTAGGCTTTTGATGTGCGTTAAGGTGCTTGTTAAATCAGTAACCTCAAAGAAAACCATGGAATTATCTACCCAATCCTTTACATAAGCGTCTTGTAAGTAGAACCCGAAATCCCCACTAAAGAAATAGGACATGTTTTCAGAGGTTACGATTTCCTGAAACCCTAAATCGTTATAGAAATTTCTGGAAATAGTATAATCCTTAGCGCCAATAAAAGTTCTAATGGATTTTCCGGAAAGTTTCATTTTGATTTTTTTACTCATTCAAAGCCTCATTAATGTTACAAGGTGAAAATTTCAACTTTATACTTTCCAACTGATAACCTTTTGTGAAAAATAGTAATACGCTCAACTAAATGACATATTCTTCTAATCCTCCCATTCTGTATGAAAAACACCTTCTTTGTCCAAACGCTCATAGGTATGCGAGCCAAAATAATCGCGTTGTGCTTGTATAAGGTTCAACGGTAGTCTGGAAGACGTATAGGCATCAAAATACGTAAGTGAATTGGAAAGTCCCGGTAAGGGTATTCCGTTCGTTGCGCCATAAGCGACCAGTTCCCGAGCCGCGTCAACGGTACCTTGAACCTTCTTAACAAAGGTAGGGGAAAGCAACAGGTTAGGTAATTTGGCATCTGCTTTAAATGCTTCGGTGATATCTGCTAAAAGTCCGGCACGGATAATACAACCTGCCCGCCATATTTTGGCAATTACCGCAATATCCAGTTCGTACCCGTATTCTTTGGAAGCATCTGCAAGTTGGTGAAGGCCTTGCGCATAAGTAATTATAAAAGAAAAGTAAAGTGCCTCTTCACTTAATTTCTCCAGTTTGGCTTTATCCATATGCGCCACTTTGGGGCAGTCATACAACGCATCCGCTTTAATGCGTTCATCCTTAAGAGCGGAAATTTCACGCATGCTTACCGCCACATCTATAGAGGGTACGGGGATACCTAAATCCATCGCGTTTTGGCTGGTCCACTTTCCAGTTCCCTTTTGCTTCGCCTTATCCAGTATTTTATCAACGAGTCGTCCATCGCCCAAATCATCTTCCTGTTCAAATATTTCAGAGGTTATTTCTACCAGAAAAGACTGTAGGCGGCCTTCGTTCCATTTGGCATAGGTAGCGTGCAATTCATCATTGGAAAAGTCACCTCCTTTTTTGAGTACATCATAAATTTCCGAGGTCAGCTGCATTAATCCGTATTCAATACCATTATGCACCATCTTCACGTAGTTTCCCGCAGATTTTGGCCCTAGATAGGCCACACAAGGCTCATCTTTGTACTTGGCGGATACGGCCTCAAAAATAGGTTTTACATGCTGATAAGCTTCTTTATTGCCCCCGGGCATGATGCTAGGTCCTTTTCTGGCCCCTTTTGCACCACCGGACACGCCAGCCCCAAAAAAGTTAATTCCTTTTTGGGATAAATACGCTTCGCGTCTGTCCGTATCGGTAAAGAAAGAATTGCCACCGTCTATAATAATATCGCCTTCCTCCAAATCTGGAAGCAGGTTTTCTATAACAATATCCACCACCTTCCCAGCAGGGACTAGAAGCATAATTTTACGGGGTTTGGACAGTGCATTGATGAAAACCTTGGCATCGGTCGTGGCGTCCACTTTAGTTTTGTCTCCTCCTTCTTCAATAAGCGCACTTACTTTTTCCGTATCCAAATCATTACCAAAGGCGGTAAAACCGTTATCTGCAACGTTGAGGATAAAGTTTCTGCCCATTACACCCAATCCTACCAATCCAAAATCATATTTCTGCTCCATATTTTACTACTTGTTTAAAATAAAATTCTATTCAATCAAAAATAAACGAAAATATCTTTACAAGGGATTATCTTACCATAAACTCGTTGCTATTGCCTTTTCTTTTCGATACTTTTATACACGATTAAGATGTTCCTTTATGAAAAAAAATCAAAACCAAATGTTGGTTATTTTTGGCGCTTCGGGCGATTTAACGGCCAGAAAATTAGTACCTGCGCTTTTTAACCTTTTCAAGGCCGACCAACTACCAAAAAATTTTGTGGTTCTAGGAGCGAGCCGTAGTAATATGAGCGATGAAGCGTTTCGAGATAAGGTAGTCCTAGAAAGTGAATACCTCAAAGAAAAGAGTAAGGATGTTTCTGAAAAGAAGATGAAGACTTTTGCTTCTAAATTCTTTTATGAGGATTTGGGTGACACTTATGACGGAGATTATTCAGGTCTGAAAAAGCGTATTCATGAGCTGAACGATAATAAAAAGACGGAAGGCAACATTATGTATTACCTGTCCACACCTCCAACCTTGTACGAATCCATTGCCAAGAGTCTCTCCGATGCCGGTTTAAGTACTCAAAACAACGGTTGGAAACGACTAATCGTTGAAAAACCTTTTGGCTATAGCCTAGAGACGGCCCAACAACTGAACAATGGTCTGCAGCAGTATTTTAACGAAAATCAGATTTACAGGATTGATCATTATTTGGGCAAGGAGACCGTTCAAAACCTGTTAGTTACACGTTTTGCGAATAGTATTTTTGAGCCCTTGTGGAACAGGAACTATATACACCATGTGGAGATAACCAATGCGGAAAGTGTGGGTGTTGAGAAAAGAGGTGGTTACTATGACAAGTCCGGTGCATTACGGGATATGTTTCAAAACCACCTGTTACAAATAGTATCGTTGGTGGTCATGGAACCACCGATAGGCGATCAGCCAGAGGAAATACGCAATGAGAAAGTAAAGGCATTAAAGTCCTTACGAAAAATGAAGGATGCTAAAACCCTGCACGACCATACCATTAGAGCCCAATATATGGCATCGAACATAGATGGTAAGGCGGTCAAGGGATATCGGGAAGAAGAAGGTGTAGCGGAAGATTCCTTAACGGAGACCTATGCGGCCATTAAATTTTATGTGGATAATTGGCGTTGGAAAGATGTTCCGTTCTATGTACGTACCGCCAAAAGAATGCCCACTAAAGCCACAGAGGTGGTCATCCATTTTAAGACGCCGCATCATCAAATTTTTCAGGATACCGGTATGCACAACAAGGATAATAAACTAATCATACGCATACAGCCAGATGAAGGTATTTTGGTAAAGTTCGGGGTGAAAGTTCCGGGACAAGGTTTCAAGGTGGAGCGCGCCAATCTTGATTTTTATTATGATAGCCTGGCAGAAACAAAAGTTATGGAGGCCTATGAACGCTTGCTTTTGGATGCCATGCAAGGAGATGCGACCTTGTATGCCAGAGCAGATGAAGTAGAGGCGGCTTGGGAATTCGTAGACCCTATTCTGGACTACTGGAAAACCGGAAAGGACGTACGTATGTACGGTTATGCTGCCGGTGTTTGGGGACCTGAAAATGCGGATGAACTCATTGACGGAATAGGTTCATGGAGAAATCCAGGCCCTAATTTAACGGATGACCCTGGTTTCTGCGTGCTTTGCTAATTTAAGGAGTAAAGAGATAGGAGTCTCCACAGATTAGTTAAGTTGAATTGCTGGTTTGGCGGAGTCGAAACCTGATTTTTAAAAAGTTTGAAATGGAATTAAAGATTTACAAGGATAAAAACGAAGTCGCGAAAGAATTTTCCAGCTACTTAGCGGATTTTGTGGCTACGAAAGAAACGGTGCATATTGCATTATCAGGAGGAAGTACACCAAAGATTGTCTTTCATAGGTTAGCTTCCGATTATGCAGCTAAGATTGATTGGAGTAAAATCCATTTTTATTGGGGTGATGAGCGTTGTGTACCACCCACGGATGAACAGAGCAATTATAAAATGACGGTAGACCATCTTTTTTCTAAGATTACTATGCCAGAAGAAAATATTCATCGTGTTTTGGGAGAGAATAATCCAACGGGAGAGGCGATGCGCTATGCAAATCTTTTGGAGATTAACTTGGATAGGGTAGATGGGATACCTCAGTTTGACCTGGTGATTTTGGGCATGGGTGATGACGGACATACAGCTTCTATCTTTCCGCATGAAATAGCGTTATGGCATGCTGAGGATCATTGTGTTGTGGCTATGCATCCAGATTCTGGTCAAGAGCGTGTTTCCATTAATGGGAAAGTGATCAATAAATCCAAGGAAGTCGCTTTTTTGGTCACAGGCGAAAGTAAAGCCGATAAAGTAACCGAAATCATAAACAAAACTGGGGACCATAAGAGTTATCCGGCAAGTCTCGTAAACCCTGAGTCGGGAAATTTGGTATGGTTTTTAGACCATAGTGCAGCTTCAGGAGTTAGGGGAGATTAAGTTTGCAATTTTCAGAAGCTAACACGGCAAGAAATTCATCAACTTTAAAATTGTTTTCATCAAACTTGGTATCTCTTTTAAAGGCAGATTCTTTTCGGAATTTACTTCTAGCAAAACGTCGTACACCTTGCGCGTCGGTTACCAATAGTCCAGGAATGGCTACACTATTGCCTTCTTCATCTTTGGCTACCATAGTGAAGTAAGAGGAATTGCAGTGTTTCTTTTTGCCCGTAGTAATGTTTTCCGATTCTACACGTACACCTACGACCATAGAGGTCTTTCCGGTATAATTAATAGATGCCCTGAGGGTGACCAGCTCTCCAACTTCGATAGGGTTAAGGAAATCTACGCGATTTACGGAAGCCGTTACGCAATAACGCCTAGAATGCTTGGAGGCACAGGCAAAGGCAATTTGGTCCATAAGATTCAGAATATGTCCGCCGTGTACTTTCCCGCCAAAGTTGGAATGGGAGGGTAGCATTAATTCGGTAATTGAAACCCTAGATGCCTTTGCGCTTTTAAATTGTTCCATTAGTTATTAAAATGAGGTGAATTTTCGGGTACCACGTCGGTAATAAAATATTTGGTATCTCCTAACCACATAAAAGTAGCAAAGCGTTCTGTATAGTTTACTTTAACGTATTGTCCTTGATACTTCTTTAGCTTTTCAATAACTTTTTTATCCTTATCCAAGACGGAGAACGCAAAAATCTGGGCTCCAGAGATACCCTGACTAATTTCTCCCTCCCAGGTCTTAACAAGAACGCCTTTATGACTTATTTTAATCAATTCTCCAGAACGTACCCCTTCGCTATAGGGCACAAAATAAATAAATGCGTAGTATGCGGCTAGCAGCACAAAGAGTCCGCCTATAAATAGGAATAGTATTTTTTTCATATTATAATTTTAGTTTCGGCTCTTCTTCCCCAAAATCATCTTCTTGGGCACGTTTCAAAATAGGGTCTGGAATGGATTTTTTTGCCTTGGCGCCCATTTTTTTAAGTTTTTCAATACTCGTAACGATGTTTCCACGACCTTCGACCAGTTTGTTCATGGCACCTTTATATTCCGCTTTGGCATCGTCCATTTTTTTACCAACTTTGGTTAGGTCCCCTACAAAGCCTTCAAACTTATCATAGAGGGCTCCGGCCTGTCTTGCAATTTCAATAGCGTTACGTTGCTGTTTTTCATTGTTCCACATGCTATCTATGGTACGCAAGGTAGCGAGTAGGGTAGATGGAGTAACGATGACAATGTTTTGTTCAAAAGCCTTGTTATACAGGCTATTATCATTGTTAATCGCAATAGCGAATGCAGGCTCTATAGGAACGAACATTAACACAAAATCCGGACTCTCCATTTCATACAAATCCTCATACTTTTTGGCGGACAATTGGTCCACATGTCTTCGTAATGAATTGATGTGGTCTTTTAGATATTTCTCCTGTAAATCGTCCTCCGCATTAATGTATCGCTCATAGTCCGTTAGGGAAACCTTGGAATCCACAATCATTTTCTTACCATCTGGCAGGTTAATGATAACGTCTGGAAGTACGCGGGAGCCGTCTTCTCTGGTAAAACTTTGCTGCACGGTGTATTCCCTGTCTTTCTCCAAACCGGATTTTTCTAACACCCGTTCCAACACCAGTTCGCCCCAATTTCCTTGCATTTTACTATCGCCTTTGAGGGCTTTGGTCAAGTTTTCCGCCTCTTGGGTAATTTTCAGGTTTTGGGTCTGAAGGTTCAAGAGTTGCTCTTTGAGCGCGGAGTGAATGCTGATGTTCTCTTTTTGACTTTCCTCTACCTTTTTTTCAAAGAGTTGAATCTTCTCATTAAGAGGGGTTAAGATGTCTTTTATATTTTTTTCGTTTCGCGCTGTAAATTTTAAACTTTTCTCTTCCAATATTTTATTGGCTAGATTCTCAAATTCCTTGGTAAACTTTTCCTGCAGTTTTTCTACCTCTTCTTTTTGCTCTCTGTTCTTGAGCTGAAGGTTTTCCATATCGGCCTGATACCGCACTAATTGATTGCCGAGCTGTTCTTTCTCGTTCTGTAAATGTATTTTATGTTCTTCCGTATCTCGTAAACGCTGCTCTAAGACGGTAAGATTATTATGCATTTGCTGCTCCCGTTCCTCTAGGGCACTCTGGCTAGATTTAGTCTTTAAATTTTGGATGTAATTTCCAAGAAAATAACCTATTCCGAGGAAAACAAGGGCAATTAGTATATAAAGCAATGTCTCGTTCATGGTGTGTTCTAAAAACCGTAGTAAAGATACAGGTTACTTCTGAATACGAAAAGCTCCCATAGCGGAATCAAAAGTTACGGTATCTGAAGGAAAAAGACGCTCAAAAGCCTTGTTTTTGATAAGTGTACAAGGTTGTTCAAAAGGGTTTTTAGCACCATCCAGAATTACCATTTTATCACAGAGCTGTATGGCCATTTCTATTTCATGGCTTGTGAACAGGATAGTTTTTTGAGTGTGATGCGCAATGGATTGTAACAATTTCAAGATTTGAACTTTGTGGTACAAGTCTAAATGGGAGGTGGGCTCGTCCAGCAGTATCATATCCGTATCTTGGGCAAAAGCTCTGGCAATGAGCACGCGTTGCAATTGTCCATCGCTTAGCTCATGGCACTTTTGGTGTTTCAAATTTGTAAGCTCCAACATCTCAATAGCCGCTGTAATTTTCAGAAGATCGTTGGAGGATAGCTTGCCCAGCCAATTGGTATAGGGATGTCTCCCTAACGCTATGATTTCCTGTACCGTAAGATTCTTTGAGGCAATCGGTTCTGTCAGGACCACACTGATTTTAGAGGCCAAAGTTAACGGGTCGTAATCTTCTAAATCCTTGCTATTTATTTTGATGCTTCCTGAAATTTTAGGTTGAAAATTGCCAAGGGTCCGCAACAAGGTAGATTTACCAATACCGTTAATCCCAACGATTGCGGTAAGCTCTCCTTTTTGAAGTTGAAAGTTAATATTATCGCAAATGGATATGGATTTATATCCAATGGACAAATCGCTAACATCTAAGGCGCTATGTTTCACTTTTGTTTTAATGAATTATATTTTCAGCAACTAACAACTATTTAAAATACCATTTTTCGACTACGCAATAATAACCAGATAACCACTGGCGCACCGATGATACTGGTTATAGCGTTTATAGGTAGTACATTTACCGAACCGGGAATTTGTGCAACCAAATCACAAATTAATAAAATGATTCCTCCATAAACGAGCACGGCGGGCACCAATATTCTATGGTCGGTTGTATCAAAAATTTGTCGTGTTAAATGAGGTACAGCTAAACCTATAAAGGCTATGGGACCCGCAAAGGCCGTTATACTTCCTGCTAACAATCCTGTAGCGATGATGATGATATAACGTGACTTTTTAAGGTTAATACCTAGACTTTGTGCATAATGCTCTCCCAGCAAATATCCGTTTAAGGATTTAATAGACAGTACACTTAACAGTACGCCCAAACAAACAAAGCCCAGCAACAGCGCCAATTGCGACCAGGTCAGGTTGCCGACACTACCATAGGACCAATAGATAAACTGTTGTAATTTTTCCGCATTGCTAAAATAGGAAAGTACACTCACGATAGCCGCAGTGATACTTCCGAACATAAGACCGATAATGAGTAATGCCATGGTATCCTTTATTTTCAAGGCTACGACCAACACGGCCAACAGCACTAAGAAACTACCCACACTAGAGGCGATTGCCAACGCAACATCGTTGGCAAGGCCAAGTGTCGCCAATCCGGAAAAAAAGGAGGCACCCATAATGAGAAGGGCCGCCCCTAAACTGGCTCCTGAACTAATTCCTAGAACAAAAGGTCCGGCCAATGGATTTCTGAAAAGTGTTTGCATCAAAAGCCCGCTTAGTGCCAAGCCCCCACCAACTAAAATGGCAGTACAGGCTTTGGGAATACGATAATTCCAAATGATGTATGCGGAGGAAGCGTCCTCTAATTCCCCTCCAAAAATCGCATTTACTGTATCCGATAAAGAAATAGAAACAGAGCCCAAGCTAAGATTTAGTATAAAACAAAGCCCTAATAACAGGATTAAAAAGAGGAATGAAAAACGATATGTTCTTTGATACTCCAATTATTCAAGCGGTTTAAAAAAGAAGGGTTGATGTTCCGGTAACAATTCTGGATGAAAAATATGTATCAAATCTTTTAGAACCAAATCCGGTCTTTGAGGAGCCAATTCATAATACAGCAAACCTCCGGTTGCTCCAAGCGTGTTTGCAAAAGTATAAATATGTCTTTCTTTAAAAGGTTTAAACTGGGGGTAGTGTAGGCTAGCATCCTTCATGTCCTTATATGCTGTAAATTGAGCAGGTGCCACCCAAAAATCGGCCAACTCCGCTTGCTGGAGTACGCTTTCCCAACTTAGGGAATGGCTGCCCGTCTCAGGTGTTCCTTGCCAAAGATAGTTGGCATTCGCATCTTTTATAAACTGTGCGGCCCAGCTATTGCCACCAGGAAGGTACCAAACGTCTTTATACATGGCTCCGCTCATCACCGTTGGCACGCTGGTAGCCTTTTTAGCTATTTGTTTTGCTGTCGAATACGCTGTCTCAATTTCTTTGAAAATACCTTCTGCCTCTTTTTCTTTTTGAAAGAAAGGGGCAAAGAACTTTATCCATTCCGCTTTGCCCAAGGGAGTATTTTCTGTCCAGTCTCCGTTGTAAACGACTGGAATGTTAGAACGCGAAATTGTTTCATAAGCCATGTTCTGGGCATTTATTCCAAAACCGACAACAAGTTCCGGATTCAGGGCAATGACCATTTCGGTATTTAGGGATTCGTTGTTGCCTAATTCCTTAATAGCTCCATTATCAATTCGTTTACGAGCTTCCTCAGAGGAAATGTACTGTGTGTCTGGAAACCCTAATAACTTATTCAATACTCCCAAAGCCTCTAGTGCGGGTATATGCGTAGTGGACGTGACAACTATATTGTCTATAGGAACGGCAACAATTGCGTCGTAGGCTTCTTTGTTTAAGGTCATTGCGGCCAATTTGTCCTTTGGAATCAACGCATACGTAAATACCGATTCCGCATCTGGCCACGGGGATGTTATTTTAATGAGTGTTAGGTCTCCTGATTTTTCAATGTTAAAACCGTTAGCATGGGTTACGGAAACTTCCTCTACCGTAGTTTGTGTGGGGAATTGGCCCTTTTGAACATCCTTACAACCAAAATGTAAGAGAAGAAGGAGCAAAAATAGGTTTTGTTTCAAAGAATAAATTTTAATTGATTTTTCAAAAGTAGTATTATTTCATCGTTGCTTAGAAAGATTAAACAAAATGTTTACTTTCACTCTGAATTTTGGTGTTCGTTATTTTTTAATGATGGACTTAAAAGGGAATCCGGTGCAATTCCGGAGCTGTTCCCGCAACTGTAAGTATATGCCAAATCCGTTTTGGCACCTCCTTTAAAGAGGGAGTTATTTACTTCTAAAGCCACTGCCGATAAAGGTGGGAAGGCAAAATAACTTTAGACAAGTCAGGAGACCTGCCAGAAATAAGTCTGCCGATGGCAGCGAAAAACTATTGTTAAACTTTCGGGATAAAGGTTTACGTATGGGTACAGACATACTATTCGCTCGAACAAGAGATTAAAAATGAATAAAAGATTATTAGGCTTTGGCGCTCTGGCTTTGCTATGCGCTAGCATGTTCTCACAAGAACAAAGACAAGAGAAACATCAAGACTCCATGAAACTTCAAGAGTTGGATGAAGTTGTGGTAAGTGATTCCCGTTTTGCATTAAAACGTGAGAACTCCGGTAAAACCGTCGTAAGAATATCGGCCGAGGAACTGGAACGAAATCAGGGTAGAACCCTTGCAGAAATCATCAACACTAGAAGTGGTATTGAAGTAAACGGTAGTAGAAGCTTTGCAGGCCAAAATATCTCCGTTTTTGCCCGTGGAGGAAATAATAGACAGGTATTGGTCGTAATTGACGGTATCCAGGTCTCTGACCCATCTAATGTAAATGGCGAGTATGACTTGCGATTGCTCAATCCTTCACAAATAGAACGTATTGAAATATTAAAGGGAGCTGCCAGTACTTTATACGGAAACTCGGCCGCTACCGCCGTCATCAACATTACCACTAAAAAAGTAGTGAACGAGGGTGTCGCTCTAGAGGTGTTGTCAAATTTTGGTACAAATCAATCTTCCAGCGAACAGAATACTAATATTTCTGATTTTTCGAATACGGTAAACTTAAGGGCAAAGCATGATAAACTATCTGTCCTTGCGTCTGGAGGGCATCAATTTACGGACGGACTTTCCGCTGCCATAGGAGAGGAGCCCGATGATTTTTCTAGAATAGACGGTAACTTTTTCGTAGGCTATCAATTCTCGGAAAAATTCGATATCACCGCATCGGCCTTTTACAATAAACTAAATTCAGACTTTGATAATGGTTTTCCTGTAGAAGATGCGGATTTTAGTTTTAGAAGTGAGCAATCTCGTTTTGGCCTTGCATCAAAGTATAAATATAACAACGGAAGCATTCAAGTAAATGGTGCTTTTAACCAGATAACAAGGAGTTTCAAGTCCAGCTTTCCGTCGGCTTTTGATTCAGAGTCGTTTGTTCTGGATATATTCAATAAATATACTTTTAGCGATAGATTTTATACCATTGTAGGCCTTAATATCATTGAAAATACTACGGTCTTTACAGAAGAAGAAAATACCACCAGCACAGATCCTTACGCCAATGCCGTTTTTGTCAGTGACTTTGGATTGAACCTGAATGTTGGAGCGCGTTTAAACAATCATAGCGATTACGGGAGTAACTTTATTTATAATTTTAATCCGTCCTATACTATCAAAACCACAGATGGATACATCAAATTCCTAGGTTCCTATGCTACCTCGTTTATTGCACCCAACCTATCGCAATTGTACGGACCTTTTGGGGCTAATCCTGAGTTGGGGCCAGAGGAGAATATAACTTTGGAAGGTGGTATAGAGTATAGACCTTCTGATAATTTTAGGATTAGTGCGCTCTATTTTGATAGACAAGAAGACGGAAGAATTCAGTTTGTTACCATTGACCCAACTACTTTTGAAAGTCAGTACAGGAATGCAGCGGAGACTGCAAATTTTAATGGTCTGGAAGTGGAGTTGCAGGTGCAACCTTTAGAGAAGTTGAATATAAGCGCAAATTACACCTATACGGACGCCGATAACGGTTTAGCTTTGCGAAATCCTAAAACCAAAATTAACGCCAATGTGGGATATGATTTCAGCGAGCGTACTTTCTTCTCACTAGCGTACCAATATGTTTCTGAGCGTTCCGATACCGATTTTGCCACCTTTACCACGGTGGATTTAGAATCTTTTGGTCTTTTGGATTTCAATATGAAACATGATTTGAACAGTAAGATAAGCTTCTTTTTCTCTATCAGTAATCTTCTCAATGAAGAATATGTTGAGGTCATAGATTTTACCACCAAAGGACGAAATCTGCGGTTGGGAATGCGCTTAAGATTATAATTTCAAAACTTTTTTAATACAAAGAGAGCGGGCTTTGGCCGCTCTCTTTGTATTTTGAATCCGTTAGTAGATGTCCCGACTAATTTAAGTTATAGTGGGTATCGTCTATCATTTTATTGTGAAGCGGCTCCGTCATTTGTGAACTACCCATTATATCTATCGGTGTCTTTACCGTAAAGCTGCGCTTACCTGATAATCCTGTTATTTCTTGAATGGCTCTGGCCAATAAAGGTTCGTTCTGGTCACCAAGTGCACCAAGATTACTTAAATCCTCTTTTTGCTCAATATCCGGAACCAAACCACTTGTAAAATCAGAGAACCCTTCTGCATTCTCATTTCTGCCCAGTAAGGGTTGAATGGCCCACTGATTATTAGGGTTTATTTTATTTACTCTGGACGGATTATACAAATAAGAGTTTTCGCGGTCGTCTACCAAGGTTGTCGAAAATTCATTTTTTCCTCTGGTAACATCGCCAATTTGAACAACATCCGTATAGGGTTCCAAACTATTTATAAGCAGCTCACTTGCAGATGCGGAACTTCTTGTAGTCAGAACATACACTTTAGGCAATTCTAAGGAATTGATGGTTCTGCTGCCGACGCGGTCTGCGAAATAAACCTCTAGCTGACTTGTTGAACGCTGTGCTTGAATCTTATCGTTATAGCGTTTTCTAAGGAACAAATCTGAGGTATTCGTCCCATAAATCATACTCGCTAGTAAACGTGTTGTATTCACCGAACCACCGGGATTATATCGTAGATCTACAATAAGATTATTGACTCCGGAGGATTCAAAGGCAACAAAAGCATCATACAGATTATCATCATATTCGTTGGTGAACTTGTTGTACATTAAATAGCCTATTTTCTCATTGCCGATCTCGAAAGTTTTGGCAATGAAAACAGGGTTTTCTGCGAATGCCTCTTGTTTTGTAAGCGTAACCTCTTCATCGTTGGGCGTAACCTCGCCATTAACAAATGTTGCCATATTTAGAGTGTAGGTGCTGTTATCACCGAACAAAAGATTAATATAGTTGTCTTCTGTCAAAGGCTGGCCGTCTACTCCGATAAATAAGTCCCCTCGTTGAATGTCTTTGGTAGCACCGTCCGAGTTTGGGAGAATATAGCGTACATACCCAAAAAGGTTCTGACGGTCCGCAAACCGTACCAGGCCAAACTGCACTCCGTTACTTCTGGAGATACCGGCCAGGGAGTTTGTAAGCTCACGATAATCCGAATTGTAGAAGCTAAATCGATCCTCTATAAATTTTAATTTCCTATCGAAGAAATCTGCTGGATTTTCCTCGGAGGCTAAAAAAGAAGTGTATGCTTCCCGGCCCTCATTGGTATTCTCGAATCTATCATCTGCCAAATCAGGAACTTCATCTTGCCAGAAATACCAAAAGTTCATGGCTTTCCACATAAAATCCTGGACGGCCACTTCCTCTGAAATTGGGTCTACAGTATTCGGTATTTCAAATTCATCGGTCTTGGAACAAGATAGTGCAACGAATACCAGTAAAACGAAATAATATTTTTTCATGAAAAATCCCACCTAAATTATCCTGTACAAAAGTAACGTCTAGAACAGATTATTATTTTCTATTGGGCATATCTAAGTGCATGAGACCGTCCATAAGTGAAACATTGGTATTTTCTTTAAGGTCATAGGACCCAAATAAGGTATTCGCGGTCATGGCAGGTGTCAAATCAATTTTACCGCTTTCTCCAGTTATTTGACTTATGGTCAAAGCAAGTAAGGGTTCTGAAGGGTCTCCTAAAACACCAAGATTAGAAATATCTTCTTCTAATTCAAAATTGGGTACTAGGCCAGAGGTATAATCGGAAAAACCATCAGCATTCTCGTTTCTTCCCAAAAGGGGTTGTATTCCCCATTGGTTATTAGGGTTTATGTTAGCTTCTCTATCAGGATCGTAGAAATAACTATTTTCTAAATCATCTACAAAGGTTATCGAGAATTCGTTCTTACCTGTAGTCGTTGTTCCTATTTGAACGACATCCACGTACGGTGCAAGACCGTTGATTACGAGCTCGCTTGCAGAGGCCGTGCGGTCCGTTGTTATCACGTATACCCGTTGCAGATTTAATGCATTTATAGGGGAACCATCTATGGTAGTGCTGGAAAAGTTTGTTTCTCCGTCTCCTGGGTCAAAAGTGGATTGAATCTTATTATTATACCTCGCCTTTAAGAAAAGGTCATTCGTGTTTGTGCCATAAACAGAACTTGCGATTTGTACTGCCGTACTGACCCTACCGCCACCATTGTATCTAAAGTCTAACACGAGTTCCTGAACACCTTCTGACTTAAAGTTCCCAAAGACATTGTTCAGTTCTTCGTCAAAAGCGGCTAAGAAACCATTGTACATAAGGTAACCGATCTTAATTCCGCTTTGTTCCAATACGTTGGATACAAGAATAGGATTTTCTGAAAAATTGTCCACTTTAGTTAGAGTAACTTCTTTGTTGTTCTCGGTAATACTGTTGTCTACGATTTCAGCCATATCCAAAGTATAAGTGGTATTCTCACCGAACAACAAATCTCTAAAATTAGTTCTATTGAGTCTTTGACCATCAACCCCGATAAAAATATCACCTCTTTTGATGTCTTTCGTTGAGGCATCTGAATCTCTAGCGATATAGGTAACTACGCCATATACATCATCACTACCTTGAAATAGATAGAGTTGAAATTCCAAACCATTGCTTCTAGATACTCCCTGAAGTCTACTCACCAAATCCTTATAATCTTCCGCCGCAAAGGAGAAACGGTCTATGGCAGCAGCTTCACCGACCACGCGTTCATGATTATAACATATTTGATAGAAAAAATCTTCTGGATTAGGCTCATCCTCTAAGAAATCTTCGTAGGCCACTTGTGTCGCAAAGCGATCATCTGCCAGATCAGGAACGTCTTCTTGCCAGAAATAAAATGCATTCATGGCCTGCCACATAAAGTTTTGGGCCTCAATATTGACCACCTGGGGATTTTCTTCAACAACTTCCTCCTCCTCAATGACTTCTTCCACTAATGGAGCATCATCATTTTTATTACAGGCAGTGAAACAAACTCCGAGTACAAGGAGTGATAAAAAGTACTTTTTCATAAATCTCTTTTTTAAGCAATATAAATATTTTAAGCAACAATTATTCCAGAATACAGAAATGGTAAAATTCATTGCTCCGTCACAATCTTACGATAGATACGTAATTCTTTAGTGTAAGGATGTTAAATTTACTTACATGTGGTATTAAAAAAAATTTATTGTAACAAAATTCGTTGAATGTCGTCTTCCTTTTGTAGACCAATGAATGGGTTTGCGAGCAACTGAACCAACAAATGAAACAAACGGAGTTTTTAAATGTGGTAATGCCTTTTAAGGATAAGCTGTACAGAATGGCAAAACGCTTATTAGTGTCCAGCGAAGAGGCAGAGGATGCTACGCAAGAAATTCTTTTAAAGTTATGGTCCAAGAAAAAAGCAATGGGTAGCTATAAGAATGTAGAAGCCTTTGCGATGACAATGACAAAGAACTTTTGTTTAGATCGATTAAAATCTAAGCAAGCAGGGAACCTTAAATTGGTACACAGCAATTATAGTGATGATAATTCCTCTTTACAAAAACAGGTAGAGGCCAGGGATAGTATCAGCTGGGTAGAGCGGATAATGGAAGAATTACCCGAACAACAGAAGATGGTATTGCAGTTAAGGGATGTTGAGCAATACGATTATGACGAAATAGAAGCGCTTTTAGACATGAAACCAACGGCAATACGAGTGGCCTTGTCAAGAGCAAGAAAAACAGTAAGAGAAAAACTAATTCAAAAACATAGTTATGGAATTGGATAACATAGAGAAATTATTGGAAAAGTATTTTGAAGCAACTACCACAGTTGCAGAAGAAGAAACTCTTAGGGACTATTTTTCTAAAGAAAGTGTAGCAACGCATCTAGAGCAGTATGCTCCCATGTTTCAATACTTTTCAAGAGCCAAAGAAGAACGATTTACAAGGCAAGTCCCATTAAAAGCTAAAAATAATATATATAAGTGGGCATCCGTTGCTGCGGCAGTAGTTCTTGCATTTGGACTTTATTTTGGTAATGACTACCGAGAACAACAAATTGCGGATCAAGAAAAAGCTTTGTTGGCTTACAATCAAACAAAAAAAGCCTTTGCACTCTTGGCCGTTAATTTTAATAAGGGCACTGAAAAAGTAGCTTATTTAAATGAATTCGAAGAAACAAAACAAAAAATTTATAACAACAATTAATAGTAAATATAATGAAGAAAATAATAGTTACAATAGTAATGGCAATGGCGTGCTATACCGGATTCTCACAATCCATGTTCGATAAATACGAAGATTTGGATAATGTAAGTGCGGTAGTGGTAAACTCTAGTATGTTCAGGTTATTATCCAATATCGATGTAGAGGTAGATGATCCGGAAGCACAAGACTTTATGGATATCGCCAAAAGTTTGAAGAACTTAAAGGTTTTTATTACCGAGGACAAAAGTATCTCTGCAGATATGATGAGTACAATGAACAAGTACTTAAAATCCAATTCGCTTGAAGAGCTAATGCGAGTGAAGGATAAAGAAGCCAATGTAAAGTTCTACATTAAACAAGGTAAGGACGAAGATCACGTTAGCGAACTTTTAATGTTCGTAACCGGAATGAAAAACGTGGATATGGACGTTAACGGAAGAAAGTTTGAAACCGTATTACTTTCCCTTACAGGAGATATCGACTTAAATAAAATAGGCTCCCTAACAAGGAAAATGAACTTACCCGAAGAATTGAATAAAGCGGGTAAAAAGCAATAACAAGCAGAACGTATGGGTCTTGCTGATCGTAAAACAACAGTATTGGCAGGACTCTTTTTTATTAATAATTCATCAATAACAAATCAAAAAACAACATCATGAAAAAAGTAGTAGTAGTATTTTTAATAGCCCTTTTGCCAACATTTGGTTTTTCTCAATCCATCTTTGATAAATATGAAGATATGGATCAAGTGGGTTCGGTAATCGTAAATAAAGGGATGATAGATCTAGTCTCCAAGTTAGGAGCGATGAGTGACGATGCTGAAGCTAAGGAATTTATGGAAGCGGCAAGCGGTTTAAATCGGGTCAAGGTCTTTATGACAGAAGATGCAGCGGTATCTGCGGATATGTCCAAAACCGTGAATAAGTATTTAAAATCTTCTAAGCTAGAAGAGTTAATGCGCGTTAAGGACAAGGATGTGAACGTGAAGTTTTACATAAAGGAAGGAAAGAAGAAGGATTACGTGTCAGAACTATTAATGTTCGTTTCAGGATTGGATAATGTTGAGATGGGACATAATGGTAGAAAATTAGAAACTGTCTTAGTAAGTTTAACCGGCGATATTGATTTGAATAAAATTGGCACCATCACCAACAAAATGGATTTGCCCAAAGATTTGAACAAGGCAGGCAGAAAATAAATAAAAATTGACCGTCCCGTTTAAGAAAACTTACTTAAACGGGACGGTTTAATGAATTGTAAAGCTAATGGATATGAAAAAAATAATTAGAATCTGTCTTTTGTTAATACTGGTCATCGTATCATCTTGTTCTTCAACACAGAGCTTACAGGAATACTATGTTGACAACTCCGAAAATCCAAATTTTTTGTCTTTTGATATTCCTACCAGTCTTTTGAATTTAGAAGAAGCGGAACTAACCTCAGAACAGAAAAATGCTTTTGAGTCCTTGAAAAAACTTAATATTCTAGCCTTTAAAAAAACCTTGGACAATGTTGCTGCTTACAAAACGGAGAAAGCTAATGTAAAGGCCATCTTGGCAAATGACGATTATACCGAATTAATGAAAATGAACACGGAGTTCGGTAAGGCCGCTATTCGTTATAAAGGAGAAGAGGATGCCATAGACGAGGTTATTATATTTGGTGATAACAAGGAAAAAGGTTTTGCTCTTGTACGTGTATTGGGAAAAGAAATGAATCCAGCACATTTTGTTCAATTATTACAAGCTTTACAGAAATCTGATTTCAATGGCGAGGGTCTTGGAGATTTAGGTAATTTTTTCGATGGTAAATAGTGCTACAGGTTTTTAAAGAATCCTGCTTCGTTCTAAACGGAGCGGGATTTTTTAATTTGTACGGTAATTGACACATTAATTTTGTGACCTTCTAGATATTTTTGTTTCTTACTAATTATAAAAATCATATGAACACTAAAACAACAGAAAACTATCATGGAAGACGCAAAAGTATGGATTGATAAAGGAATTGAATTTATCACCGAATTCGGCCCAAAGCTAATTGGAGCTGTAGTAATTTACATTATCGGCTCGTGGATAATTAAAAAGATAATGAAGCTGCTGCGGGGCACGATGTCCAAAGCTGACTACGATAAATCCCTTCAGAAATTTCTTTTGAGTCTTGCCAAATGGGCACTGACGATATTCTTGATCATTACCGTTATCTCTACGTTAGGCGTTGAGACAACAAGTTTAGCAGCTGTAATAGCGGCCGCAGGTTTAGCCATTGGTCTAGCGCTTCAAGGTTCGCTCTCGAATTTTGCGGGTGGCGTTTTAATCATCATTTTTAAACCATACAAAATTGGTGATTTGGTAGAAGCTCAAGGTGTATTGGGTAGCGTTAAGGAAATCGAGATTTTCACTACAAAATTGATAACGCCACAAAACAAACTTGCCATTGTTCCAAATGGTGCCATGGCCAACGGAAATATAATTAACTATACCGCAGAAGGTAAAATGCGTGTAGATACGACTGTCGGCGTGGATTACGGTTCCGATATCAAAAAAACAAAAGAGGTACTTTTAGCAATGTTAGAGGCAAATCCTTTAGTACTTAAGGATCCAGCACCAAGTGTGAACGTAGAGGAGCTAGCGGATAGTTCGGTAAATCTTGCCGTAAGACCTTTCTGTAAGCCAGAAGATTACTGGGACGTTTATTTTGGAACAATCGAGGGTACGAAAGAAGCCTTGGATAAAGCGGGAATAGAAATTCCTTATCCACACGAGGTTCAAATCAACAAATAAGAAAAGTTTTTGCAACTAAAAAGACCGCTAATTAGCGGTCTTTTTTTGTTTCTAGTACATATAGGGACTATATACCTGTATAGTTACTTGGCGTAATCTGTTTCAGTTCTTTTTTAATGGTTTCAGAAACTTTGAGCGTATCTATAAAGTTCCCTATCGATTCTTGGTTGATTTTCTCGTTCGTTCGGGTAAGACCTTTTAACGCTTCATATGGATTAGGATATCCTTCACGTCGAAGAATAGTCTGAATCGCCTCGGCAACTACAGCCCAATTATTTTCAAGATCCTGCTCAAACTTATCTTTGTTCAACAGTAATTTATTCAATCCCTTTAAAGTAGCTTGAAAAGCGATTATAGTATGTGCAAATGGCACGCCCACATTTCTTAAAACGGTACTATCCGTAAGATCGCGCTGTAATCTAGATACGGGTAATTTGATTGATAAATGTTCAAAAATGGCATTGGCCAGACCCAAGTTTCCTTCAGAATTTTCAAAGTCTATCGGATTTACTTTATGCGGCATTGCAGAAGAACCAACTTCACCGGCTTTTATTTTCTGTTTAAAATAATCCATGGACACGTAGGTCCAAAAGTCACGATCTAGGTCTAATACAATCGTATTAATTCTTTTCATCGTATCAAATAGTGCCGCCACGTGGTCATAATGCTCTATTTGGGTGGTAGGGAAGGAGTGGTGAAGCCCTAGTTTTTCCTGAACAAAAGTGCTACCAAAATTTTTCCAATCAATAGTTGGGTAGGCTACTTTATGGGCATTAAAATTTCCTGTGGCACCACCGAATTTAGCCGCACTGGGAATATCGTTCAAGAGGTTGAACTGTTCTTTTAGGCGTTTTACGTAAACCGATATTTCTTTTCCTAAACGTGTGGGAGAAGCTGGTTGCCCATGTGTTCGTGCCAGCATGGGAATAGCGGCCCATTCTGCGGTTAATTCCTCTAACTTCTCGAGTAGTTGAAAATATTGAGGAACGTAAACCTCGTTCATGGCTTCTTTTATGGAGAGCGGAATAGCCGTATTATTTATGTCTTGAGAGGTTAGACCAAAATGAATAAATTCCTTAAAGGCGGAAAGCCCAAGTTTGTCGAACGCCTTTTTTATGAAATACTCAACGGCTTTTACATCGTGATTCGTGGTCTTTTCAATCTCTTTGATATCCTCGGCATCCTTGGTGTCAAAGTTGCTATAGATTTCACGGAGAACACTAAATTTGGAATTATCAAAATGGGCAAGTTGTGGCAACGGAATCTCACAAAGCGCTATAAAATATTCGATTTCAACCCGTACCCTATATTTAATAAGGGCTGCTTCAGAGAAGTAGGGCGCTAGACTCACCGTTTTATTTCTATAACGACCATCTATTGGAGAAATGGCATTTAATTCATCGAGAGCTGTCATGTAAATGGCTTGTTTGTATTAAAAAGGCCAAAGATACCTATAACTGCTAGAGTTTAAAAATGGACTTCAGCTATACTTCAGCACATTTAATTACTTTATTCTGTTGAGAATCATCCTTGCCCGTGCCCTGTAGCCAGCGCTACCTGAGGCATAACTTTGTTCTAAAACCTTTTTTAGTTCAGGTCGTATCCAGTCAAATCGTTCACCTAAATAAAATAGATTGGTCATGGCAAAAACCTTAGCAGCTACTTTATGTTGGCCAATAAGCCAATCAAAACAGACTTCGGCCATAATTTCTTGTTGTTTAAAAGTAATGGCTTTTATGTAGGCAGCATCTTTTTTTACAAAGTATCGTTCATTGACCATTTCTAGAACATGGCTCATAGGACGAAGGGTCGATTCCCAATTAATAACGGTTAAACCTTCAATGAATATATTTATATTGGGCAATATGTAATCTAGTTTTTTGCGCATTAAATGGTCAAAGACCCAGCACGCGTTGAAGTTTTTTCTGAGTTTATCCTGTTCATAAATGACCTTTAACACAACCGCTGTAAGTTCTGGTCTCGCTCTTAAGTCATCGACCAATTGCATTATTTGATTCTTGTTCAATCTAGAACCATTCAATTTTTCAGTAAGTGTATCGGCCGTCATTGATGGTCTATTAATTGCACCACCAATCCAGGCACACCAATGGTAGCAGTTTTGGCTATGATGGTCAAATTTTCAAAATCAGTTTCGTTTACATTGGGTTTGGGATCTATAAGATAAACAGGCGTTCCTAATTTTGTATAGTTCACTAAACTTGCTGCGGGATACACCTGCATAGAAGTGCCGATAATAATAACAATGTCCGCTTGTGCTACAATTTCTATGGCAGGTTCCAGCATAGGCACCATTTCACCGAACCAAACAATATGAGGGCGTAATTGATGGCCGTTTTCGTCAAAATCACCAAGTACAAGGTCTTTTTTCCAGTCAAGTACATGATTTTCATCCGCCGTGCTGCGAACTTTAAAAAGCTCGCCGTGTAGGTGCAGAACGTTACTGCTGCCCGCCTTTTCATGAAGGTTATCTACGTTTTGGGTAATGATGTCTACTTTAAATTTTTCTTCAAGCTGTACCAAAGCCTTGTGTCCTGCATTGGGAGTAACCTTCAACAATTGCCTTCGGCGTTGATTGTAGAATTCTAATACCAGTTCAGGATTTCTGTCAAATCCTTGTAGTGAGGCAACTTCCATGACATCATGTCCTTCCCAAAGTCCATCGGCATCCCTAAAGGTTTTTAATCCGCTTTCGGCGCTGATTCCTGCTCCTGTTAGAACTACAATTTGCTTCACATTTCTATTTTATGTTAAAAATATACTTTTTATTATCTTGGTTTTATGATAGATGAAAATCTTTTGTCGTATTTAGAAAATTTTATTTCAGAAGAAAGACTAGAGCGTTTTATTTCTGTACTCGAACAGCGCACCAAGCACATCACTGTGGCAATCGAAGATGTATTTCAACTTCATAATACCAGTGCCGTTATCAGAAGTTGTGAGGTTTTTGGAATACAAGATGCCCATGTGATAGAGCATAAGTTCGGAAAACGGCTGGATAAAAATATAGCTATGGGAGCCCAACAATGGGTAGATGTGTATCGCTATGCGAATACGGCAGACTGTATTGGGAAGTTAAAATCTAACGGATATAAAATTGTTGCCACGACACCACATCATGATGCTGTTCTTTTGGATGATTTTAAGATGGATGGCAAAGTAGCCCTTTTTTTTGGTACCGAAAGAGATGGCCTTAGCGAAGAGGTTATGGAAAGCGCCGATGAATTTTTAAAAATACCGATGTTGGGATTTACGGAAAGTCTTAATATTTCTGTTGCCGCTGCCATCATACTTCAAAATTTAGGAGATAAACTTAGAAAAACGAATCTACCGTGGGCTCTTACGAATGATGAAAAAAACGAAAAACGATTAGATTGGACCAAGAAATCCATTAAGAGTATTTCGGAAATTCTTATAAGGTATTACGCAATGAAATAAAAAATTCACTATCTTACCCTAACAACTAACTAATTGATAAACAAATGACTACAGTAATTTATATTTTATTGGGCATCGTTGTGCTTGTTGTTTTTTTAGCGCTGATAGCCCCAAAGACCTACAATGTTTCTAGAACAATTGAAATAGATAGCCCTAAAGCTAATGTCTTTCCGTATTTGAAGTTTCTTAATAAACAAAGCGAATGGTCTCCATGGGCCAAAAAAGACCCGGATATGGAACGAAAATTAACTGGAACAGATGGTGAAGTAGGTGCAATAAGTTGTTGGAACGGAAATAAAGATGTAGGTGAGGGCGAACAAGAGATTACCAAGATTGTGGACGGCGAACGCGTTGAAGGTAGACTACGTTTTTTTAAACCATGGAAGTCAGAATCTAATTGTTACATGGATTTAGAGGAAACTGCTTCAGGAAAGAGCAAGGTAACTTGGGGTTTTTCGGGGAAGAATAAATTTCCGTTTAGTATTATGATGCTTTTCATGAGCATGGATAAAATGGTAGGTAAAGATTTTGAAGAAGGCCTAGAGAGCCTAAAAACCCAACTGGAAAATTAGCCTATGCAAACAAATATGGTAGGATGGTTTGAAATTCCGGTGAGAGATATGGACCGTGCAAAGAAATTTTACGAGACGGTATTCGATGTTGCTATTGCCGTTCATGAGCTGGGCGACTTTATCATGGGTTGGTTTCCTATGTCTCCAGAAAAAACGGGTGCTTCTGGTTCGTTGGTGCAGCACGACATGTATTCTCCCAGTGAAACTCATGGTCCATTGATTTATTTTACCTGTTTAGATGTGTCTCAAGAACTTGGTAGGGTGGTCGAAGCTGGTGGTACCGTCTTAAAGCAAAAAACGGAAATCGGAGACGGACATGGTTTTATGGGCTTATTTAAAGATTCTGAAGGGAATAGGATTGCATTACATTCTAACAAATAGGGCACTTAAGTAAGCGGTACTTTGGTATAGTTCTACTGAAAGTCATTCTTCATCTTTAAGCGATGATCGAGATTAAAAATGCTCCGACACTTAGGTTGAAATATCTGTTGGCTTTTCTTCCAAACCCTGGTGGTTTCGTTCAGAGGTCGTTTATTAGGCTAATTATTGGTTTCTTGGTGTTTCAGGGTTGTAACAGTTCCAGAAGAGCAATATCGTTATCGTTTTCCAACAATACCTTGCCATTTTTGACCATAACCTCCGTTTCGGAATAGGTATCGTAAAGTTTAGTACCATCCCCAAAAAATCCTTTAACCCAAAGTGATTTTTTCCCTTTAGGCAAGTCCAGACCTATAACTACCTTATCCTTAAAATCTCCGTTGGTATACGTTCTACTAAAGACATAGGGTTTTTTACCTAATCTTTTATGTTTTCCTGCGCCTACCGACGGATGTGCATTTCTAAACTGTCCTAATTTTCTCCAATGCGCAAGGGTGCGCTGTATTTTTGGAATGCTATCCAGTTCGTCCCAATTCATAAAAGAACGTAATGTGGCATCTCCTTGGGTACTATCAATGACTAAATTTCTAGCCGTCTCGTCACCATAATACACTTGTGATGCCCCTGGTGTTAACAGTAAAACGTTTGCTGCCCGTACGGCTTCTTTCCGTTCTTGGTCAAAAGGTTGTCCGTCGTCATGTGATGCCAAGTAATTGACGACACTTTTGTTTTTTAGTTTAGTATGCAACAGTTTGCTGTATTTAGCGAAAATGGTTTCATAGTCTTTTGCAGCGTCATATTTAAGCTCAAAGTTAATGAGGCTATGGAATCCGTTACTGAAAAAATCTACCTTTTTATCACCAAAATCAAAGGCTCTTCCTCCGGATATTCCATAATTGTATACCTCACCGACCATGTAGAAAGGATTATTGTCCAAAACAGCGTTCGGATGTTTTCGTTTCCACGTATCAAAGGCATAGGAAGCTTCTTTATAAAGTTCGCCCCATACATTTTCGTTGACGTGTTTAACCGTATCTACCCTAAAACCGTCTATACCATATTCATGTACGTAATCCGTAAGCCATTTCATAATATAAAACCTTGGCGCTCTCGGATAGCCCGTACGGTCAAAAAATAACTGTAGCTCATCTAACTCGGCACTTAACCGACCTTCATTTTTCCATTTTGCTAAGAGCGCATCCGGAAGTTCAACGGCTTCATCCGATAAGGTATTCACATCCGGTAGATTATCTACCAGAGTACAATTGGTAGTGTTCTCATAGGTGGTAAATTCACAAGTGGGATCCGTAATAACCCATTCTTCGGGCCACACGGGGTCCTTATCGGTAACAGGTCCGGTATGGTTAAGAACCACATCCATTAGTACACGGATACCTTTCTTGTGTGCGGTTTTTACAAGCATACCCAAATCTTCTTTCGTGCCAAAATTTGGGTCCAAGGCTGTCCAGTCTTTTGCCCAGTATCCGTGGTATCCATAGGTATTACCAGTGCCTTCATCCGTATCTCCGTGAATTTGTTCTATTACCGGGGTAAACCAAATGGAGTTGATGCCTAGCTTTGTAAAATAGCCTTCATTTAGTTTTTGCGTGATTCCTTGAATATCGCCACCCATAAACCCGCGTAGTTTTCCGCTAGGATTGGTTCTGTCAAAATTGATGTCGTTTTCCGGGTTTCCATTATAAAACCTATCGGTGAGAAGAAAGTAAATATTAGCGCCGTCCCAGACAAAAGGAATCGTTGGTTCTGTTATGGCCACGGTATCCGTCTTGATAGACGTTTTATTGACTACTTCTTTGTTCTCTGTTTTGCATGAGGAAAGCATCGCGAGAAGCGTCGCAACGATAAGTAGGTATTTCATGTGCATTCTATTTTGCTTAAAGCTATAAAATGCAGACGGAACAGAAAAATTTTATTTCTTTCGGTTTAGCACTTTGAACTCTTCATAACAGCTGCTAATAGCATCAAGAATCTGAAGGTCGTTGGCGGTAGTGATGAATGAATTGGAATAATTACAGTTGTTCAAAATATCCTGGATGTCCATTTTATCCAGTTGCAGCAGTTCCATTAAGGTCTCCCGGTCAAATTTAGATGCCAACAAATCACGAATTCTGTCGTCTTCTTTGATTTGACGAAGTTTACGCATTTGGTTAGGCTTTTTCCCGAAGAGGTTCCGTAATAGATCTGCAGGATTCAGAATTGCTCCTAAAACTTTGGTAACCGCGCTAGGATTCTTATTTCCGCCTTCATATCCCACGGAAAGTCCAGAAATACTATATTGATAGGCGTTATTTACGGGTAAATTCTTTACATCTATTTCTAAGTATCCCGTAAGCTGGTAAGGGCGAACAATGACCTCTTCCAAGGCGTAGGCGAGCTCTGTTAGGGCAATCTTGGTATCCTTGAACTTGAACATATCATTGGTTATCCTAATTTTTTGGGATTTATAGCCCAAGAAAGAAAAATATAGGGTGTCATTTACGGCCGCAGTAATTGAAAACTCACCTTTTTCGTTGGTAATGGTCCCTAAGACTTGGTTTAAGTTGACGACATGGACACTTTCCATAGGTTCGTCTGTCTGTGCATTTACGACAAGTGCGCTTATGATACTGCTTTCGGTCTCGTCTTGAGCGTAACCCAAGAAACCATACAAACAAAAGATAACCAGTACATATTTTACCATAAACGTATGCTGAGATAATTAAAGGTACAAACAAAACAAAAAAATACGCCGAAGCGTATTTTTTAATATAGAATTAACTAAAAGAAATCACCTTTTCTTTTGTTGCTTCTTCTTTTACCGGAGTTGGGACTAGAAGAATTTCTTCGTTCCCTTCCTTTACTTCGCGATCTATCGCCACTTCTGTTTCCGTCACGATTTCCTCTACTTTTGCCTTTATCCCTGAAGCCGCCGCCTCCGCTTCTGCGTCTTCCGCCACCGCCTCCGGGATTTTTGGAAACTTCTACGTTTACAAATCTACCATCGACCTTAAATTCTGTAAAGGTGGATAAAATCCTATCAGTGACCTCTGCATCGGTGTTAAAGAAAGAAAAGCTGTCTTTTACATCGACTTTAAAAACGTCTTCTCTTCCAAGATTTACGGTATCCTTGATGAAGTCCTTGAGAGACATCCAATCGTATCCGTCTTTTTCACCCACATTTATGAAATAACGCACCGAACCAGAAGTAGGTGCGTCACCTCTATTGTTTCTATCGCGACCCCTTTCTCCAGAATCTGAAGTATTCAGGTCTTTTGATTTGTTGTAATAGTTATAAAAACGTGTAAACTCGACCGACACGATTTTTTTGATGAGTTCTTCGCGATCTACATCCTTTAACACATCGTTAATCGCTGGTAGATAGCTTTCAACATCTTCGTTGATTTCGGTATCCTTTATTTTGTTGGCCAGATGATACAGTTGAATCTCACAAATCTCCATTCCCGTTGGAATCTTTTTAGAGATGAAATTCTGCTTTATCTTATTCTCGATAGCCTTAATCTTACGCATTTCGCTACGCGTAACGATGACCATGGAAATACCGGATTTACCGGCCCTTCCCGTTCTACCACTACGGTGTGTGTAGGTTTCTATTTCATCTGGCAATTGGTAATTGATAACATGGGTAATGTCGTCCACATCTATACCTCTCGCGGCTACATCGGTAGCGACTAACATTTGTATTTGTTTTTTACGGAACGAGTTCATTACCAAATCGCGTTGGTTTTGGCTCAAATCCCCATGTAGTGCCCCGGCATTATAACCGTCTTCAATAAGTTTTTCCGCTACCCTCTGTGTATCTCTTTTTGTTCTGCAAAAAACGACCGAAAAAATATCGGGATTGGTATCCGCCAATCTTTTTAAAGCCGGGTATCTATCTCTACCACCAACAACATAATATTCATGCTGAACGGTTGAAGCCCCAGAGTTTTTAGCACCCACGGTAATTTCTTGTGGGGAATGCATAAACTTCTTGGCGATTATGGAAACCTCCTTGGGCATTGTAGCCGAAAACAACCAGGTAGACTTCTCATCCGGGGTATTCGAAAGGATATCCTTGATATCTTCAAAAAAGCCCATGTTGAGCATTTCATCCGCCTCGTCCAAAATACAGTAGTCAATTTTAGAAATATCGACCAATTTACGATTGATCATATCTTTCATACGTCCGGGAGTGGCCACCACTATTTGGGCACCTCTCTTAATCTGTCTTGCTTGTTCCGTAATACTGGCTCCGCCATAAATAGCGACTACATTTATATTTTTCTCGTATTTGGAGTATAATTTTAGCTCATTGGTAATCTGCAAACACAATTCCCTGGTAGGGGAGAGGATTAAACCCTGTGTAGTTCTACTATCACGGTCTATCTTTTGGATGAGCGGAAAGCCAAAAGCAGCGGTTTTACCGGTTCCTGTTTGTGCAAGCGCAACCAAATCGGTCTCACTTTCCAATAAAATCGGGATTGCTTTTTCCTGTACTTCAGAAGGTTTTTCAAAACCCAAATCCGAGACAGCATCAATTAAGGACTTTTGCAGTCCTAGTGCTTCAAAATTTGTCATACTATTATGTTTCTTAATCGCAAATATGAATGTTGCATAGAGCGATTATCGAACATAACCTGTTGACTCCGAACAACACGTGCTATACCAGCGGCGTTTTATAAAGCGGCAAAGGTACTGTTAATTAATGAGATGGTATAATTTGATGGTAATACAAAAATTAAGGCGCGATACTATAACCATAGACGGACATGATTATTCCGATTATGCCACAGACCACCATTAAGATAATAAACCCTTTTTGAAGTTTAGGATTATCATATATGATGATACAAACTGCGCCCAAAACAATACAGATTTGAAAGAAGAGCATGCCGAGGTCAAATTTTTTAGTAGCCTCGTCATATTGCTCCGCCAGTTGTTCCCATTCCTTTACCCCTACTATAATACCCAGTTTACCATCTAGGTCATGAATCCAATCTTCTTTAGGAATGTTAGAGGAGCCTATTAAAATTTCTTTCTTCTCGTTACCATATTTGGTGATTTGATTTTTGACAACCTCTATTTTTCTATTTACGGGGACTACCTTATCTTCAGGAATGATACCGCTGGTAACCAGTACGTTTAAATAATCTAGTTCACTTTCTTTAAGACTTTCTTTAATGCTTTTGGATTGGTACTAGCTAGAATAATTGACTACCTTATTATGGGCTATCATCATTTCTTCCTCCAGTTCTCCGTTGACCATCTGGGAAATTGCCATTAGCGCGGCAAAAAATGCAATAAGAACCCCACCAACGGCTTCGGCTCTTTCTGAAGCTACAGAAACCTCAACGGTATCCAAACTATTTTTAGATTGTAGCATAATGTGTATTTAAATAGTTAATGAGCTTTATGGTAGCTTTTCCTCGGTGACCTATTTTGTTCTTAATTTCCAACGGTAATTCCGCAAAGGTCTTGTCATAACCTTCGGGTTTAAATATAGGGTCGTAACCAAAACCATCTTGCCCTCTCTTTTGCGTTAGGATTTCTCCGGCTACGGTTCCGTCAAAAAAATAGGTCTTACCGTTTAAGTTCAATGCGATGACCGTTTTAAATATGGCGGACCGGTCAGCTTTGTTCTTTAGATTATGAAGGAGCTTGTCCATATTGGCCTGAGCATTATTTTCTGGCCCTGCATACCGGGCAGAGAATACGCCCGGAGCATCGTTTAGGCTGGTTACCAGAAGGCCGGTATCGTCTGCAAAGCATGATAAACCATAATTCTCAGTAACATAATCTGCTTTTAATTTTGCATTACCTTCCAAAGTGTCCTTGGTCTCAGGGATAGGCTCATGGCAATGAATGTCCGTTAAGGAAAGTATTTCTATATGTTTAGGAACCAAGGATTGAATTTCCTTTAGTTTGTTTTCATTATGAGTAGCAAAAACAAGTTGCATGTAAAATAATTAATTCTTTGATTTAAGATTTTGACAAATTCAAAAATACTAATTTTATAAAATGGAGTTAAAACTACCCCCTGTTATCGTGTT
Organism: Maribacter sp. 4U21; assembly: GCF_002742365.1. NCBI lineage: Bacteria > Pseudomonadati > Bacteroidota > Flavobacteriia > Flavobacteriales > Flavobacteriaceae > Maribacter > Maribacter sp. 4U21. The sequence continues at coordinate 55,908 of NZ_MDGN01000074.1, forward strand.
TTTTGTTTTTGGACTGCTCATGTTCTTGTTGAACAAGTTTTTACCTTTTGGCTTTTTTGACTTCTTCGGACGCCTGGTCTTGGTCAAAGTATTGGCAGGAATGGCAGTAGGTATATTAACGATATCCATTGTTCAATTTTTTAGAACAAAAACTACGGTTGACCCGGGCAAACCGTCAAAAACGACACAATTGGTTACTAATGGCCTCTATAAGTTCTCTAGAAACCCTATGTATTTGGGGATGTTGTTAATGCTTCTTGCTTGGGGTTTAAAGCTGGGTAATGCCTTTAACGTGCTGTTGGCCTCCGGGTTTGTGTTTTACATGAATCGGTTTCAAATCATTCCAGAAGAGAAAATTCTTGGGAATAAGTTCGGAAAGGAATATGCGCGGTACGTTACAAAGACCAGGAGGTGGTTTTAGTGCGGTGATAATTATTGAAAAAAGTAATATTACTAAATATTATCAAAAAAGCTTATTAATTTATATATTAGCCATTTAGTTAATACTTATGATTGCAATAATTACAGGTGATATTATCAATTCAGAGAATTATCCCTCTTCGGAATGGATTCCTATTTTAAAAGAATATTTTTCTCGTTTTGGCACCAGTCCAATGGTCTGGGAAATTTATCGTGGTGATGAATTTCAACTAAAGGTCAATCAAGAAAATGCTCTGTTCTCGGCTATTCAAATCAAAGCGATTTTAAAATCCATAAAGGGTCTAGATGTCCGCATGGGTATAGGAATAGGCCTAGAAACGTTTACGGGTTCAGGTGTTAGTGAATCCAATGGACCGGCATATCAGCGTTCTGGTCGTAAATTTGACTCCCTTAAAGAGAGCAAAGTAAATCTAAGTATAGCTACGGGAGACGAAAGCCATGACAAGACCATAAACCTTATGCTAAAGCTTGCTTTGGATTTTATGGACAATTGGAGCGTGGTTTCCGCGGAAATAGTAACTATGATCTTGGATAATTTAGAGGCATCTCAGAAGGAGTTGGCCCTAAAACTAGGAATTAAGCAATCTGCGGTAAGTCAAAGACTCAAAAGAGCACGCATAGACCTGGTCTTAGAGCTGTTGGCCTACTATGAAAATCTATTTAAATTACCGCAATAATGATTTTATTCGCCAAGTTGCTTTTAGCACATCTGGTTGGGGACTTTATGCTGCAGCCCCTGAAATGGGTAATTCATAAAGAAGCCAATAAAGCAGGTTCTAAATACTTATATTTTCATGTAATCATCCACTTGTTTTTATATATGCTGGTTCTCTGGGACATTTTGCTTTGGTGGATAGCCCTGATAATTGCAGGTAGTCATCTTCTCATAGATATTTTTAAACTTTATATAAATCCTTTATTTAAGAATAAGAACATTCCCTTTTTCTTGGATCAGGCACTGCATATTTTGGTTTTATACCTCTGTTGCTTCTATAGCGAATTGCCCGAACACGCCATAACACTATTTCAAACTTTAGACTGGCCATTGCTCGTAGCCATAGTATTCGTTACTTCCCCGTCAGCGATTATCATGGGACAACTGTTGGAGGGGATGTCCAATCAAATAGAGACGAACCATAAGTCATTACCCAACGCGGGAAAATATATAGGAATTATAGAGCGGCTATTTGTGCTTGTTTTCATAATTATAGGCAAGTGGGAGGCCATAGGTTTGCTGATTACGGCCAAATCGGTATTTCGGTTTAACGATTTAAAGGAGACCAATAATAGAAAGCTTACCGAGTATATTCTGATCGGTACTTTAGTAAGTTTTGGTTTAGCTATAGTAACCGGCTTAATTTATACCATGTCAGTATGAAAAAGTATCATAGCTATTCGTTTTCCTCAATTTGTATCTTTCTCCTGATGTTCTCAAATGCTAGGGCACAAACCAATTATTTCACTTCATTTGATGACGTAGAGATTACCTATTCGGATGAAGGGTTTGGTAAGCCCGTATTACTTCTTCATGGATTTATTAATTCTAGAACATCTTGGGATATAACGCCATTAAAAAGTGAGCTTCTAAAAAAAGGCTATCGTGTTATCGTTCCGGATTTAAGGGGAAATGGTAATTCCGGCAAACCTCAAACGGAAGAATCGTACGCTAATGATGCGGAAGTAAATGATATAATACTACTGATGAGCCACCTTAATTCAAAAGAATTTTATGCCATTGGCTATTCTAGAGGAAGTATTGTACTGGCAAAATTAATGACCAAAGAGCCCCGCATTAAGAAAGCTGTTTTAGGGGGTATGGGTATTGATTTTACAGACCCGGACTGGGATAGGAGAATTATGTTTATGAAAGCTTTTGACGGAGAAGTCACAGAAGAAACTAAAGGAGCTGTTGCCTATGCCAAATCAATAGGGGCAGATTTGCGCTCCTTGCATTTGCAACAAAAGTACCAACCTGTCACTTCCATTGAAGAGCTGGGGGCTATAAAGGCTAAAATTTTGGTTATCGCGGGAGATGAGGATTTGGAGAACGGTAATCCAGAATTACTTCATAAAGCTTTTGGCAAGAGTAAATTGGTCATTGTACCTTGCGACCATAACCAAACCTATAAAACGGAGGCATTTTCAAAGGCAATTCTAAACTTTCTGTAGTACGGCTCTAAAATAGGTGGGCGTTATTTCCATAACACCTCAAAAACACTAAGCTGTGACGAAATTCCTATCAAAATCATAGGTTTTGGTTATAGGGATAACTTTTGATAACATTACTGTACTTCGGGTCGAATAAATTTTTATTTTTACCGCTTGTTTTTATTTGAATTCAAGGAATAAGAAAGTCATTAAAAATGGTAGAAGCAGGAAGAAAATATGTTTTTGATTTCGATAGTACGTTAACAAGGGTAGAAGCTTTGGATGTACTTGCGGAAATGACCCTACAGGGAAAATCCAATAAAGAAGAAATCATCAACGAAATACAGAAAATTACCAACTTGGGTATCGATGGTGATATTTCCTTTACGGAATCTCTTGAAAAGCGCATCAAACTATTAAATGCCAATAAATCTGATCTCGAAGGCCTCGTTGAGGAATTGCGTCAAAAAATATCAAAATCCATAGCTTCCAACAAAGAGTTTTTTGAAAAATATGCGGATGATATTTATGTAATCTCCTGCGGGTTCAAGGAATTTATTGACCCTATCGTAAAGGAGTATAATATTCCTTCGGAAAGGGTATACGCCAATACCTTTACATTTGATGAGGACGGAAATATTGTTGGGTTCGACGAAGACAATGTACTGTCTCAGCACAATGGTAAAATCGAGTGTCTTAAACAAATGAACCTAGAAGGGGAAGTACAGGTTATAGGTGATGGTTATAGTGATTATGTGATGCGGGAAGCCGGAATAGCAGATAAATTCTTCGCCTACACGGAAAACGTTCATAGGGATAAAGCTGCGGACAATGCCGACCATGTAACACCGAGTCTGGATGAATTTTTATTTGTGAACGATTTACCTAGGAATATATCTTATCCTAAGAATAGGATTAAAATTCTTTTGTTAGAGAATGTGCATACCGCTGCTTTTGAAAATCTATCGGACGAAGGTTTTTCGGTAGAATTGGTAAAACATAGTTTGCCAGAAGAGGAGCTCATAGAAAAGATTAAGGGCGTCCATGTTTTAGGTATCCGTTCAAAAACACAGGTAACCCAAAAGGTTTTGGATGCCGCGGATAAATTATTGGTCGTAGGTGCTTTTTGTATAGGTACTACTCAAATAAATTTAGAGTATGCCAAAAAGAAGGGTGTGGTAGTCTTTAATGCGCCATATAGTAATACACGTTCCGTAGTAGAACTCGCCATAGGTGAAATCATCATGTTAATGCGTAGTGTATTCGCCAGAAGTTCTGAAATCCATAACGGACAATGGCAAAAAACAGCCGCTGGATCAAGGGAAGTCCGTGGTAAGAACCTTGGTATTGTAGGTTACGGTAACATAGGCAAGCAATTGTCCGTTCTAGCGGAGGCCATAGGCATGCGGGTGTATTATTATGATGTTGAGGATAGCCTTGCACTTGGTAATGCCAAAAAATGCAACACCCTAGAGGATTTACTGAATATATCGGACGTGGTAACGCTTCATATTGATGACAATCCCGCCAATAAGAATTTTATTGGGGAACGAGAATTGAATCAAATGAAGAAAGGTGCCATGTTAGTTAATTTGTCCAGAGGTTTTGTAGTGGATATCGATGCTTTGGTAGCGGCACTGGAAAGCGGTCAAATCGGTGGAGCCGCGGTAGATGTATATCCTGAAGAACCCAGAAGTAATGGAGATTTTAAGACAAAACTCCAAGGTTTTTCAAATGTGATATTAACTCCTCACGTAGGTGGTAGTACAGAGGAAGCACAAAGAGATATAGCCGATTTTGTTCCGAATAAAATCATGGACTATATCAATTCTGGGAATACGGTAGACGCCGTTAACTTCCCTAATATCAGACTTCCGAAACAGAATAAAGCACACCGTTTCTTGCATATTCATAAGAACGTACCCGGTATTATGGCAAAAATCAACGAAGTACTGGCTAAGTTTGAGCTTAATATTTCCAGTCAATACCTGTCTACCGATAACGAAGTTGGTTACGTGATTACAGATTTGGATAAGGAATACAACAAAGACGTTATTAAAGCCTTGAAAAAGGTAGAGAATACCATTAAGTTTAGAGTGCTTTATTAGAATACCACAATGCAATAGTTATCAAATAGAGAATAATTAACAACTGGGTTTTTCGCCAGTTGAATTAACGCAATACTTTAAAAGGGTATAGCATGTATTGACCAGAGGCGGCCTCTAAATTGAGTTCGAATTTTTTAGTTGAATCCCTTTTTTCTATTGATGGTGATAGGGTTCATTCTTTAAAATGGTAAAGGCTCGGTACAACTGTTCAACCATGAACAACCGCACCATTTGATGGGAGAAAGTCATTTTAGACAAACTTATTTTCCCTGAAGCAGCCTTATAAACCGAATCACTAAAACCATAGGGTCCCCCGATTACGAATACCAATTGTTTGAGGCCAGAATTCATCTTTTTTTGTAGATACCCGGAAAAATCGATAGAAGAAAATTGTTTACCGCCTTCGTCCAAAAGAATAAGAGTATCCGTGCTAACCAGCTGTTTGAGAATTAACGCTCCTTCCTTTTCTTTTTGTTGTTCTTGGGAAAGGTTTTTGGTTTTTTTCAAATCGGGAATTACTTCCATCTTAAAATTGATATAATATCCCAAGCGTTTTTGGTACACGGCAATAAGTTGTTCCAGTTGGGTACTATCTGTTTTGCCAATAACCAATAGTTTTATAGTCATACACCAAAAGTAAATCAATTTCCCAAAATGGATTCGTATTTTAGCAGGTGATAATACGGTTTTATGATTTCAGAAGAACAGTTCAATAAAGAGATTAAAGGCATCATTTCAAATGCCATACGAGAGGACGTAGGTGATGGTGACCATAGTTCGCTGGCGTGTATTCCTGAGGACGCTATGGGCAAAGCAAAGTTATTGGTAAAGGACAAGGGAATAATTGCGGGCATCGCTTTCGCTAAAGAAGTCTTTTCATATGTTGATGAAAACCTAGAGGTAGAAACCTTGATTGAAGACGGCAGCCAAGTTACCCATGGTGATATTGTGTTTTATGTAAAAGGGAGCTCACAAAGTATTCTAAAGGCGGAAAGATTAGTGCTCAATGCCATGCAACGTATGAGTGCAATAGCGACTAAGACCAATTTTTTTGTCAATTTATTGGAGGGTACGGATACTAAAATTCTGGATACAAGAAAAACTACTCCGGGCATACGGGCTTTGGAAAAATGGGCGGTAAAGATTGGTGGAGGAGAGAACCACAGGTTTGCCCTTTACGACATGATTATGTTGAAGGACAACCATATCGATTTTGCCGGAGGTATTACAAAGGCCATTGAAAAGACACAGCGTTATTTAAGCGATACGGGCCGTGATTTAAAGATTATCGTCGAAGCCCGAAACCTCGAAGAGATAAAAGAAATCCTAAAATCAGATGGGGTCTACCGTATTCTTATCGATAACTTCAATTATGAAGATACGCGAGAAGCGGTTAGACTGATCGGTGACAAATGCCTAACGGAATCCTCAGGAGGTATTAACGAAGAAACAATCCGTAATTATGCGGAGTGCGGTGTGGACTATATTTCCTCAGGAGCGCTAACACATTCGGTTTATAATATGGACCTAAGCCTTAAAGCGGTATAAATGTCTGTAGAGATCGAGGAAAAATTGGATAAGATTCCTATTGTAAATTGGGTGGTTCGGCTATTGAAAACCGTGAAACTTCCCGGTTTTGAGGGTTTATCCATCTACGATCTCGCAGAGATGTATATTTTGGGAATTCTTGAGGGCACCTTATCTACCAGAGCAAGTGCCATCGCCTTTAGTCTGTTCATGGCACTTTTTCCACTTTTAATATTTATGGTCACCTTGGTACCGTTTCTGGTCTCGTACGTAAGTCTTGAGAACAGTAATTTTGATGCCGAATTCCTTTCTTTTCTAGAATCTTTCCTACCCTCGGTAACAGGGGAATATTTTGGGGAAATTTTTCAGCAGATCAAGGACCAAAAAAGAGGGGGCTTATTGTCGTCTTCTTTCATAATTTCCATATTCCTGGTGGCAAATGGGGTAAATGCGATTTTTGGAGGTTTTGAAACCTCATATCATATAGATTTAACGCGTAATTTTTTTAGACAATACCTGTTTGCGCTAATGGTAGGGCTTATTTTGGCCATACTTATCATTGTGGGCTTTGTTGCCTTCATTTATTTTGAATTCTATGTATTGGGCTATTTAACGGAATTTGCTGCTAGGCAAGGGGGCTATGTACTCGGTGAGGATGATATCATGGGCGTACAGATCGCCAAGGTGCTATTCTTTGTCATTTTATCCTATTTTACAACGGCTATCTTATATTATTTTGGAACTAGGGAAGGTAAACAAGCGCGTTTTTTTTCTATAGGTGCCTTAATGACTACCATTCTATTTTTGGTAACCTCCTACCTTTTTGGAATATATGTAGAAAAATTCGCCAGATATAATGAGCTGTACGGCGCATTGGGAGGTTTATTGATTTTGATGGTTTACATCTGGTTAAATTCTAATATCTTGCTACTTGGATTTGAGTTGAACGCCTCCTTGAATTCGCTAAGAAAAATTGCTAAAAAAGAAGAATGATAAATTCCGTTAGAGTATTGCTCATGCTATTTTTTGTGTGCGTCACAGGCACAATGATGTCTCAGTCCGTTTTTGGAAAATGGAAGACCATTGACGATCGCACCGGTAAACCCAAGGGGATTATCAATATTTATGAGAAAAATGGCTTAATGTACGGCTATGTTGAAGATATTTTGGAAAAAGGAAAAGAAAACGCCAAATGCATTAAATGTGATGGGGAATTAAAGGATAAACCTGTTGTTGGTATGGAAATCATCACGGCAGCAAAAGAAAATGAAGACGGAGAATGGAAGGGCAAACGTTTGTTCGATCCAGAACAGGCGATGACATTTCGATGTAAAATTTGGTTGAACCCCGATAATCCAAATGAACTAAAGGTTAGGGGTTATCTTGCTTTTATTTATCGAACGCAAACCTGGTTGCGTGTGGAGGGCTAATACGTATGGCACATTTTATAGATGTAATTTTACCTATTCCGCTAGAAAAGACGTTTACTTATGCCATAAATACGGAAGAAGTATCGTTCGTGGAAACGGGTATGCGGGTTTCCGTACCTTTTGGTAAATCAAAAATATATACAGGAATTGTAGCGGCCGTGCATCAAACGGCCCCAGAAATATACGAGGCAAAGGAAATACATCAAATTCTCGATGATTACCCTATAGTTTCTCCTTTACAGTTGCAGCATTGGAAGTGGATCGCTAATTACTACATGTGTACGCTCGGAGAAGTGCTACGAAGCGCCTTGCCTAGTGCATTTCTTTTAGAGAGTGAAACGTTGGTACTCTTGAATAAGGATGCTGAGGTAGATGAAGATATCTTAATGGATAACGAATTTTTGGTATATGAGGCGCTACAGCATCAATCCGTTCTAAAGGTCCATGAGGTTTCGGCCATTACGGAACGTAAGAATGTAATGCCGATTTTACAACGTTTGTTAGAAAAGAAAATCATTCTATTAAAGGAAGAGATTTATGAGCAGTACAAACCTAAATTGGTCAAATATATTCGGCTTGGGTCAGCTTACAAAACTGATGATGCTTTAGCGCTATTGTTAGAATCTTTAAAACGCGCTCCCAAACAGAGTCAGGCAGTATTGGCACTTTTTCAACTTCAAGGTGCTTCCAAGAAACCAATAGCCAGTACAGATTTGGAGAAATCCAGTAATACCTCTACGGCAGTGATCAAGGCACTGGTGGATAAGGGTATTCTAGAGACCTATTTCATTAGAAAAGATAGGGTAAGTTTTGATGGCTCCAAGGATGATAACGATACCAAGGATTTGAACGAGTACCAAGTAGCGGCTCTAAATGATATAAGAAAATCGTTGAATGAGGAAAAAGTTACATTGCTTCATGGTGTCACCTCCTCGGGTAAAACCGAAGTATATGTAAAATTGATTGCCGATTATATTAAAAAAGGAAAGCAAATCCTCTATTTGCTCCCGGAAATTGCACTGACTACACAGCTTATTTCTCGATTGCAGGAATATTTCGGAGAAAAGATCGCCATCTACCATTCAAAGTATAACGTCCACGAAAGGATAGAGGTATGGAATAACGTCTTGCGTCAAAAGCCCAAGGCACAACTGGTCATAGGGGCCAGGTCTGCTTTATTTCTACCTTTTAAGGAACTGGGACTTATTATTATTGATGAAGAGCACGAGAGTTCCTTTAAACAGTTTGACCCCGCACCAAGGTACCATGCTAGGGACGCTGCCATAGTTCTTGGGAACTTACATCAATCCATAATTGTTCTTGGATCCGCCACACCAAGCGTAGAAAGTTTTTACAATGTGCAACAAGGGAAATACGGCTACGCTGAAATAACTAGAAGGTTCGGTAATGTACTTATGCCGGATATGGAGTTGGTAGATATAAAGGAAGCCCAACGCAAGAAAAGACTTAAGGGCCATTTTTCAGAACGCTTACTCCAAGAAATGTCAGAAGCATTGGAAATGGGGGAGCAAATTATTCTTTTTCAAAATAGAAGAGGCTATGCACCCGTATTGGAATGCTTAACCTGCGGGCACACACCACAATGCCCTAATTGTGATGTTAGCCTTACCTACCATCAATATAAAAAGCAATTACGCTGTCACTATTGTAGTCACGCTACGGCAATTCCGGAGAGTTGCCTTGCCTGTGGAGGTTCGGATTTAGATACAAAAGGATTTGGAACGGAGCAGATTGAGGAAGAAGTAAAAAAACTATTTCCAGAGCGTAAGGTGGGGCGTATGGATTTAGATACCACCAGAGGCAAATATGCATATGAAAAAATTATAACGGCTTTTGAACAACAAGAGATGGATATCTTGATCGGAACACAGATGATTACAAAAGGCTTGGATTTTAGGAACGTGAGCCTTGTTGGAGTCATGAATGCCGATGCCCTTCTAAATTTTCCGGATTATCGTGCCCATGAACGTACCTTTCAATTGTTGACCCAGGTATCGGGCAGGGCAGGGAGGACCAAAAAAAGGGGAAAAGTAATTATCCAGACCTATAATCCTTATCATCAAATATTAAAGCAGGTATCCACGGGAGAGTATGACGGTATGTACCGAGAACAATTATATGAAAGGGAACAATACAAATATCCTCCTACGAATAGAATTATAAAAATCACCTTAAAACACAAGAATTACTATATTCTGAACGAGGCTGCCGATTGGTTCAGTAGCGCATTGAAGAATGTGGTGAAAGCTACGGTTTTAGGGCCAGAATACCCACCAGTATCGCGTATTCGTAACCAATATTTAAAAAACATATTGGTAAAAATAGATAAGAACGAATCACTCGGAATTTCAAAAAGAAATATCAAGAGAATAGAAAAGTCGTTCAAGGCAATCTCGGCATACCGCAGTGTCCGTGTTCTCTATAATGTAGACCATATATAAAAAAACCGCCTTCTAAGGCGGTTTTTTAAAGTACAATTTATATCATATAAGTCTTTATACGTTGCTCAGCGCTTCGGCCAATTCGGTTTTCTTATTTCTACTTAAAGGAATAGATCTTCCACTAACTTCCACGTTTTTACTATTGAATTTCTCAACTTTTTCCAAATTCACGATGTAAGACTTGTGAATCCTTAAAAATTTCTCCTCTGGCAATTGCTTTTCAAAGGACTTCATTGTTGATAAAATTACGATATTCGCCTCATCCGTAACCAGTTTAATGTAGTCACCAAGGGCTTCAATCCACTTAATATCATTTAAAATAACCTTTCTTTTCTTAAGATTACTTTTCACGAAAATATGCTCTTCGTCTTCGGTTACCCTGTTCAATTGCTCATATTTGGCAACAGCTCTTTTGACGGAGGCATCAAAACGTGCCATAGTAATCGGTTTATGTAAATAATCCGTTACATCATAATCAAAAGCTTTAAGGGCGTAATCAGGTTTTCCGGTAATCAAAATTACCTGAGGACTGTTATCTAGGGACTCCAGTAGGTCGAATCCTGTGATGATAGGCATCTCAACATCGAGAAAGATAAGGTCTATCTCGTTGTTTTTAATACCGTTTTTTGCCTCGATCGCATTGCTGTATTCAGCTACCATTGCTAAGTTAGGATGGTTGTTAACCAGTTTTGCAACGGCCATCCTTTGCATGGATGAGTCGTCAACGATAATACTTCTTAATTTCATAAGGGCTGATTTGTGGGGTTAAATCATCGACAAATTACCGAAAAACAACGCTGAACTGCAACAAAAGATGTAAACAATGCATTGTTAATTGTGTAACCGGCGATAACCATGGGTTTTAAGATTTGGTTTATTAATTTCAATATTGCTTCTTCCTATAACGAAGAATTTTCTCTTTTCTTATATTTATTTTAAAATAATACCTATTTTTGCACTCCTTAAAACAAAATATAATTATGAACCATTACGAAACTGTTTTCATTTTGAATCCCGTGCTTTCTGATGATCAGATTGCGGAAACAGTTAAGAAATTTGAAGATTTCTTAATTAAGAATGGAGCCAAAATGGTCGCCAAAGAGAATTGGGGACTGAAAAAATTGGCCTATCCTATCCAAAACAAAAAAAGTGGTTTTTACCACTTGTTCGAATTTACTAACTCCGGTGAGGTGGTTACGCCTTACGAACAAGAGTTTAGAAGAGATGAACGTGTTATGCGCTTTTTGACCGTTAAACTGGACAAGCACGCAATAGCATGGGCAGAAAAAAGGAGAACAAGAAACAAAACAGCTAAAGCTTAAGTATTATGTCTACATTACAACAACAAGCGAAAGGTAAAAAGGATGGGGAGATTAGGTATCTAACTCCATTGAACATTGAAACCAATACAAAAAAGAAATACTGTCGTTTTAAAAAATCCGGCATCAAGTATGTTGATTACAAAGACGCGGATTTCTTGATGAAGTTGGTAAACGAACAAGGTAAATTGTTACCAAGAAGACTTACAGGAACTTCCTTGAAGTATCAGAGAAAAGTAGCCCAGGCTGTTAAAAGAGCACGTCATTTGGCTTTAATGCCTTACGTTGGTGATTTATTAAAATAAAAGAAAAGGAATCATGGAGCTTATATTAAAGGAAGACGTAGAAAATTTAGGTTTTAAAGACGACTTGGTAACGGTAAAGAACGGATATGGTAGAAATTACCTTATTCCTCAAGGATTGGCTGCAATGGCCACCGTTTCCGCTAAAAAGGTCTTGGCCGAGAATTTAAAGCAAAGAGCGCACAAAGAGAAGAAAGTTGTTGACGCTGCAAAAAAAACGGCTGATGCATTAAAAGCATTAGAATTGAAGATTTCCGCTAAGACAGGAGCTGGGGACAAATTGTTCGGATCTGTTACTACAATGGATTTAGCTGCTGCTTTAGAGAAGGAAGGTCATGCAATAGATAAGAAATTTATCAGCATACAAGGTGGTTCCGTAAAAAGAACAGGCCCTTACAATGCTCAGATAAGACTACACAGAGAAGTCGTTTTAGATTTCCCTTTTGAAGTAGTTGCAGAAAAAAAGTAATTTTCATTACTTTAAGATGATAAGCCTTTCAGTTTTCTGAAGGGCTTATTTGTTTAGGCGATAATCGAAATTAAACCTGATTTTCCTTTCAATACCTCGTGGACTTGCCCCGAGATAGTTTACAACTATGAAGTATACAAGACTTACTAAAGAACAATTAGAGGAGTTGAACCAAGAATTCATCAATTTTTTGGCTACCCAGTCCATAACAGGGGAAGAGTGGGCTAAAATTAAAAAAAATACCCCAGAAGTTGCAGAAGAAGAGCTCGATGTGTTCAGTGATTTAATATGGGAAGGTGTTTTGACCAAGGTGAAATATTTAGAGAATATTTCAGAGCAACAAATGCATCTCTTCCATTTAGCTGAGAAAGAGATGAAACTCATTGCCGTTAAAGTGATGAATCCCGAAATTGATTTGACCACCAAAGTGGGATTTGAATGGTTCAAGAAAAATTGGCAATCCGATTTTGTGGACTATATGACCGCGTCCAAGGCATATACAGACGATAAGAACTTAGACAAATTTCAATTAATACGTCAAGGGGCCGTAATTACAAAGGGCGATTTATATCAATGGTTTGAATCAATGATGGAAGTTTCCTAGCGTAGGACTATATTTGCAAGAGAATTTTATTTCATGCCACAGAAACCATCCATATCCAAAGGCACAAGGGATTTTACCCCGTCCGAAGTTAGCAAGCGCAACTATATCTTTGACATTGTCAAAAAAAATTTCCAAACTTTTGGATATCAACCCATTGAAACTCCTTCTTTTGAAAACTCGGACACTCTATTGGGGAAGTACGGAGAAGAAGGGGATAGGCTAATTTTTAAGATTTTGAACTCGGGGGATTTTATAAGCAAAGTCGATGATGTAACTTATAGTTCTAAAAATTCGAATACCTTATCTCCAAAAATTTCGGAAAAAGCCCTTCGTTATGACTTGACCGTACCTTTTGCACGTTATGTGGTAATGCATCAAAATGAGCTGGATTTCCCGTTCAAGCGTTATCAAATTCAACCGGTATGGAGAGCGGATAGGCCCCAAAAAGGAAGATTTAGAGAATTCTTTCAGTGTGATGCAGATGTCGTAGGTTTCGATTCCTTGTTACAGGAAGTAGAGCTGATTCAATTATATGATACCGTATTTTCCGATTTAAGTTTAAATGGGGTTACCATTAAGATGAACAATCGTAAAATTCTATCCGGTATCGCTGAAATCATAGGCGCAAAGCACCAACTGATAGATTTTACGGTAGCGCTTGATAAATTGGATAAAATAGGAGAGGAGGGCGTTAAGAAAGAGATGTGGGCCAAAGGCATTGCTGAAACCGCTATTCAAAAGGCAGCTCCATTATTCTCTTTAAAAGGTAGCAACGCGGAGCAATTGGACAGCCTGTCAGACCTCCTGAGCGAATCTGAGGAAGGGAGTAAGGGCGTAGCTGAATTACGTTCTATTTTTGAGGCTATTGCTGAGCTAGGTCTGCAGTCAGCTCAATTAACCATAGACGTGACCCTAGCTAGGGGACTTAATTATTATACGGGAGCTATTTTCGAAGTAGCAGCTCCTGAAGGTGTCGCCATGGGCTCTATAGGTGGTGGTGGTCGTTATGACGACCTTACCGGTATTTTTGGGCTAAAAGACGTGAGCGGAGTCGGAATATCTTTTGGCTTGGACCGTATCTATTTGGTGTTGGAGGAATTGAACCTTTTTCCAGAAGCCATAGACCAATCGCTAGATGTGCTCTGTCTCAATTTTGGTGCTAGAGAAAGTATGGCCGCTCTTAAATTAACCACAGTTTTGAGAAAGGCAGGTTTAAAAGCAGACTTATATCCTACGGATGCTAAAATTCAAAAACAGTTTAAATACGCGAATAACCGCAGGGTTCCCTATGTAATTTTGTTAGGAGAAAAAGAATTGACGAATCAGTCTTTCGTAGTTAAAAATATGGAAAGCGGAGAACAGAAAATCTATAAATTACAAGAGACTCAACGTTTTATAGATAGTTTATAGTTGTTGTCTAATGGCTTTAATTACTCGCTTAAAATAAGAAGATTCGTGAGGAACGTACTTTTTTAGCCGTTCATTATTTTGAATTTCTTCATGAAATTTATCGATTAAAACCAAGTTTAATGCCGCTACCTCACTATCCTGTTTTTTTAACTGATGTAGTGGTAGCTGAAGTTCACAAATAAAGGTTTGATGGAATTCGCAATCTATGAGATTTTCATGATGTTTCTGAACAGATTTAAAAACACCTAATTTCTTTAATTGTTCCTTCTTAATCGGTAAACCTATTTCCTCTGCTACTTCCCTAACCGCAGAAATTTCGATTTCTTCTCCTGCACCAATATGGCCTGCGACGGAAACATCCCAAAGCAAGGGGTATGTGTCCTTTTTTTCTCCACGTTGTTGAATTAAGATAGCACCATCTTTGGTATAGAACCAGACATGTACGGTAGCATGAAAAAGTCCCATGCGATGCGCCTGGGACTTCAATTCAATTTTTCCAGTATAATCTCCTTTGGAATCTAAAATGTCTAGTAGTTCGTCCATAGATCGGTAACATCCTTTCCTTAGGGAGAATTTAAGAGGGTTCTTTAGTCAAAATAGCTAAAAGTTTCACCTTCCTTTATGTTCAGTAGCGTTTCGTAAATAAGCCGTATTACATTTTCAACATCATCCCTGTGAACGGTTTCAACAGTGGTATGCATATATCTCAAAGGCAGGGAAATCAAAGCCGACGCAACACCTCCATTACTGTAGGCAAAAGCATCCGTATCCGTTCCTGTTGACCTTGAAGCTGCCATACGTTGAAAAGGGATTTTATTTTTTTCGGCAGTGTCTATGATACGTTCCCTAAGTTTGTTCTGTACGGCGGGAGCATAAGAAATTACAGGTCCCGCACCAATTTCAGTATGTCCCTGAACCTTTTTATCGATTAATGGGGTAGTGGTATCATGGCACACATCCGTTACGATAGCAATATTAGGCTTAATGGTCTGTGTAATCATTTCCGCACCGCGCAAACCAATTTCTTCCTGTACGGAGTTGGTGATATAGAGTCCAAAAGGAAGCTCTTTTTTGTTTTCATGTAATAAACGCGCTACCTCTGCAATCATGAAGCCTCCAGCTCGATTATCTATGGCCCTACAAACGAATTTATCTTTGTTCAATATATGGAACTCGTCCGGATAGGTAATGACACATCCTACGTGAACGCCCATTTTCTCCACTTCTTTTTTATCCTTTGCTCCAATATCTATAAAAATATTATCCAATTTCGGTGGTTCTTCCTTACCGCTCTTTCGGGTATGGATGGCCGGCCAGCCAAAAACACCTTTTACAATTCCGTTCTTCGTATGGATATTTACCCATTTGGAAGGTGCTATTTGGTGATCACTACCACCATTGCGGATAACATAAAGTAAGCCGTTGTCTGTAATATAATTTACATACCAAGATATTTCATCGGAATGTCCCTCGATGACCACTTTAAATTCGGCATCAGGATTTATCACTCCCACTGCAGAACCGTACGTATCGGTAATAAAAGTATCCACGTAGGGTTTTAGATAGTTCATCCATAATTTCTGTCCTTCCCACTCATAACCCGTAGGGGAAGCATTGTTCAGGTATTTTTCAAAAAACTCTAGGGACTTTTTTGTGATAATGTTTTTTTTGGCCATATATAATTTGTTTACTCGATAGTTGAGATTAAAAATGCTCCAAGGAATACCTAGGAACTATACGATATCTTCCTTTCCAATACCCTGTAAACTTTTTACAAGGTAATTTACATACAAACTTAGCAATATTCGCTTGTTTTTGAATACTATGCTTTCTGAATTATCATTAATTTTGGCAAGGCTTTTGCTTTAAACGGATTATGAAAAAAGGTTTTTGGTTCTTATTTCTAGATTTACTACTAATAGGTAATGCTACAGGTCAGGTGGCAGAACAACCTTTGGATTCGGTTTCTGAGAAATTGATAATCATTGAAGGAGATTCTATCGTTCAAAGTTCCATAGCCTTGGAAGAGGCTTACGTTTTTGGAAGGCTGAAATTTAGCTCTTATGATGAAAAGCTACGGTACTATATTCTGCGTAGGAAAACACAAAAAGTATATCCGTATGCCAAACTGGCCGCAGAACGTTTGGTAGAATTGAACGATAGTCTGAAGTATATCAAAAGAAAAGGGAAACGTAAAAAATATACGAAGAAGGTTCAGAAATACATTGAGGAAGAATTTTCCGAGGAACTAAAGAAATTAACAAGAACAGAAGGACAAATCCTCGTAAAGCTTATCTACCGGCAAACGGGTACCACTGCATTTGACTTAGTAAAGGAGCTTAGGAGTGGATGGAGGGCGTTCTGGTACAATACCACTGCCAAACTTTTTAAGATTAGCATAAAGGAGGAATTTCATCCAGATAAAATAGAGGAAGATTACCTTATTGAGGACATATTGCAACGCGCTTTTGCAGCTGGAAAGTTAGAGCGTCAAGAATCTGTCTTGGACTATAATTATGCGGATCTATCCAATAAATGGAAGAAAAAACCCAAACCCAAGAGTTAAGGTTACATTACTTCTTTCCAAATAGAGAGTTCATAATTGTTTTGATTCCCCTAAAACCCATTCCAATGGCGGCTATCGCTAAAAGTATCCCGACTACTAAAACAGGCCAGTAAAAAGGATGGTCTTCATTCTTAAAAGCTTGCCATATGACTATAGGAGCTAAAAACATAAGCATTACCGTATAGGCTAACTGCTTAACACCCTTTACTAATATATCTTTATTGGTTCTCCTCATTCTTTTATAATGCGCTCTGAATATTGTTGGAATATAGCAAAATAACCAAGAGGAAAATTGTCAGGCTGATTTACGTTGTCGAAAAAATCATCGTTGTCAATATCCGTAACATCAAAAATATTACCACGTGCCGTACTAACGGGTGTTTCAAAAATATCGAATTCTCCACTGCTCTGTTCCAACACAACATTCATAAAATTATAATAAGCTTGGTCTATGCCCATAATTTTAATAATTATCTCCTGCTCAGGTTCAATGGTATTTTCGTAAAAATGAGAGAAGGAAAAGGATTGTCCTTGATAAAAAGTGTCCTCTGTAGTTTGAAAAGTATTACCCCCAAAATTAAAAAGGTAAAAGTCCTTTCTATCCTCTTTATCCGTATAATGTATGATTATTTCTAATTCGTCGTCGTCATTAAAACTATTTGTGCCTTGTACGAGGCTATCAATAGGCACGGTGGGAACATATCTGGTTCTGGAAAAATAGAGTCTATCCTGATAACGTAATTGAAGAATCAATTCTCCGTCTGTCAAAAATTCGGTCCCAACTTCACCTCTATATATGCCACTATCTTCCTCTTGCTCTATCAATATAACAAAACTATTACTGTCATCTGGATCTGTTCCATTTCCCAAATTGGTTATGGTAATTTGTGAAAGGTTGGCAACAGGTATGGTCTCGAAAAATGAATTGGTGAGACTAACCTTTACTTCAATTGGTATCGTATTCAATGAGGTGTTTACAGGTATTAGTGCTTCCACAACTAGCCTATGTCTCGTTTCGGGTAAACTTATTTCCACTACATCTTCGCAACCGGACAGTACTAATACAAAAACTAGAAATACAGCCAAGTTTCTCATAAGCTATGGTATCGCATCCAAAAGGTTATTCTATAGTAATGGTTCTTGAGAATTGTTGCACAACGGCAAAGTAACCCAGCACAAAATTTTCTGGTTGTCCCACATTGTCAAAAACCTCTTCGTTATCAATGTTACTGGCATTGATAATGTTGCCACGAACGGTTGCAGACGGCGTTTGGAAAGGTCCCTGATCACCTCCAGCTTGCACAATAAGCTGATTCATGTAGTTGTAAAACCCTTCATCGGCACCAAGAATATTAATAGCCACTTCATCACCAGCATTCAATTCATTATCGTAGAAATAGGAGAATTCAAATGTTTGTCCCTGGTAAAATTCGTCTTCGGTAACCAAGTATTCATTAAAATCAAAATCGAATATATAAAAGTCATCACGTTCCGCATCATCATTAAAAGAGACAATGATTTCCGTTTCATCCCCACTAAAGAGTGTTTCTGTACCTTGAGCTAAACTGGCAATGGGTACTGTTGGCACGTATTCCGTACGCGCTACGTAAATATCATCTTCATAATTTATACTCAAAAGAAGTCTACCTTCGGTCAGAAGGCTATTATCAACAGTTTTTTCATAAATACCACTTCCAGGTTCTTCTTCTATCAGCACCATAACATTCCCCGCCATATCGGTAGAGGCATCTAAATTGGTCACTGTAATCTGTTCTAGATTAGCAACGGGAGTGGGTTCAAAAAAAGAGCTCGTAAGTCTTACTTTAACCTGAATGTTGGTTATGGCGGAGCTATCCTGTATGCGTATCAGAGCATCCACACTTAATCTGGGAGGCTCCGACGGCGTCTCTATCTCAATGACATCTTCACAGGCCAAAAAACTAAACGTAGCCATTAGAATATATACCAATCTTTTCATCTTTTAAAATTTAAAATTATAAGTTACTGCAGGCACTACTCCGAATATGGAAGTTCTTATGGCCTCATTAACCCCCGTGTCCTGATTTCTTCTAAAATTAATAGATGCCGCATTACGTCTATTGTATAAATTGTAAATACTAAAAATCCATTCTCCCTGTACTTTTCTGTTGGCATTTTTCTTAGGTGTTAAAGTGGCCGATACATCAATACGGTGATAGTCAGGCAGACGTTCCTCGTTTCTAAGCCCAAAATAAGGTATGGTCAGTCCCTGAAATTCAAATTGTCCAACAGGATAATTGGTCGGTTGCCCTGTTTGATAAACGAAATTGGTGTTAAAACTCCATTTCTTGTTGAGTTCATAACTCGCAAAAAGGGAGACATCATGTGTTTTGTCGTAAGGGGTGTTGTACCATTGCCCCAAGTTTATTCCACTTTCTAAGTTACTTCTACCATTATCTTCAACCGCAGGCCTTCCTGGTGTTCTTTGTTCTGATTTTGATAAGGTATAGGCCAGCCACCCTTGAAATCTACCTTCATTTTTACGAAGTAGGAATTCCAAACCGTAAGCTCTCGCCTCCCCATTGAGAATAACTTGCTCTATGGCGTCGTTTGCTATAAGATTTGCCCCGTCAATATAATCTATCCTATTCTGTATGTCTTTATAAAAAACTTCCGATTCTATTGAATACTCCCCATCGTTTATATTCCTGAAATAACCAAGAGCGTATTGGTCCAAAAGTTGGGGTTCTACAAAAGGGCCACTGGGTGTCCAAACATCCAAAGGAGTAGGGGAGCTGGTGTTAGAAAGTAAATGCAGGTACTGAGCCAAACGGGTATAACTCGCTTTTATCGAACTTTTAGAGTTGAAAGTATATGCTAGAGAGGCCCTTGGTTCAAAATTACTGAAGGTGGCAAGGCTACCGCCTCTACCGGGATTAATTACCTCTATCGGCTCCGCCTCTTGATAAATGAGTAGAAATGGGTCAAATAACACTGGATTGTCATTTTCATAAATATTAAGTTCATCTTGCCCTAGTCGTATAAAATTACTGAAACGTAAGCCATAACCTAAGCTAAGATTTTCCGTCACCCGATGCTCCACATCGATATAGGCGGCAAATTCATTAGCATATTTTTGAGTAAGCTGTTCCTCAAGAATTCCGGATTCCGAATTACTAGGCTCAATTTTGCCCGGATTAAATTGGTAATAGATATTGTTAAGACCGTAGTTGATCTGTAATTTATCGTTCACATAGTGCTTGAGGTCGTATTTTACATTAAAATTTCGAATTCCAGAATTCCAGTTAAAGCCTACAAAATCCAATTTAAGACCGTAATAGTAATCAGAATATATTAAGGATAGGTTGGAAAATAATTTATCGGAGAATAAATGGTTCCATCTAAAATTGGCTACGGTATTCCCATAGGTATTAACAAAACTATCGTTTATGCCAAAAACGTCTCGACCAAAATAACCGGAGAGAAAAATATTATTATTTGCATTCAGCTTATAATTTAATTTAGTGTTCAAATCAAAGAAATAGGCGGTATTATCAACATCAAAGAGCGGTAAAAATAAATGCGCATAGGACGCTCTTCCACCGATTAAGAAAGCCGCCTTATCCTTCTTTATTGGACCCTCGACCAAAAGTCTACTGGCTACCGCACCAATACCACCATTCACTTTAAGTTCCCTGCTATTACCTTCTTTTTGAAAAATATCCAAAACCGAGGAAACCCTACCTCCATATCTGGCTGGAATCCCACCTTTATACAGTTTAATATCTTTAATGGCATCAGGGTTAAAAACAGAAAAGAATCCAAAAAGATGTGAAGAATTGAAAATGATGGCTTCATCCAAAAGAATAAGATTTTGGTCAACCGCGCCACCACGTACATTAAAACCAGAGGCCCCTTCACCTGCGTTGGTTACACCCGGCAATAGGAGAATGGATTTTATAACATCCGCTTCTCCAAGGATTACAGGTATTTTTCTTATGGTGCTCACGGATAAGGTGTTTACACTCATCTGGGGTTTTCTAATATCCATTTTTTCCACATTCTCGGTAACCACAACTTCCTCTAGCTGTTCAGCCTCTTCAGTGAGCTTAAAATCGATTTTGGTGTCTTTATCTAAAGCAATGTTCTGCACAATTTCCTTAAAACCTAAATAGCTTACCAAAACTTGATACTCACCTTCTGGAAGTGTTATGGAGTAAAAGCCATATTCGTTAGTGGTAACGCCTGTACGCAACTCTGGAAAGGCAATGGTTACGCCTATTAGGGTTTCGTTACTGTTCTCCTCAGTAATTGTGCCACTGAGGGTATACTTTTGTTGGGCCGTTATTGTAATTAGGGAAAAAAAAGATAGTCCGAGGAGAAGACTTTTAAGGTTATTCATTCAAAGTTTTTTTAAAAATAAACAGAAATGTGAGACGTTTGAAAACCTTAACAGTTTTTCAATAAAAAAAAGGTCCGCTAAAGAAGCGGACCTTTTTTTGAGTTTGATATATTTTAACTTATATCATATCTAAAATCTCGTTGAACGTAGCACTAGGGCGCATGGCCTTTGAGACCAATGCTGCGTCTGGGATATAATAACCACCAATATTCTGGCCACTTCCTTGAGCATCTATCAACTCGGTCAATATCTGTTGTTCCTTTTCCTTAATGGCTTTATCAATTTTTTCGAAAATGGTCTTTAGTTCCATATCCTTGTGCTGTTCAGCAAGTGCTTCTGCCCAGTACATGGCTAAATAAAAATGACTACCTCTGGTGTCTAGCTCTTTTACTTTTCTAGAGGGTGATTTATCGTTCAGGAGAAATTTTTCTGTGGCCGTATCCAAAGCGTCGCCCAGAATCTTGGCTTTTGTATTGTTATTCTTATCACCATAAAAGTCCAACGAAACACCTAGCGCTAGGAACTCCCCCAAAGAATCCCAACGTAAATGACCTTCTTCGATAAATTGCTCTACGTGTTTTGGAGCCGAGCCACCTGCACCGGTTTCAAATAATCCCCCGCCGTTCATCAACGGCACTATGGATAACATTTTGGCACTGGTGCCAACTTCTAAAATCGGGAATAAATCTGTTAGATAGTCCCTTAGAACATTACCGGATACTGAAATGGTGTCCTTACCTTCTTTAATCCTTTTTAAGGTATAGGTCGTAGCCTTGATGGGAGACATGATTTTTAGGTCCAGACCTGTAGTGTCATGATCCTTTAGGTACAAATTCACTTTTTTAATCAACTCCGCATCGTGTGCCCGCGCTTCATCCAACCAAAAAATCGCAGGATCGTTCGTGGCCCTAGCTCTGCCTACCGCAAGTTTTACCCAATCTTGAATCGGCGCATCCTTAACTTGGCACATGCGCCATATATCTCCGGTTTCTACGGTATGTTGCAGTAATACTTCTCCCGTTGCCAAATCCTCGACACTTACTGTACCACTATCCTTTATTTCGAATGTTTTATCATGCGAACCGTATTCTTCAGCTTTTTGTGCCATTAGACCAACATTGGGAACGGTTCCCATGGTAGTGGGGTCAAAGGCGCCGTTTGCCTTGCAAAATTCTATAGTGGCGTCGTAGATACCGGCATAACTACTATCTGGAATAACCGCTTTTGTATCTTGGGATTCACCCTCGGCATTCCACATTTTTCCGGAGTTCCGTATCATAGCGGGCATAGAAGCATCAATAATAACATCACTCGGAACATGTAAGTTGGTTATGCCTTTGTCAGAATTGACCATAGCTAATGCCGGACCTTCATTCAAAATATCCGCTATATCTTTTTCTATTTCTTTACGTTCGTTGGCAGGCAACCCTTCCAATTTGGTGTAAAGATTTTCAAGTCCGTCATTAGGCTTAACCCCAAGTGCATTGAAAGTCGCAGCATGTTTTTCAAAAAGCGGAGCCAAAAACGTTTCCAGTACATGACCAAAAATAATGGGGTCGGAAACTTTCATCATCGTTGCTTTCATGTGTACCGAGAAGAGCACTCCTTTTTCTCTGGCATCCTTGACCTGTTCTTTTAAGAATGCCAACAACGCCTTTTTACTCATCACCGTGGCATCTATGATTTCCTTTTCCTGTAGCTCAACTTTATCTTTCAAAAGCGTTGATTCACCATTAGATTTGTGTAGTACAATTTTAACGTTTGCGGCCTTGCCTAGTGTTAGGGATTTTTCATTGGATTTAAAATCACCCTGCGACATCGTGGCCACATGTGTCTTGGAGTCGGAGCTCCATGCGCCCATTGTATGTGGATTCTGTTTTGCGTAGTTTTTTACGGCCCTTGGTGCACGGCGATCAGAATTCCCCTCACGCAGCACAGGGTTAACGGCACTGCCCTTAATTTTGTCATATTTGGATTTTATTTCTTTTTCGGATTCATTCTGCGGATCATCCGGGTAGTTGGGCACGTTATAACCCTTTTGTTGTAATTCTGCAATGGCCTCTTTAAGCTGTGGTATGGAGGCACTGATGTTCGGTAGTTTTATAATATTCGCCTCGGGAAGCTTTGCCATTGTACCAAGTTCTTCTAAATCATTGGTTACACGTTGTTCAGCTGTTAGACAATCAGGGAATATGGCGCAAATTCTTCCTGCTAAGGAAATATCTTTAGTTTCTATCGTTATTCCGGAAGTTTTAGTAAAAGCTTCGATGATAGGAAGAAAAGAAACCGTTGCCAAAGCAGGCGCTTCGTCGGTTTTGGTATAAAAAATTTTGGACATGCGTGTTAGTTTTATTTCAAGCGGAGCAAAGATACAATATTATCTAGCCTATCTATAATTGGGTGATGCTGAATATTTGGTGATTTTGTTAGATTCTTTAAATGACAAAAGCCATATCATTGTACAAGTACATTGATATGGCTTTTTAGAAATAGCTTACAGACTTTTGTCCCAACATTTAAATTGAAACGGCAACCATTGATTGCCTCTGCATCACTAATTCAACGTTGTGAAATGTTTCTGTTCTTCAGTAGTACACCAAGCAACAGCTCCGATTTTTTCTTATTGTCTTAATGCAATTTAAAATTTAGTTTTCATTATTTTTTTTACATCCATAATGCGCTTCAAAGGCGACAGCTTTTGAGCTATTAATCACCGTAGGCATATATTCTTCCTATGGAAGATGCTATGCTTTACAGTTGAACAATAATGTAAAGAACGTAAACTCTATAATGAACATCAGTTACATCCTTAGCGATGTTTCTCTTTGTTCATATTTAAAGATACAAAAAAATAATAAGGAGTAGTATTTCGTAAAAAATTAATAATCAACACCTTATGAACCATAGTTGTTCACAAATGTTCATAAAAAAACACCAACTCTAGGTTGGTGTTTTTGTTTATCGTTTCGCTAAGTTTAAGACCTTACTTCTTTAATTCTAGCTTTCTTACCGGTTAAGCCTCTAAAGTAGTAAATACGTGATCTTCGAACTTTACCTTTCTTATTGACCTCTATTTTCTGTAGTGCAGGTAAGTTGACCGGAAATATACGTTCAACACCTACGGTACCAGACATTTTTCTTATTGTAAACGTTTCCGTTGTACCAGACCCTCTTCGTTGTATTACGACTCCTTTAAAGAACTGCGTACGTGTTTTCTCACCTTCTTTAATTTCATAATAAACCGTTAGGGTATCTCCTGCGGAAAATTTTGGGAATTCTTTTTTTGTTACGAATTCGTCCTGTACATATTTTATTAGTGATTCCATTGTCTTTTAAATTGGAATTGAATCAAAACAACTTTCACGATTTTCGTCAGAGGTTGATTTAACAGTGTGCAAAAATAGTTCTAAAATTAGAACCTACAAGTATTTTTATAAGATTTTTAAGGGTTGTCTATTCTAATAGGTCCGGCCTCAGTGCTTCCGTTCTTAAATGCGCCTGTTCTTCTCGCCATTGTTCTATTTTTCCAAAATTGCCACTCAACAATACCTCAGGCACTTTCATGCCCTTATATTCTGATGGTCTTGTGTATACCGGTGGTGCCAAAAGACCATCTTGAAAGCTATCCGTTAATGCCGAGGTCTCATCGTTAAGCACGCCCGGGAGTAATCGTATGATTGTATCACAAAGTACGGCGGCACCCAGCTCGCCCCCTGAAAGAACGTAATCGCCAATAGAAATTTCTTTAGTTATGAACCTATCCCTGACTCTCTGGTCAACACCTTTATAATGACCACATAAAATGATAATATTTTTTAAGAGTGATAAGTTATTCGAAATTTTTTGATTTAACCGCTCTCCGTCAGGAGTCATATAGATTACCTCGTCGTAGTCTCTTTGTTCGGTTAGGGCGGTGATGCACTTATCAATAGGTTCTATCATGAGCACCATACCAGCGCCACCACCAAATTGATAATCGTCCACCTGATTATAACTTTTTTCGGTATAATCCCTAATATTATGAAAATGAACTTCAACAAGATTTTTGTCAATGGCTCTTTTTAGAATAGAGGCGTCAAACGGACTTCTTAACAACTCAGGTAACACCGTTATGATATCGATTCGCATATTTCTTTAAAGGATTTAATTTTAGGCTGTCCAAAAATAATGAAAACAATGAGAATCCTTTTTCCACTCCAGTTTCTCGTAAAGCTTTTGCGCAGGGTTGTCAATTGCGGTCTCCATGGCCAATCCTTTTTGCCCTTTTTCCCTACAATACTTTTTAGCGCTTTCGAGAAGTTGTGACCCTACTTTCTTTTGACGGTGATTTTTCAGAACAAATAAGTCGTTCAGAATAAGATACGGTTGCAAGGATACTGAAGAGAAAGTTTGATATAGTTGCGTAAACCCTACAGGAATCGCCTTTTCATAAGCGATAAAAATAACGGACTCCTGTTTGGTAATCCTATCTTTTAAGAATTCGGTCGCTGCTTCCTGATTCGATGGTTGATAGTAAAACACACGATATAGATCAAACAGGGGAACTACATCCTCCAAATCCAATAAGTCGGCTTGTTTTATAGTAATCATAACGTATAAAAAAGCTCCTTTAAAAGGAGCTAAAATATTATTTAGGTTTTTTCTGTTTGTTTATTTCGTCCTGTAACTGCCTACTGATTTTCTGTTCTCGTTCTAGCGCCCTTCTTCGGTGATCTTCATATTCCAATTCCAGTTCAGAAAGATTCTGCTTGGCCTCTTGTGTTAAGATATTACTATTTCTGAATTTATAAACGAATAATCCTAAAAGTAAAAATAGTCCGGCTATAATAGTCCAGAGAATAATATTGTAAGTTCCTTTGGATACCTGTATCCCTAAAAAGGACATACTATCCTTTTCTTCTGTAACAGCCGTTAAATTAGTGGTCGTTTCCTCAAGTTTTTTATTCAAGGAAGTAATTGTGGTTTCATGACCGGATATGGTCGATTTTAATTCCGCCGTTTTCTTGTTCATTACGGCGATGGAATCCAGTACATTTTTCCTGATTTTATAGAGGTTGGATTCTTTGACCACTTCGTACCTGACGCCATCTGCTCTATAATTACCAGAACGTTTAGAGATATAATCAAACTGCTGGCTTATGGGTCCTTCGTTTAATGATAATTTTTGCTCTTCAGTAGAATCTTGCCCATAATCGATGTTAACAGTAAGTAGGACCGTCAAAACATATAATAGTCTCGTGATTTTCATTTTATAAAAAAATTGCCGTTAAATAATGATTTAGAGAGAACTAAAGTAATTGAATAAAATCAATTAAGAAAAAAAAACGGGTAAACCTTATTCGCCTCTTTAAACGTACGTTTCAACTAGGGGAAGTGGACGTCTTAATTTTAAATTTTAATAATAGGTATACCTTCTAACTTTAGAAATATATTTAGCTAATCTGATTACTTGGTGGGAGTAGCCATATTCGTTATCATACCAGATATACAGAATAAGGTTTTTCCCGTTATCCGATACTAGTGTCGCCTTGCTGTCGTATATAGAAGGTGCAGAAGTACCTACGATGTCCGACGATACTAACTCCTTACTTAGGGAGTATTTTATCTGCTCTACCAAATCTCCCTCCAGAGCATACTTCTTAAGAATAGTGTTGATGCCACTTAAGGAAGTTTTATTTTTAAGGTCTAAGTTTAGAATAGCCAAAGAACCATTGGGTACGGGAACCCTTATGGCATTGGAGCTTAGCTTACCCTTTAAAGCGGGTAAGGCTTTCGCTACCGCTTCTCCCGCACCGGTTTCTGTAATGACCATGTTAAGACCGGCGGCGCGTCCACGTCGGTATTTGCCATGCATGTTATCTACTAGGTTCTGGTCATTGGTATAAGCGTGTATGGTTTCTAAATGTCCCTTTCTGATACCCAGCGAATCTTCCACAACTTTCAATATTGGTGTAATGGCATTGGTGGTACAGGAAGCAGCGGAGTATATGTTAGTAGTATCCGGATCATGTTCCAAATGGTTTACGCCATGAACAATGTTGGGAACTTCTTTGCCGGGAGCAGTGAGAAGCACCTTACAGGCACCCTTGGCCTTTAAGTGCCGGGATAATGCTTTTTTATCTCTGAAAGCGCCAGTATTGTCAATAATTAGTGCATCGCATATCCCATATTTGGTATAATCTATTTCTTCGGGTTGGTTGGCATTTATGACATGAACCGTAGTGCCGTTTATGATAAGTGCCTTGTTTTTGCTGTCAATACTCACCGTACCCATAAAATTACCATGAACGGAATCCGTTCGTAAAAGACTTGCTCTTTTCTCAAGTACAGCCTCATCCATTGTACCTCTTACTACTATGGCACGGAGCCTCATTTGATTGCCCTTACCTGTTTTAGACATTAACTCCCTTGCCAAAAGACGACCAATTCTACCAAAACCGTAAAGTACCACATCTTTAGGTTGAATCCCGTCATAATCGGCTGCTGACTTCAATTTTTCAATGACGAAGGCTTTAACGTTGTTGGAATTGTTATCGTCAGCGTGATATTCATACGTTAATTTTCCAATATCCAATTTAGAGGGCGGAAGCTTTAAATCATTGATAGCCCTTAAAAGTTCTACAGAATCAAATATGGAAATAGGTTTTTGAACGAACTCGCCCGCATATTCATGAAGGTGTATGATATCGCTAACATTTCTGTCAATGACCTGGTTTTTAAAAAGGACTATTTCAATGGACTTATCATACCAAAGGTCACTTATAATTTTAATGAACTCAGTGGTGGCTTTTCTTCTGTCTGCCTGGAAGGCCAACTCTTTTTCGTAAGATACTTTACGTGACATATTTTGGGTATAGGTTGTTATATTTTTTTGCAAAATTACTATTTTCAAACGTTTTCGTAACAATTTCGCATTAAAAAAGCATCTGCTTTTAACAGATGCTTTTTTTTACCAATAGCTTATAATCTATTGAAATATCAGTCGTTCTCTTTCCCCATCTTCGTTCAGCATTGTAATAACTGTTTTACCATACCTGGAGATGCCCCCGAAGGCATTTTTCGCGTCGGTAATATTTTCAATCTCTTTGTCGTCTACCTTGATAATAACTTTTCCATCAAGACCGTAGCCTCTATATCTTTCTGGAACACCGGTGATTTTAACGCCGATTTTAGTCTTAAACTGTTTTTTATCCTTTTCGGATAGATTTTTTACTTCCATACCCATTTCAGGTACAATAATCGTTTGGCGTTCTTTTAGTGTCACTGCTACCGTAATCTCCTCATCGTCTCTATCAATTAGCATCTCTACCGTATCTCCAGGTCTTTTGGTACTTAAGTACCCCGTTAAATCCGGGTATTTCTTAATTTTTATTTTATCTATCATCTTTACGATGTCACCTTCTCTCAAATCAGCCTCTTCCGCACCAGAATCTTCAACGATACCGGATATGTATACCCCTTCTATCTCATTTAATCCTTTCTCTATGGCATAGGGTGTATTTACGGGAGCCACATTAATTCCTAGCACACCTTTCTGTACATTTCCATACTCTAGGATATCATCGATTACTTTTTTAGCGATATTACTAGGAACCGCAAAGGAGTACCCTACATAAGAACCTGTACGTGAAGAAATGGCCGTATTTATTCCAATTAAATCTCCGTTGGTATTCACTAAAGCACCGCCAGAATTTCCGGGATTTACGGCAGCATCAGTTTGTATAAAGGATTGGTTAGACCTTGTATCCAAGCTCCTCGCTTTGGCACTAACTATGCCCGCAGTTACGGTCGATGTTAAATTGAAAGGATTGCCAACCGCTAAGACCCATTCCCCAATTTTGGTGTTATCAGAATCTCCAAAGGCGAGGTAAGGAAGCTTTTCATTGGTTTCAATCTTTATCAGAGCGATATCGGAATTTGGGTCACTACCCACGAGCTGCGCATCATAGGTTTTATTGTTGTTCAAGGTAACCTGCAATTGACTTGCGTTGGCAATGACGTGGTTGTTGGTGACGATATGGCCGTCCTGTGAGATAATAACCCCGGACCCTGTTCCTACCTGGGGAGCTGACTTACTTCCTCCAGAACCGTAGAAGAAATCAAAAATATTATTGGGACTTTTACCGAGTGTTACGTTCTTCACGTGTACCACGGCATTCACGGTATTCTCCGCAGCCAAGGTAAAATCTACCTCATTGATACCTGCACCTTTTGCCGAAGTAGGGGTAAAGCTGGTATTTATTAAGGAACTGTTTTCATCTGCCGCAACAACGGTATACGAATTCTTTTCGAAGAGGAATTTGTAGGCCCCTAAAGTTATGGCTCCTGCAAATACTGCTACTATCAATAGACTTCCAATTCTTCTCATATGCTTTGAATTTTAACTTATTCCTTGTAAAATTAGTTGAAATTATAATTTTTCATTGTGATTTAACGACTTTTTAACTGCCAAAAAACCCTTAATAATATCCTATCTTTGTTGCTTTAACTACGGCATGGAAACAACATTTTTTAAATATCAAGGGACTGGGAACGACTTTGTTATGATAGATAATCGAAAGTCCTTATTTCCAAAGGACGATTATAAGCTTATAGCGAAGCTATGCGATAGAAGATTTGGTATTGGTGCTGATGGGTTGATTTTGTTAGAGAATGATGCGTCTACAGACTTTAGAATGGTGTATTTCAACGCGGATGGTAGAGAAGGTTCCATGTGTGGCAACGGAGGCCGGTGTATTGTCGCTTTTGCCAAGTTTTTGGGTATAATCGATATGAATACCGCATTTATGGCCGTAGACGGTTTACATGAAGCCACTGTAGCTAAAGATTTGGTCAGTCTGAAAATGCAGAACGTAACGGAAATTAAATCAAAAACCAATTCCTTATTTATGGATACCGGCTCCCCTCATCACGTTCAATTGGTAGCAGGTCTTAAGGATGTTAATGTGGTAAAAGAAGGTGCAAAACTCAGATACGGACTATATGGTGAGTCAGGTTCAAATATCAATTTTGTTCAACAAGATACACCAGATTCATTTTCCATTAGAACCTACGAAAGAGGTGTAGAAGATGAAACTCTATCATGTGGCACGGGGGTTACTGCAGTAGCTTTAGGCATGCATAATTCAGGAAAAACGAAATCAAATACGGTTAAGGTCAACGCCCTGGGAGGGGCCTTAGAGGTATCCTTTGAGCTAGAGGAAGGTGTTTACCAAAATATTTATCTCAAAGGTGCCGCAAAACAGGTTTTTAAAGGAGAAGTGTCTTGGTAACGTTAGAAGGAAAACACATATATCTCAGGGCTCTTGAGAAAGAGGACCTTGATTTTTTATATAAACTAGAGAACAGTACTGCGGTCTGGGAAATTAGCGGAACCGTTACGCCTTATTCTAAAAATGTTCTTGAACTTTATCTAGAGAATGCCCATAGAGACATTTATGATGTAAAGCAGTTACGACTGGTAATTTGTAATACCGACCATAAACGTATTGGGCTAATAGACTTGTTCGATTTTGACCCTAAGAACAAGAGAGCTGGTGTAGGAATCATTATTTTGGATAAGGCGGATAGAAATCACGGTGCTGGTTTTGAATCCTTACAGGTACTCTGCGCTTATGCCTTCAAAACTCTTGGATTACGACAAGTTTATGCCAATATTCTCGAGGAGAACAGCGCAAGTATTCATTTATTTCAAAAACTTGGTTTTGAACGTGTAGGTATAAAAAAGGATTGGATTTACTCCGATGGTGAATATAAAAATGAAGTCTTATTTCAAAAGATAGAACACTAATGTATATTAAACGTATTTTACTAGCTATTGCAATAATCGGTCTTTTGGCTGGGGGAGCCTTTGCCTATATGGTCTACAGTGTATTCTTCACTCCCAATACCGCCTTCAATAATGAGGAAGCCTTTGTGTATATTCCGTCTGATGCCTCGTTTGCAGAAGTTAAGACCAACCTAGAACCCATACTGATAGATTTGGATGCGTTCGAGTCGGCCGCAGAAAGAAAAGGATATGCCCAAAACGTTCGGGGAGGGAAGTACCGTATTGCGAAAGGAATGACGAACAATGATATTATAAACACCCTGAGAGTGAACAATATTCCCGTGAAGGTTGCCTTTAACAATCAGGAACGCGTGGAGGATTTAGCCGGTAGAGTAGCTATGCAGATAGAAGCGGACAGCGTATCGCTACTGCGTGTATTCACGGATAACGATTTTTTAGAGTCCAATGGTTTTAATGAGGCCAACCAAATTTCCTTATATATTCCAAATAGTTATGAGTTCTTCTGGAATACGACGGCCGAAGGGTTTAGGGCCCGTATGCTCAAGGAGTATAAAAAGTTTTGGAACAAGGAGCGTATGGCAAAGGCAAAGACTTTGGGACTAACACCTAACGAGGTCATTACTTTGGCATCCATAGTACATAAAGAAAGTGCAAAGGTAGATGAGCGGCCACGTGTGGCCGGGGTGTATTTAAATAGACTCAAAGCCGGTATGCTCTTGCAAGCTGACCCAACCCTTATTTATGGAATAAAAAAGAAGGCCAATGACTTTGGTCTGGTCATCAAAAGAGTGCTATACAAAGATTTTGAGTTAGAATCGCCGTACAATACCTATAAATATGGTGGTCTTCCTCCAGGACCTATAACAATGCCCGATATTAGTGCCATTGATGGTGTCCTCAATGCCGAAAAACATAAGTATTATTATTTTGTGGCAAATGTTAAAAACTTCGGATATCACATGTTTGCGGAGGATTTAGCGCAACACAACCGGAATAAGGCGCAGTACATCCGATGGATTAATAGTAAAAATATCAACAGGTAGTCCATAATCGGAATTTTAAGACATGTTAACTAAATCTGTATTAATTTAACAAAGACTTCTCAAACTCTCATTTTCTCCGACATAACTTTGTACTGTGAAATTTAAGCACGCAATTTTAATGCTATAAGTCTTAAGAAAAGCAAGTTATGAGAAAATGGATATATTATGCATTTCCGATTATCGTAATATTTATTCTGTCTAGCTACGGCTTTACCCTTAATAAAGTAGAGGTACCAAAAGCACTACGGGTAAGTGAGGCATTTTTAGTAGCAAACCCCCAACGACATAGCCAAATTAATGAACAAGAAGTAATCCCTCCTTTTTTAGGGAGTAGGTTTACTGGTTTTAAAGAGGCCTTGGCTTTTAAGGAATCTCAAGGTAATTATTTTGTAGTAAATACCTACGGGTACTTGGGCAAATATCAATTTGGTATAAATACGCTCAATTTGGTAGGGGTATACAGTGGTAAGGAGTTTTTAAGTGATCCACAGCTTCAGGAAAAGGTTTTTGATATCAATCTTTCTCGGAACAAATGGATTTTAAGAAGGGATATCAAAAGGTTTCAGGGTAAATATATCGACGGAATAAAAATCACGGAATCCGGTATTTTGGCTGCGGCACACTTAGCAGGACCAGGAAACGTGCAACGGTACTTACGTTCTTTTGGAAAAAAAGATGTGACCGATGGTTATGGTACATCCATAGCCAACTACATTCATAAGTTTTCTGGATACGACACCTCAGTAGTCACAGCGGTAAGAAACCCAAGGATATAAAAAGTTAAATTAGATATGAAAATGGGGAACCCTGGCATTAAGTTGTCAGGGTTTTTTTATGCTTGAATAATAAAGATAGTGGGTCTTTTGTGTAAATCGATATGCTCGTGCTTCCATTGAGCAATGGATTTAGTAGCAATATATTCTGTGGTCAAGGTAATATCGCAAGCTACACATACCATAGTGGAGGGAAGCAAGGTTTTCTGTAGTTCTTCTAAAAGCTTGTTGTTTCGATAAGGGGTTTCTATAAAGAGTTGCGACTGTGCTTCTTCCCTAGATTTTTTCTCCAAGCGTTTAATTTCTTTTTTTCTATCCGAACTATCTATCGGTAGGTAGCCGTTAAAAGCAAAATTCTGTCCGTTAAGACCACTTGCCATCAAAGCAAGAAGGATAGAGGAGGGGCCTACCAAAGGAACTACCTTAATATGCTTTTCGTGTGCTATTTTCACCACCGCAGCACCAGGGTCTGCTACCCCTGGGCAACCAGCTTCCGAAAGAATGCCCATATCGTAACCTTCTAGACAGGGGTCTAAAAAATTGGGTATTTCAGAGGCCTCGGTAAATTTATTGAGTGCAAATAACTTTAGGGATGGTTGGGATTTTCTTGGGCTAATTTTTTTTATGAAATGGCGTGCTGTCTTTTCGTTTTCAACAATATAGTGTTCAATTTCCTCAATAGCTCTCTTAATGGAAATGGGCAATACTTCCAATGGCGGTATATCTCCCAAAGTGGAAGGTATCAAATAAAGTTTTCCAAGTTTATCGGCCATAATTTATTTCAAGTTTTGCAGCAATTTTGGCACAGGCGCTATCAATGAGGTGATACACCATCTCAAAGCCATCATGTTCACCATAATAGGGGTCGGGAACCTCCGTTTCAGCACTGTCCGATTCCTCTAAAAGCAATTTTACTTTTGATATGTCATCCGCAGTTGTAGCCAGACGAACGATATTATTATAGTTGCTTTCGTCCATAGCATAAATCATGTCAAAGCTATCAAAATCACTGGGTGTAAATTTCCGGCACCTTTGTTGGCTAATATCCATACCATATTTCTTGGCTACCGCAATAGACCTTGGGTCCGGCGCATTACCTATATGATAGCCTGCTGTACCCGCGGAATCTACAAAAACATTTGATGTATCCACTTTATTTTTGAGAATACCTTCCGCCAATGGTGACCTACAAATATTTCCTAGGCATACCATTAAAACACTCTTTTTCATCTAAATTTTAAGAGAATTTCTTTGTCAGATCGTCAATATACTTACGAAACTGCTTATCTGTTTCGGCAAGATTATCTACTGTTTTACAGGCGTGTAGTACTGTGGCGTGATCTCTTTTACCTATCTGTGAACCAATACTGGCGAGAGAGGCTTTCGTAAACTTCTTAGCAAAGAACATTGCCAGTTGCCTTGCTTGAACAATATGTCTTTTTCTAGTCTTGGACTGTAAAGTGGCCACATCCATTTCAAAGTAGTCGGACACCACTTTTTGAATATAGTCTATAGATACTTCTCGTTTGGTGTTTTTTACGAATTTCTCAACCACCTGTTGTGCTAATTCTAGAGTAACCTCACGTTTATTCAGTGTGGACTGGGCTATTAGGGAAATTATGGCACCCTCTAACTCTCGGATATTCGTTTTTATATGTTTGGCAACGTACTCGATAATATCTTCGGGCATTTCAACGCCGTCACGGTATAGCTTATTCTTTAGAATAGAAATACGGGTTTCGTAATCCGGACTTTGCAATTCTGCGGATAAGCCCCATTTGAAACGGGATAGTAAGCGTTGTTCAATATCCTGCATGTCTACAGGAGCTTTATCGGACGTGAGCACCACCTGTTTGCCGTTTTGATGTAAATGATTGAAGATGTGGAAGAAAACATCTTGAGTTCCGGACTTACCGGAAAGAAATTGGACATCATCAATTATCAATACGTCAATAAGCTGATAGAAATGAATGAAATCGTTTCTGGTATTCTTTTTTACGGACTCTATATACTGTTGAGTGAACTTCTCCGCAGAGATATACAGCACCGTACGTTCTGGGTATTTATCTTTTATTTCAACGCCAATGGCGTGGGCTAAATGGGTTTTACCTAAACCAACACCACCAAAAATCAATAAGGGATTAAAAGAAGTGCCCCCCGGTTTGTTCGCAACCGCCATACCGGCAGAACGCGCAAGCCTGTTGGAATCTCCTTCCAAGAAATTATCAAAATTATAATTAGGGTTCAGTTGCGATTCTATCTTAATATTGCGGATACCTGGAATAACAAATGGATTCCGAAGTTCAGGATTTTTAGATTTAATAGGAACATCCATTTCCTGCGGAGTCATGTTACCACGATTAGAACTTGGTATTTTCTCCGTAAAGGGTTCCTTGTTACCATACGTGTTTTCCATACGTATGATGTAGACCAATTTGGCAGTTTCACCTAGTTCCTTCGTAAGGGCCACTTTTAAGAGTTTTACATAGTGTTCCTCTAGCCACTCGTAAAAGAATTTACTAGGTACCTGAATGCTTAATGCATTCTCTGTTAATTTGATAGGCTTAATGGGTTCAAACCAAGTTTTGAATGCCTGCGGTTGGATATTATCCTTGATAAATTCCAAACAATTTTCCCAAACGGAATTAGCAGTAACACTCATAGTTGAAAACGTTCTCGTTTATTGGTTAGTTAATAGTTTGCTAGAGCTTCAATTTCGTATAGATTTGATGCTCTTATAAGGTAGGCAAATATGTGAACAAAAATTCTAAAAAAAAAATCAATTACTATTGAATTTGAGCTTTTTTTTTACCATGTTCGCTGCCCTAAAGGGGGAGCTTCTAAATATATACCTTTTACTTTAAAAAAATGAAAGATAATACAATTTCTTTTCGCGTTAGGTATGGAGAAACAGACCAGATGGGCGTGGTTTATCACGGTAATTATGCTCAATATTTGGAGATGGGGAGAGTAGAGTGGCTCCGTAAACTGGGCATTTCTTATAAGGAAATGGAAGAAAATGGAATTATGCTACCCGTTATCAATCTCAATATCAAGTATTTAAAGTCGGCTTATTATGACGATCTAATTTTTGTAAAGACCACACTCAAAAAAACGCCCTCCGTGAGGATTGAGTTCGACTATATCATTATCAATGAGAAGGAAGAAGTTTTGGTAGAGGCGAACACCGTTTTGGTCTTCATGAACGTTAGTAAGAAAAGACCTATAAAATGTCCAGATTTTATTCTAGATAGATTGGAGTCTTGATAATACTTTTTTAAAAGGAAAGAATACCGTTCAGTCCATTACGGATACCTCAATTTTATGCAAGGTTTTTAAATCATCGACTACCGATTTCATTTCGCTCTTGCGGACCGCTAAACGAATCTCACAATGCAAATTCATTTTTCGTGAGCTTATTCGTAACTGCTTCTTTTTAATGAAACGCATCACTTGGTCCATCTCCGCATATTCAAATTTTAGGCATAGCTGTGCCTCAATGACCTTTTCAATAATAACAGCCTGTTCTAAGACAAGTTTAGCAGTTTCCCTGTAAGCACTGATTAAACCACCTACTCCCAGTTTGGTTCCACCAAAAACACGGACCACGGCAACAAGGATGTTTGTAACCTCAAAAGACTGTATTTGTCCATAAATGGGCATTCCTGCCGAGTTATTTGGTTCTCCGTCATCATTTGCCCTGTAGGATGGATTTTGAACGCCTAGCTGCCAAGAATAACACACGTGGTTCGCGGTTGGGAACAGTTTTCTAAGTTCTTCGGTGTACTGTTTAGCATCTTCTTCATTTTCAATAGGAAAGGCAAATCCGTAAAATTTGCTCTTCTTTTCTTTGAAAAGTACTTCGTCCGTAGCCTTGATAATTGTTTTATACGTGTCCTTTTCTTCCATAATTAAGAAA
This sequence comes from Maribacter sp. 4U21, assembly GCF_002742365.1. Classification (NCBI taxonomy): domain Bacteria; kingdom Pseudomonadati; phylum Bacteroidota; class Flavobacteriia; order Flavobacteriales; family Flavobacteriaceae; genus Maribacter; species Maribacter sp. 4U21. The sequence continues at coordinate 92,600 of NZ_MDGN01000074.1, forward strand.
ATGCTACGAGTAGAATACTGATGATGGCAAGACCAATACCCAGCCAGTTTCTAGATTCAAGTTTTTCTTTGAACAACAAAATACCGAGAAAGGTAGATAGCATAACAATGCCTACGTTGTTCAAGGTAAATATGGAAGCACTGCTTAAGCCTTTATAATCTAGGGCTTTTAAGAGAAAGTATATGGAAAAGAAATTAGGCACTCCTAAAAGTATACCTCCGCTAATATTTTTTAAATTTACTTTTAGTGGTTTTCTTCTACTGTTAGTTAGAATAAAAACAAGACCGACCACGGCCGCTGCCGCAAAAACGGTGGCAGAAAACAGGGCAAACTCATTTTCGGGAACATACAGTTCTTGAAAGAATTTAATGGCCGTGTCTATGGCCCCGGAACCTAAGAAAACCAAGAAGGGAAGGGTCAACATGGATAGTTTAAAAACATCGCTATTTCTTTTAACGGAAACGAAGTACACCGCAAGAACGGCGATAATAATCCCGATTATCTTCACCGACCCGAGATATTCCTTATAGAGGAAAACCCCTAGAAACGCAGGGAGTACAAAAGACATTTTAGTTGCTACCGAGGCTACGGCAACCCCAAGTTTTTGCGAGGTTGCGGCCATGATATTAAAAACAAGAATGAACAGGACCCCTAAGGCCAAAGCACCCAAAAACCAATTTTTTTGGGGGATACTACCCAACTCCACTTTACCTTCATAGAACAATAGCCCTACGATACAGGCTACCACATAATTGGTGATGATGGCATAAAGGGTCTCTATTTTAAACCTGGTGTAAAGTTTAAAGATTACAAAAATAAAACTGGAAAAAAGTATACTCAGGAGAAGGTATTGCATCTAAATTCTTTTGGTTAATTCCGTAATATCTTCTTGTCCTACACTTAGGTTCCAAACTTTTATTCCCAATAACGATGCGCTATCCGTATTTTCTTTGGTATCGTCAATAAACAGGGTTTCAGTAGGGCGGAGTCCGTTTTGGGTTAATACGTATTCGTAAATATCCGCATTTGGCTTTCTCATGTGTATTTCGTGAGACAGGTAAAATTCCTCAAAACAATTTTTAAATCGGTTATAACGGTCTAAACCCATGGTTTCCTTGACGTAGGTAATATGCAAATCATTCGTATTGCTCAATAAAAAGAGGCGGTACGTGTTTTGCTTTTTTAGTTTTTCGATAAAGTCCAAGCGGTGTTCTGGAAAATCAAGGATAATGGAATTCCATGCGCTGACGATGCGCTCTTTATCCGCCTGCGGAAAAATTTCATTCAGGGCTGTCACATAACTGTCCGAACTCATCAGGCCCATCTCGTAGTCCTTTGCCAAGGTGTCCAATTCCGGTGTAAGTTCCGTGAATCCAAAAAGGGCCATATGTTTAAAAATCGCTGGTTTATCCAGGTTGATAAAGATGTCCCCAAAATCAAAAATTATATTCTTAATCATTCTTTAACACGGTTAACTGGTCGTTTTCAATCGTCTGCTGGGAAAGGATACGGCCTTTAATTACGGGCGCTAAGACACCATTTTCAAAGGAAATTTGACCTGTAAATACGCGTGCTTCATCCCATAAATTAGCATCAATAAAGCTTTGTAGGGTCTGGGTACCTCCCTCTATGATGATACTTTGAAGCTGCAGTCGGTATAAGGCATCGCAGATTTCCTGGGCAATGTTTTCTGAACGAAGCACTTCATAGCGAATACTGGCAGTGTCCGCGGGCGTATCCGTTTTTCTTGTAAAAACTATCGTTTTTTGACTTCCGTCCAATACATTATAATCATTTGTAATCTTTAAACTCGTATCAATGACAATCCTAACCGGTGATTTTCCTGTCCAGGACCGTACATCTAACCTTGGGTTGTCTTCCAAGACGGTCGTTGTGCCCACCAAAATACCCTGTTCTTCACTACGCCATTTATGCACCCATTGCCTGGAAGCGACCGTGGTAATCCAATACGGTTCAGGATTGGCCGCTCTACGTTCTTTACTCGGGGCAATAAAACCATCACTTGTCTGGGCCCACTTTAGTATAATAAAAGGACGCTTTTTAAGGTGAAAAGTCAGAAAACGTTTGTGATGTGCAGCGCAGTTTTCTTCTAGAACGTCTGTGACCACCTCACAATTGGCCTGTAACAGTTTTTCTATTCCCTTGCCCGCAACTTTTTCGTGAGGGTCCTGCAGCCCAATGACCACCCTTGGGATTTTATGTTTCACTATCAAATCCGCACATGGAGGTGTTTTTCCGTAGTGGGAGCAGGGTTCTAGGGTAACGTACAGACAGGCCTTGGAAAGTAAGGACGTATCGTCCACCGAGTCAATAGCGTTCACTTCGGCGTGCGGACCACCAAAAGGACTGGTATATCCTTCACCGATGATTTTACCATTATGTACGATAACAGCACCTACCATGGGATTAGGGGCCGTAGTACCCAATCCGTTTTTGGCAATTTCGAGGCAACGCAGCATGTAGCGTTCGTCTGTAGAAAGGCTGTTCTTCTTTTGGTCGGTCATCGGTCGCAAGGGTTTATTTCTAGCGCTAAAGACTTTAGGATTATACGCAATTCACGTATCTTCACGCATCAAAAATAGTACATTAAAACCTATTGAAAAGCAATATTATGGCAACTGCGCTAATCAGGGAAATAAAGAAAGCGGACAACGCCCAAGTAGCTCGTGTAATCCGGAAAGTACTGGTTGATTTGGGGGTTCCAAAAGTAGGTACTGCCTATGCCGATACCGCTCTAGACCACATGTACGAGAATTATGATGTACCTAGGGCCAATTATTATGTGGTGGAGGAAGATGGTGAGATACTCGGTTGCGCTGGCATTGCCCAACTGGAGAACTACGATGGTAACGTTTGTGAGCTACAGAAAATGTATTTTCTGGAAGAAGCCAGGGGAAAAGGATTGGGCGCACAAATGATGAGCATTTGCCTAAAAAAAGCTAGGGAACATGGCTTTGAGCAGTGCTATTTGGAAACCATGCCCTTCATGAAGGCAGCTCAAAAACTGTATCAGAAATCGGGATTTAATTATATTGATGCTCCCATGGGCAATACCGGGCATTTTTCCTGTCCCGTTTGGATGTTAAAAACGCTGGATTAAAATCGTCGAAGTGTGACTAAAGTTTTACGAAATCATCATCATAAGATAAATTTAATGGAGTCCTTTCCCGGTCAGGTTGAGGCTTTAGGAGAGGGGCTATGCTGTTAAGCGAAATAAAGAACATTTTCCATCAGGAATTGAATCCGCTTTACGGAGAACAGGAAGTTTCTAGCTTTTTTTACTTGTTAATTGACCATTACCTAGGACTGGAAAGATTTGTACTGGTCCTACAACCCAATCTAGTTTTGACCAAAACGGAGGAAGAGCCTCTTTTTTCAGGATTAAGTGAATTAAAACAACATAGACCCATACAGCATATTATAGGGTACACGGAGTTCATGGATATGAAATTCGAGGTGGGTCCAGAGGTGCTTATTCCACGGCCGGAAACCGAAGAATTGGTTCGGTGGATTCTAGAGGATTGTAATACTCAAAAAGAGGAGCGGTTACAAATTCTGGATATGGGCACGGGAAGCGGTTGCATCCCCATTAGTCTGGCCAAGCATTTAGGGTCGGCCATAGTACATGCCTTGGATGTTTCACCGGATGCTTTGCGTATCGCAAGGGAAAACGCAGCGATGAATGCAGCTGATGTACACTTTTTTGAGGCGGATATCTTTCAATTAGAGATCCAAGCTACATATGATATTATTGTATCTAATCCGCCTTATGTCAGGAAGTTGGAGAAAAAAGAAATGAGTCCAAATGTTTTGGAATACGAGCCCGATATAGCCCTGTTCGTTAGCGATAAAGACCCATTGGTATTTTACAGGGCGATTGTTAATTTTGCAGCACAAAGTTTATCCGAAAAGGGTTGTCTGTATCTAGAAATAAATCAATATTTGGGCGAGGAGATGGTGCAGTTGTTAGCGACACATAATTTTAAGCATATAGAACTAAGAAAAGATATGTTTGGAAATGACCGTATGATAAAAGGGGTGGTGAGTTGAGAGCTGGGAGTAGGAAGTTGACAGTGAGCAGTAGGCAGTTAGCAGAAACAGTGGGCAGTTGACAGTAGGCAGTGAGCAGTAGGTAGTTTTAGTGAAAAGTAGTATCCCATATTTCACAGTTCAGCTTAATTTTGGTCTAACTACTAAATACTGAATACTAGTTACCAAGTACTCAATACTAATTAAGGAATATTTGATTTTAACCGTTATAGTGTCGTAATGAAGGGAATTGTAGTTTTTTGTGGAAGTAGTGCAGGAGCGGACCCCAAATTTGCTCAGGATGCGCACGAGTTAGGTGCTGCCATGGCAAAACAGGGCATAGACCTAGTATATGGCGGTGCTAAAATCGGTATTATGGGCAAGGTCGCACAAGGCGCGCTCGAAAATGGTGGAAAGGTAATAGGCGTTATCCCGGAATTTTTAAAGCGAAAGGAAGTATATCACGATGGCCTTTCCGACCTCATCATTACCCAGAATATGCACGACCGCAAATTAAGAATGCACGAGCTTAGCGACGGCATAATCATGCTCCCGGGCGGATTCGGAACTTTGGAGGAGTTTTTTGAGATGCTCACATGGGCGCAGTTGGGCCTACATCCTTATCCAATAGCTGTTTTAAATACCAATGGGTTTTATGATGAATTGTTGCAGATGTTGGCCAAGATGGTAGAAAAAGGCTTTGTGAAAGCAGAAAATCTCAATGCTATTTTGGTGGATACCAATGTCGATGCGCTACTGGATAAAATGAAAGCGTTTCAACCGCTCCCCAGACCGCAATGGATGACTAAAGAACAGATATAATGAGTATTGAACGTACGATTAACGCGCTGCGCGAGGAACTTAGAGGACATAATTACAATTATTATGTACTTGATAATCCAACGATTACGGACTTTGATTTTGATATGAAATTGAAGGAGCTACAGCGTTTGGAGGCAGCGCATCCAGAATTCTATGATGAAAGTTCCCCGACGATCCGGGTGGGTGGTATGGTCACCAAGAACTTTGAGACCATTGTACACGAGCATCGCATGTATTCCTTGGACAATTCGTACTCCAAGGAAGATTTAGAGGATTGGGAAAAACGGATTCAACGTAACCTGGGCGATGTTCCCGTGGCCTACACCTGTGAGTTGAAATACGATGGCGCATCTATCAGCATCACCTATGAGGACGGAAAATTGGTACGTGCCGTAACGCGTGGAGATGGCTTTCAGGGCGATGACGTCACGACGAATATCAAAACGATAAAATCGGTTCCCTTGCAACTAAAAGGTGATTATCCACCAAAGTTCGATATCCGTGGGGAAATCGTACTGCCCTTTGACGGTTTTCAAAAAATGAACGAGGAACGTGTTGCCAATGGGGAAGAACCCTATATGAATCCTAGGAATACGGCTTCGGGAAGTTTAAAATTACAGGATAGTGCCTTGGTGGCGCAACGTCCCTTAGAGTGCTTGCTGTACAGCATCGTAGGGAATAATACGGGAATTAGTTCGCAATTTGAGATGTTGGAAAAAGCCCGTGCTTGGGGCTTTAAAGTGCCTACAGTGGCCAAATTATGCCAAAGTACGGCAGAAGTCATGGAATTTGTGGAGGAGTGGGATGTGAAACGGCACAGCTTGCCCTATGAGACCGATGGCGTGGTGGTGAAGGTAAATAGCCTACAGCATCAAGAGGAACTGGGGTACACGGCCAAAGCGCCCCGTTGGGCCATGGCCTATAAATTCAAGGCAGAGCAGGTGTTTACCGTGCTCAATGAAATTACCTATCAGGTAGGGCGTACAGGGGCCATTACCCCAGTGGCCAATCTAGCACCTGTGCTGTTGGCGGGTACCACGGTAAAAAGGGCTTCGCTTCATAATGCCGACCAAATTGAAAAATTGGACATCCGTGAGGGCGATACCGTATTTGTGGAAAAAGGAGGGGAGATTATCCCTAAAATAATAGCGGTAGACCTTACCAAAAGACCGGTTCATTCGGTACCTACGGAGTATATTTCCCACTGTCCGGAATGCCATACCCCTTTGGAACGTACCGAAGGCGACGCCAAGCATTACTGCCCCAACGAGTATGGTTGTCCGCCACAAATTACGGGACGCATTCAGCATTTTATTTCGCGCAAGGCCATGGATATTGAAGGACTAGGCGGCGAAACTGTAGAATTGTTGTTCCAAGAAGGCTTGATTGAAGATTATGCCGATTTGTACGACTTGACCAAAGAAGAAATCTTGCCCTTGGAGCGTATGGCAGAAAAATCCGCTGACAATCTCATTAAAGGCGTGGCGGAATCGGTTAACATTCCCTTTGAGCGGGTCATGTTCGCTTTGGGGATTAGATACGTAGGTGAAACCGTAGCTAAAAAACTGGCCAAGGCCTATAAGAATATTGATGCTCTTTCTAGCGCTACCCAAGAAGAATTGGTGGCTGTGGACGAAATTGGGGAACGTATTGCGGAGAGTGTTGTTGCCTTTTTCAGTAACGAAAAGAACTTACAGGCTATTGCCCGTCTAAAGGCCAAAGGTGTGCAGTTTGAACTCTCGGCGGAGAAACTGGAAAATCAGACCGAAATCCTAAAAGGAAAAACAGTGGTGGTTTCCGGTGTTTTTGAGACGGTCAGCAGGGACGAGCTTAAAAAACTGATTGAGGATAATGGGGGCAAGGTAGGGTCGTCCATATCTTCCAAGACCAGCTACTTGGTCGCCGGGGATAAAATGGGACCCAGTAAAAGAACAAAAGCCGAAAACCTGGGAGTGCCCATCATCACGGAACAGGAGTTTTTGGAAATGCTATAGTGGCTAAGCCACAATTATAAAATTAGGCCATGTCTTTTCCAGGATAAAACCGGTATTTAGAGGAGCATGCATTTAACATAAAACTATGGATTACTTTATCATTGCTGCAATACTCGTTTTTATATCCGCCATATTCGGCTATATCAATGTGCGCTTTCTAAAACTGCCCAATACCATTGGGCTTATGCTCATAACCATTGTGTTTACCCTTGCGGTATTTGGTATCAGTTATTTTGATGATACCCTCCTTAATGTCGAACGGTATATCATCAGTCAAATCGATTTTAAGACCGTTCTTTTGGATGTTATGTTGAGTTTTCTGCTTTTTGCAGGGGCCTTGCACACCAATTTTGAGCAGTTAAAAGTACAACGCTGGCCCATATTGGTATTTTCTACTTTGGGCGTGCTGGTCTCCACCTTCTTGGTCGGTACCATCATGTTCTATGTATTGCAGGCTTTTAGCTTACAGGTAGATTTTATTTACTGCCTACTTTTTGGCTCCCTGATTTCTCCGACGGACCCTATTGCCGTACTTGGAATTTTAAAGCAAGCGGGAGCACCAAAGAAACTGGAAACCAAGATAGTAGGAGAGTCCCTTTTTAACGATGGGGTAGGCGTCGTGGTATTCTTGACCATTTTTCAGATTGCCTCGTCCGGGATGGATGCCATAACCCCTTTGGAAATCGCCGAACTTTTTGGTGTGGAAGTCATTGGTGGTGTTGTCTTGGGGCTAGTCATCGGGTGGATTACCTACCGCCTTATGCGCTCTATAGACGATTACGATATTGAGGTCATCATTACCCTTGCCGCTGTAATGATGGGTACCGTGGTAGCACAGAAATTTCACCTCTCCGCACCCTTGGCCATGGTTACCGCCGGTTTGGTGGTAGGGAACGATACCGTTCGTAATTCCGCCATGTCCAAAACCACGGAAACCTATGTAGATAAATTTTGGGAGCTGCTGGATATTCTGTTGAATACGCTCTTGTTCGTATTGATAGGGATGGAAATGCTGGTCATCTCCTTTGAATTCAATTATGTTGTGGCCGGTTTGGTGGCCATACCCATTGTATTAGCCTGTCGTTATTTATCCTTGCTGTTACCCATTAAATTCTTTGAAGAAAAGCTGGACTTTGTGCCCGGAACCAATCTCGTGATGACCTGGGGCGGACTCCGCGGCGGTATTTCCATTGCCCTGGCATTGGGCTTAACACAAGACATGCACCGCGACCTCTTTTTGGTCATCACCTATGTGGTGGTGGTCTTCTCCATTATCGGTCAAGGGCTTACCGTAGGCAAACTAGTGAAAAAAGTAACCGCTGATGCTACCTAAGGATTATACCGAGTTTAAGGAGACACTAGAGCACGCAGTACCACATGTGGACTGGCCCGAAACCCTTAAAGCCCTGTGGTTTGACGCCAAGGGCGACTGGGAAAGTTCCCATAACATTGCCCAAGATATGCATAACGAGCTAGGCAGCTGGATGCATGCCTACCTACACCGAAAGGAGGGCGACCGTTTTAATGCCGGCTACTGGTACCGCCAAGCAGAGAAAAGCTATCCTGAAATGAGTCTAGAAGCGGAATTACAGGAAATGGTGGCGTTTGTTTTGGAGCGCTGCTAGAAGTATGCGTTATCGGTTTGGATATGAGAAGGAGGTGAGGTACGAGGCTACTGCTTCATATCTCTTGTTATGGCCTGATTTCTTTAGTCTAACTGTGATATTCGCCAAACAGAAGAAGCTTGATTTCCTAGCCATTCTTGTCTATTATCAATCGAGTTTGGAGTCCAGTTTGGGTTTGCAATATTTTTAGTCATTTCGTATCGACTTGTAATATAGATATCCTTTTTATCAGCAAAAGGTAAATCAGAACACTCTCTATTCTTAGCTCCTTCAAGAATAGTATAGTTACCTAATCGATAAACTATCGAATCATGAATCGCTTGAGGAAAGTCTTCCAAATAATGTTGGTTGCCATTTTCAGGTAATATATGTTCAATAGTTCCAGAATTTTCCTCAAAATCATAATCTACGTTATTAAGATGATTTTCAATATTAAACAAAATATACCTGACAAGCTTTGTTCCTCTTTTTGTTGAAATCGATTTCGTGACAAAGCTATTCTTAAATTCCTTATCATTTGGATATAAAGGCTTTAATAGGGTTGCAATTTCAGTTAAACTAATCTCAGGGTTTTGAGTGATTGCAATTGCAGCTTTGTTATAAATATCTTCTTTCAAGTTGGTGTGTAGTTTAGAGATTACGGTATATCTGAAAGTTATAACACTTACGAACTTCAATACTGAGGAAAATTTTTCTTCAGTTAAATTATTATAACTAGAAATGAGTAATGGATAAGCTTGTTTCTCCTTAAATAACGTAAGCTCTTTAATTCTCTTTTTGATTTCCCTATGACCGCCCCAAAATGAATCCGAGTAATTTGATATAGCGTTGTATAATTTTGAATTTTCATCCAAATTATCAAGTAACTCTATGACTTGAGGTGAAGTTGAGATATATTCTCTTAGAGCTCTAAATAAATACTCTTGTCGAATAAGTTTGTTTTTCGAAACCCAATAATGTCTAAGAAATGTTGGGAAGTTGTCTAGGCCAATTGTCTCAACGATTGATTTCCACTTTTCTTTTATATGCGGTAAGTCAACTTTTGAAGATACGGAAAATAGATAATTCTTCAGTAAGTCAGTTACAGTTAATCCAACGCCTCTTGAATTAAGCGTTTCAAAGACAGTATATGCACTTAATTCGTCCTCAACAATTATTTGAATAAACATTAATTTCTCGGCTACTATTTTATTGAGAAAATTGGCAACTATTTCACCATTAGATTCCTTTTTAAACAAATTGGAAATCTTATCTGTAAAGTAATGGTATGCATTCCAAATTAGCTTATCAGAGTCAATTAGAGTTCTTGGATTAGTAGGTTCTCTCTGGACTAAGAGGTTAGTCTGAAAGAAGCTGTTGTTGTTTTCATTTAACTTTAGTTTAGATGAATAGGTCAAAGAACCAGGGTCTTTGTCACCAATAAATTTCTTTTGAAGAAGACTAATTCGCTCCGTATTTTGTTCTTGGTCAATATTTTGTTTTACTAATTCCTGAAGTTTACTGATTGTGGCCAGTACTATTAAGGTTAGTGTTGAAAATCTTTGTTGTCCATCAATGACATGATAATTTTTATCGCCAAGGTCTTGGAGGACAATAGACCCCATATAATGAACATTGTTTGATTGATAAACATTGTTAATGTCGTTCCACAAGTCTTCCCATTGGTCTTTTTTCCAAGAATAGTCCCTTTGATATGGAGGAACTTCATAGGTTTTTCCATTGCCAATTACATCACTGAGACTAACAGTGCTTGTATCTAAAAGATTGCTTACAGCCATAATTCAAAGGTAAGGTTTTAAGACTATTTTTTTTCTTTTGTTATGATTCTGCTTGCCCATAACACATCGATAAGTGGTGTTAGTATACTTTGACAGGGTAAGCACAGGTTCCATTTATCCGTTGCTAACGAAGTTCGTTGATTCTAAAATGGGTATCAAGTGCTTCCTATAGGATTTGTACGAAAGTTTTTAACAACATACTTTGTGGTTTTTAGTGTTGGTGTACCCAGCTCCACGGGGATAATCGTTTATACCGGCTCCGTAAAGAAGATGACCATTTTAACCCTGGGTATTGGTACCGCCAAGCGCGAAGGAGCTATCCCAAAATGAGTCTAGAAACGGAACTACGGGAAATAGTGGCGTTTGTTTTGGAGCGCTACCAAGAATCATTCGTTATCGGTTTTGTATAAGAATAGTAGGGCTTAAAATAGTCGTAAGTCATTCGGTTTAACACAAGCCGAATTTTCAATCTTTACTTATTATATTTTTTCAATAAGCCAAATTTAAAAATTTGGCGGCTTCGCAAAAGTGGCATTTCCATTGAGCTAAGCACTCACTATCCTATTATTTTTTATACGTTGTTGTAAAAACTTTACTTTCCGAACCCAATATTCGGTTTTTCAGGTTTTACGGTTCTCTTTAATTCCGAATATTTAGTATCAAACTCGTCTTTTGAAATTGCGCCAATAGATTTCAACCATTTAAAATTCGACAATTGGCTTTGATAATCTAAATTTTCATCAATTACTAAATAATTCTCTCTCAAATATTCGTTGCGTTTTTGCATTAAACTATTGATGAATTTTTTAGGCGCATCTTTGTTTGGAATATTTTTATGAATGTAAAGATAGTTGTTGTCATTTAGTTTTAGTTTCCAAAAATTTTCTTTTGTCAACCAGTAAAAAGCCAAAATCACAGTTGCAATAAATACCCAAAATAACCAAGCGTAATTCTCTCCACCGCCACCTCTTATTTTGCTAATAAATAGTGCAATCGCAACAACATAGACAACAGCCGAAAAGAATAATATTGTATTATTCGACGTTTTATGAGTTACTTTTTCGCCCTCGATATTTTCATAAGGAATATCAACTTCGTTGCTATTTCCAAATTTTGAATAATTGTAAAAGACTTTATTTTCAGTCAACCTTAATTCTCTTTTCGCAAAGTTTTTGGTTTGCTTTAATTCGTTCATAAAGTTTTTTTTAATGTTTCAAAACGCATAGAAAGGTGGAGTTTTAATACTGAAATAAATTCAGCACAAGTTTCCATTTATCGGTCACCAACGAAGTTCGTTGATTCCAAGATAGTTATCAAGCGCATTCTACATGATTTGCACGAAAGTTTTTAACAGGATAGTTTGAGGTTCTGTGGTTTATCCTTTGGTACCCTTAATGGGGAGAAGTTTCCTAATTCTCTTATTGTAGCCTTCTATGGTATCTCCTTACCGCTATTTAGACACCAAAACGTTCCTTTAAGGCTTCCGTTAGTATGGCATAGCCCTTCAATAAATCTTTCTTTTCGGCCCCGATTCCTATTCTAAAATGCTTATCCATCCCATAAACATCTCCCGCCAGAATAAATACGCCTTTTTCCAAACGTAACCAATCCGAAAGTTCGGTAGAATTAATCGGGAATTTATATTTAATAAATACCATACCTCCGGCTTTTGGTGGTACGAATTCAATAAGGTCCTTATATTGTTTGGCCCATTCCGCCGTAACTTTTAGATTCTCGTTAAGCATGGTAATGTTACGGTTCAGTATTTTTTTGCGCATTTCTGGTTGCAAGGCTATTTCTCCGATTTTATGACTTAAGATTCCTGCGGTTATGGACGTATAATCGTGATAGGCCCACGTATCTGCAATAAGAGCTTTAGGCCCTACCAACCAGCCTAAACGCAAACCTGGCAATGCATAGGCTTTAGATAATCCGCCGTTGACCATGACCTTGTCGTACATTCCGTAAAAGCTAGGTCCTTCTACACCGTCTAAATCTGCTCCTTTGTACACTTCATCACAATAAATCCAAGCATCGTACTTTTTGGCTACAGCTACGATAGCTGCCATTTCTTCATCAGTAAGTACATAACCTGTTGGGTTGTTCGGGTTACACAACGCTATCATCTTTGTTTTAGCACTCATTTGCGCTTCTAGTTCTTTTAAATCAGGCTGCCAGCCGTTTTCTTCAACCAAATGAAATTTCTTTGGCGTACATCCCATTTCTTCTGCAATACCCCAAATCTGCATGTAGTTGGGCACCATCATCACCACTTCGTCACCTTTTTCTAGCAAGGTGTGGCAAGCAACGAAATTAGCCTCCGCAGAACCATTGGTTACCAGCACATTGTCATCGTCTCCATTAGGGTAGAGGTTGGCAATGGCCTTACGCAGCGAAATGGAACCGTTCGTTTGTCCGTAACCTAAAACGGTGGTCGTTAGCATTTTTATTTGCTCTGCCGTAAGTAATTCTTCCAAGGTATACGGGTGAAAACCACTCTCCGTAAGGTTAATAGGTACTGTATTTTCATAAAGGGATTGAATACGCTATAAGTCAAAAGTTCTAATGTTCATCGGTTGTATTTTTATAGGAATTATAGACGGCCGTAGCAATGATGATGTCTTGAACGGCTACGCCAGTTAAATCCGCTACGGTTATTTGCTTATCGTTTACTCTACCTAAAGCGGGGTTTTGAATCAGGTTGCCTAATTCAACAAGTTTAGTTTCGTCTAGGCACTGCTGTTGTCTTGCCCTGAAAATTTCCCCTCTTGTTTTGGATTGTGCGATACTGTCCGAAATGATGATATCCGCTTTTTGGATAATAGCCGTATCCAGTTCTATTTTTTTTGAAGTATCGGAACCAATAGCTGTAATATGCGTGCCTTTTTTTATTTGAGAAGCTTGTAACAAAGGTGTGGTAGCTGGTGTTGTTGTAATAATGACATTACATTTTTCGGCTAGCTCCGCTATGGAATTTGCTATCTGAATCTGATAATCACTGTCTTTAAAGTGCTCTGTAAATGCATTCGTTTTTTCCGGATTCCGCCCCCAAACTACGATGTTTTTACAGGCAGTAACCATAGGTAAATAGTCTAATTGCAGTTTGGCCTGCGTTCCTATTCCAATAATTCCAATGGCTTTGATGGCTTTTGGTGCTAGGTGTTTAATGGTGATTATACTGGCAATGACCGTGCGTATGTCCGTTAACCGACCTTCATCTAAGAGTACCGCTAGTAATTGCCCCGTGTGTTTAGAGAACAGTAGCATAACGCCTTGGCTAGATGAAATGCCCAAACTGGGGTTGTTATAAAAACCGGAAGCGATTTTAATCACGTAGTAATCCTGTTCTTTTATATAACCGTACTTAATATATGTTTCGCCTGGCGGGTCATCAAAAAGTAACTCGCCAACGGGCGGAACTACGGCTTTTGATAAGGATAAATCCACAAAGCCTTGTTCAATAGCGGAAACTAAATCTAACTGTGGCAGATACCTCAGAATTTCGGGAAGTGTAAGTATTACGGGTGTTTGTGGTATCATATCTAATAAAAATATCCATTATTTTTATTAGAGTAGCGCAGTATCGGCGCAAGAACGAAACTTATTTCCCAAAAACCTTCTCTAATGTTAGAAATAAGCACAACACATGATTTCGTGTCAAAAGTTCTCCTAAGGTATATATAATATCTTTTATTGGCACAGCAAAGGATGTGCTACCCCGAGGCTTACCTCTAAATGAAGTGTTTAATTCCTAAGAATGCCCAGCGAGCTTGCCCTGGAGAAGTCTACTTAAATTTTCGCTCTTGCTCCGTAATGGCCAAATCATTGATGCTAGAGAATCTTTTTTTCATTAATCCATCAGCATCAAACTCCCAATTTTCGTTTCCGTAGGCTCTAAACCATTGTCCTTCTTGGGTTTGGTATTCATATTCGAACCTAACTGCAATACGGTTGTCCGTATGGGCCCAATATTCTTTTCTAAGCTTGTAGTTGCGTTCTTTCTCCCACTTGCCGGTTAAAAAATCAACTATTTCTTCCCAGCCGTTTATGAAGGTATCTCTATTTCTCCATTCGCTATCCTCAGAATAGGCCTTGGAGATTTTTTCAGGGTTCCTACTATTTCAGGCATCTTCTGCCTTTTGTATTTTTTCTATAGCATCCTCTAAGCTAAAAGGGAGAAGTGGAAATTTTTGTTCCATGTGTCGTGTTTTATCCTTTTGGACTGTCTTAGTCGTATAGCGATGCCATTGAATTACATGAATTAACTACTATTATGTTATTGACATTGACCTACTAAATTGTTGCAACAAAATCTAAAAAGACCTTTTTATGAAGTTCAAGGTCCATATCGGGTGAAAGTGCCACACGTGCAATATAGTCCTTATCACCTTCCTTGGTGGTTCCTTGGGTAGACGTTGCCGGTATGGTCCAATAACATCCTTTTAATTGACCATAACTTACGCAGTATTTACTTTCATGCGGTATTTCGGTAATCATTAAATGAATCAACTTATGGTTCAAGGCTCTTTTGTAGGATTCTTTTTCTTCTGCCGTATTTCCTTTTGTGGGGAGGTCCAATGAAAACACGGATGGCGTAAATCCTTTCGCTGCCAATTCCTTTGAGACAAAATTTATTTTCGCTTCGGGTAGGGTCTCCTTGATAAAATCAACAAAGGCACGTGTATTTAAATACGCATCTTCAATCCTTTGATTCATGGTAGGTAGTTGCGTTGCCAGTATTTCTTGTTGAAGCGCGGTAGCCTCATTATCACATAATCTTAGGTGTAAGGCTATTTTCTCCATATAGCGCTCTGCCTTTTTATTGGAAGTGCAATAACCAGCCGTACATTTGCCCCCACTTGGGAATTTGGACCCACTTACATAGGTAATCGTATTAACGTTCGATAGGACTTCGCCTTCGCCCAAAAAATTGGTGTTGGGACAAAAGGTTTGGTCCAATATAAAAACAGGTGCAATTGCGAGCTTGCCCCTTGGTGTTTTTCGTACTTTGGTTAACGCCGCTTTTAGTTTTTGCATATCCGGAACTTCCACCCTAGGGTTGGTCGGTATTTCGGCGATGATATAGGGGATAGCATCTTGGTTGGCGATTTCATCTAGAATACGGTCAATACTTTGGGCCATATCGTTATCACCATCAACCGGTAAGTCCACCACTACCACGTTAGCAACACTAGTGGCAACACGTCTGGCTTGGTCATTTGTACCGCCATAACAATTGGGAGGGACAAGGATTTTAATGGATTTTCCCTTATGATTGACCAGCGCATGATGAATTAAACCCATTACAATGGCATATTGTATGGAAAGTCCGCTTGAGCCTACAACCGCATTTACATCGGTATCCGTAATTTTTTGAATTGCATCCAAGACAAGCTTATTCGTATCGCTTGGCGCTACACTGGTACTATGTGAGTCATTATTTGGGCTAGCATCACTATCCGAAGTTTCCGTTAACCTTTGTAAGGCAATAAGAGCGTTCGCCGGGGTCATGGCAATACTCTCCCTTCTTCTTACATGCTGAATGGCTGCGATGTAGGGTTGGTTCTGTGCTCCGTTTACCGCAATAATGCTTCCAAGCTTAGGGTAAAGACCTATGAAAAAATCAATATTTGAGTTAAGATTGAAATCACCTACCGTGTCTTCTTGGGAAATAAAAATAGTACTACCATTGAACGCTGCAATCGCTGATGCATCATCAACTTGCTTTACATCAAAATCATAACCATATATGCGTCGCACTACATCAGCATCAAAGCCTTCTGGGAGTTCCCCTTTATAAAGAATTTGTGTGTCTCTGCCTTCCAATGCGTTTTTTCTCAATACGGCTAAAATAGGCATCGTCTTTGACGAAAAACTGATTACATTTTCAGCTTTTAACTTGTTCTGTTCGGCTATTGCCCATTCTAACACAGAGGATAAGGGATGGCCCAATCGTATATAGTCATACGCCGTGGGTAAGTTATTGAGTGCTGCTGTTGTTGTGTTATTGTCTTGATATAGCTTTTCAAACTGGGATAAAAACTGAGTTTTAGCCAGTTCTTCTTCGTAGATATCCAGTCGGTGCGTTGTTAAATTTAACCAGTCTGGCGGTAGGTTTTCTAACACACCTTCAATATACTTTACTGTTTTATTTGACTCCATAATTGCTGCGGTTAACGAGGTCACGAAGATATTAATAAGGATGATGTATACGTCGCACCAACCTTGATTAAATTACAGTAAACTACTAGTGTTCTTTTAGCTGTGTTTTGGAAGTTTTTTTGAAATGGTATGCGCTATAATCTGATTTTTAAGAAATAGCTGTTTCGTTGTCGGTTGGATGCGCGATTTTTTTTCATTCATATTTTACTAAGGAAGTTTGTTGATTCCAAAATCGTTATTTAATGATTCCTACAGGGTTTGTGCGGAAGTTTTTAAAATAGCATGGTTTAGTTGAAATAAATATCAAGTGGACCAAAAAGTAAATAGGAATATGATAAAGCGATAAAACAGGTTGGCCAGGTTTACGGACAACAATACCAGAATACCCACTGGTATGGCCCAATACCAACGAATTTTCATAAACCTTTGAATACTAAAAATGGCATAAAGCCCCGGAATAACAAATGCGAAGAGATGAAATGCGCCATTAGAAAGCAAAGAATCTTCATCACCTGTGATAAGAAAAAGCAGCTTACTTACCCAAGGTAGCATAATCCAACTGGCCATAAACAAGGAGAAAAAATGAAAAGCAAAAATGAGACTGTCATAATAAAAGCGTCTTTTTTTTAGTGCCAACAAATACACAAAAAGGGCAATCATGGGAATATTGATTATCATGATAGACTTGGAAATAGTGTCGCTGCTATTTTGATAGTTTACAGCATAGGAGGTGCCTTCCAAACCTTCAGTTTTAAGTTTTGAGACTACCCATTCACGGACCCAATCACTATAGGGTTGCGAATACACTTGGTCTACTAACGAAAGTGAGTAATCGGATAAGGGGTTGACAAAGAAATAGATAAGGTTAAAAAACAGGAACAAGGTAATGGGGGAGATAAACTTCTTTAGCTTACCCTTTAAAAATTCAACCGTCATCAGGCCCGTATACCTGAAGAGGTACCAGACACTTAGTAAAAAACGATTATCCAAAAAGAAAATATTACCAAAAAATTCTCCCAAAAGCTTCCCAATGGAGCGGTCCGTATTGTCACGAACGGCCTGCCCACACTGTTGGCAAAAGTTTCCATTGCTAGGTGCGCTGCTATTAAGACATTTTGTTTTTATGATGACATGGTGTTCTTCCATGGTTACTCACAGTGTTTGGTTTTGGTCTTTCGTAAATATGGAGATTTTATATTTAAATTACTAATAAACCCTTTTCAGGATTGGATTGGTGCTTCTGGATACAGATGTTGTCAGTTCGATTTCTATGACGTTACCAAACGATTTTGATAAAATGTTCGGTTATTTATCAGAGCAAAAACGAGGTGTATGATTTTGTTTCTAACTGCGTTTAAAACGCTCATTTTGTTCTTGCCTTCTTTGACTTTTCGATGATAGTAAACGGCCAGATCGTTATCCAACCGTATTACGCTCAGGGCACCTAGATGTAGTAGTTTTTTAAGCCCTTTGTCCGCATGGTTTGAGACTTTGTTCCTACCAAATACGGACACTCCGGAAGTGTTCGCGAACGTTGCCACCCCTGCATAGCATGCAAGTTTTCTAGGTTCCCTTATGGTCTTGAACTCATTTGTCTTCACGATTAGGTTCATGCACAATATCGGCCCTACGCCCGGTATCGACCGTAAACTTGAAGCCAGGTCCTTTATCCGTTCACAAGAGTCGATAAGCTGTTTTATCTCCAATTCTATCGCACCGATTTGTTCGGTCAGTTACTTTATCAGTTTCTTGTTTTTGGAAAGGATCGACCTGACGAGCTTTACGTTGCCCAGAACAAGTATTTCCTTACTTTTAATCTTGATTTCCTTACGCTGTTTTACCCTGAACTTCCTTTCCGAGACCAGTACCTGTTGGGATTCCAGCTCCGTTCTTCTTTCTATGTAACAATCCATTTCACCATGGTTCCTACGAATGAACCTAGCTATCCTGACCGCATCTATTACATAATTTTTTCCGCGTACGAGCCCTAGGTTTTTCTTTAGGTGTAATGGGTTTACGACATAAAAGCTACACTTCAGCCCGGGAAGTATTCTCATCAGTTCCCAAGAATACTTCCCTGTGTTCTCGACACAGATATGATACTCGTGAGTAGTATTCTTCAAAAGCCTGCCAAAGTACTTTATTATGGATTGTTCAGTGTTTTCAATGACCAAGGATTCAGGAGAATCCGATAGAACGCATACGTCCAAAGTGGCCTTGCTGACATCGATTCCGATGAACTTTAATTCGGTTTTCATAAATTCGCTTTAGTTAATCAAATAGATAGTACTCAACTCCTTGATAATGGGCTTAAGATTCCGAATTTCTAATTTGAGTTTTATCGTAAACGGAAAAGATATGAATCGAACTTTGAGCTTGTATCTCAGAATGAATTGATAGTGTATCTTTTCCGTTTTTAAGTTAATCATTCGCTAAAACAAATCTAAAGGAGTGACGTCCTGAAAGAGACGTTGTATCGAGAACGTTCGGAAGAGAATGCTCCGACTGAGCTTAGGCAAACGCCCTCGGGAACACAAGAGCTTCTCGATACTCCTTTTACTCCCGAAAAGTTCGTAAAAGCCACTCGAAGTGACATGATGAGTTTATATTAAATTAATAACAATTATGGATGACGGTATGAGTTGTCAGTTCGAGTGACGTCCTGAAAGAGACGTTGTATCGAGAACGTTCGGAAGAGAATACTTCGACTGCGCTCAGGCCAACGCCTCGTGAACACATGAGCTTATCGATACTCCTTTTACTCCCGAAAAGGTCGTAAAAGCCACTCAAAGTGACTTGATGGTATTAAGTATTATTCTATTTCTACAATGTCAGTTCGAGTGACGTCCTGAAAGAGACGTTGTTCCCGAGAACGTTCGGAAGAGAATCCTTCGACTGCGCTCAGGCCAACGCCCTCGTGAACACAAGAGCTTTTCGATACTCCTTTTACTCCCGAAAAGGTCGTAAAAGCCACTCGAAGTGACTTGATGGTTTTAAGTATTATTCTATTTCTACAATGTCAGTTCGAGTGACGACCTGAAAGAGACGTTGTATCGAGAACGTTCGGAAGAGAATCCTTCGACTACGCTCAGGCCAACGCCCTCGTGAACACAAGAGCTTCTCAATACTCCTTTTACTCCCGAAAAGGTCGTAAAAGCCACTCGAAGTGACTTGATGGTTTTAAGTATTATTCTATTTCTACAATGTCAGTTCGAGTGATGTCCTGAAAGAGACGTTGTTCCCGAGAACGTTCGGAAGAGAATCCTTCGACTGCGCTCAGGCCAACGCCCTCGTGAACACAAGAGCTTCTCGATACTCCTTTTACTCCCGAAAAGGTCGTAAAAGCCACTCGAAGTGACTTGATGGTTTTAAGTATTTTTCTATTTCTACAATGTCAGTTCGAGTGACGTCCTGAAAGAGACGTTGTATCGAGAACGTTCGGAAGAGAATGCTCCGACTGAGCTTAGGCAAACGCCCTCGGGAACACAAGAGCTTCTCGATACTCCTTTTACTCCCGAAAAGTTCGTAAAAGCCACTCGAAGTGACATGATGAGTTTATATTAAATTAATAACAATTATGGATGACGGTATGAGTTGTCAGTTCGAGTGACGTCCTGAAAAAGACGTTGTATCGAGAACGTTCGTGAACACAAAAGCTTCTCAAAACAAATCACTTAATCACCAACACCTTAGGATTTATAGGGTACAACCATTCAATACCACGTTCGGTAATGACCGCATCATCCTCTAAAGGAACACGCAGTTTTTTACCGCCCCATTCCGGAACTTTGGTATAAGCGAACAGTTCAATGGATATCAGATTTGAAGGTTTTAGCTCATACCCCAAACGTACGGGATTGAAAAACGCGATAGACGGACCAATTCCGTGTCCCCAGTTGCCAACGGAGTGACAGCCGATAATGACATCGGTCTTATCCAAATCGGTATATTTATTAAAACCTTTCATTTTGTTGAACCCCGCTTTGGTTAAAGCGGCGTACACCGCATCTTCTGCCTTTTGCGCCGTTACACCGGGTTGTATCGTTTTTTTGATGATATCCCGAACCTTTACACCTTGGTCAAAAGCATTCTTAATGCCTGCGGGAACTTCGATTTCGCCCTCTCTTAATACGTAGGCCATGCGTTTCATATCGGTAAACATGTTCATGAGACCAACGCCCCAATCCAACATCAGCACATCACCCCGTTGTATGATACGGTCGCTAGAGGTGGCCACAACACCATCTGGACCCGTTATATAAACAGAAGGCATTCCAAAGGAAGAACCCAGATTATTCTTATACTGCTCCTCTTTCATGAACCAGGCCACGTCTTCCAAGGTAGTGACCCCGGGCGTAATTACCTCGTTAGAAAAAGCCCTTTCCGCAATGGTATAGGAGAATTCACCTGCCTCACCGTATATGGCGATTTCACTGGCCACACGACGCGAACGAAAATCAGAAACCAATTTCTCCGCGGAAACAAAACGCTTGGCATAATCCTCACCCAGAATTTCCGAAAGCTCTAGATAAGCTGAGTGGGTGAGTCCGTCCGCTCCTCCAAAGTTTTTGGAGATATTAAGACCAATGGTTTTGGGATTTCGTTTCTGAACGAACTCCTTCAGTTCGTCCGCTGCACCAAAATAGTCGTACGTACCACCTTCCTTCAGCAAATAGCCCCCTACACCCAGTGCTGCACGTTCTATACGCTCTTCACCAGTATCATAAAAGATATAATACGCATTTGCGGTAACGTAGCCTTCGCCCATATCGGCATACAAGGGGTCTAGATTACCTTCCCTATTGGTCACGATCCACATGTCTATGTTGTTTTCCCGCATAGCGGAAGGTAAGACCAAATCAAATTTATCTTGCCGTACTTGATTCATTTTACGCCAACGGCGCATGGCTTCCTGACCAAATAAATTGGTGCATAGGAGTACGAGAAAAAACAAGGGTAATCTTTTCATTAATAGCTATTTTGATGAATTCTAAAAATAGAGATAATTTGTTGAATATTATCTAAAATATATCTGACTACAGCTTGATTTTTTAGCCTATTCTGGCCATACCTTTTTAAAGCGTTCACAGACGATAAGCATATCCTCCGTTGGTTGTTCTCCGCTTTCGGCTAAGAAGGATTCAAAAAAAGCCCAATGCGTTTTTTTCCATTTTTCAAGCGGTTGCTCAGTGGTGCCCATATCCGTAGCGGCATATTCCGATGAGACTTTGTGAAATGGGACAGTATCTACTTGTACGGTTGTTATAATCGCCAGGGCATTACCCTCAAAATCGGTCACGATTTGCATATCGCCCGGGCGGGGCACATCTACCTTATACTTTTGATAGAGCGAATATAGCGAGGAAGCCGCGGTCTTTTCTCCTTCTAAGATAAGCTGTCCGAGCCTATTTGCATCCGCCTCGTTATTGTGAAAAAAATCGACATCCGGCGTGGCAGCGGTGGCGTACTCGGGATATGCGGTGATATAGTCTTGCCATAATATTTCTGGGGTTTTTAGGGCGGGTTCACTTTTACAGCAGATGGATAACAGGAAGAACATTAGTATACTGGAATATCGCATAATCGTTGGTGTTTAGGATGACCTTATTGACTCACAAATTACGCTATTCTTTGGTTATCCAAACAAGTAAGCGGATGCGGGTGTTCTTTTAGGTCCCCCAACGTTACGAATTCCTTTCGCATTACAATTCCTATGATACGCGGTAAGAATAGCGCGTCAGAATCTTTTTCTTTGTAATTAGAAATCACTTATGGTATTTTTTACATGTTTATTTTTTGGATTTATTATCGCTGCATCGGGCAGTATAAGCCCTAGCTTTTTAAACCTTACCGTAGTTAAGTTCAGTCTTAAAAGTGGACGCAAATCGGCTTTGTACCTTATTGGGGGCTTCGCAACAGTACTTTTCTTTCAGGCGAACATTGGGGCGTATTTGGCCAGTGTACTCATGAAAAACTCGGAATACATTACCATCATACAGATGATAGGTACCAGTATTCTCATCCTATTATCCCTAAATTTTTTTCGATTGCATTTTAAGTCTAAGGGACAGTTAAAGAAGGTGGAGATAGAGAAGTCCAAAGCATATATGCATGGTTTAGGGATGTCCCTTTTAAATACTTTTGCCATACCTTTTTACTTTACGACCATTTCCTTTTTGATAGGGCTGGATTATTTTGAATATTCCCTTTTGAACAGTTTTTACTTTTCTATCGGCTCTACCATCGGTTCATTTACCATTTACTCAGTATATGCCACCGTTGCCAGTAGAATAGAAGATAGATTAACCACCGTAGCCACAAAAATGAACTTTATCATAGGTTGTTTAACTGGTGTAGTAGGACTGGGGAATCTTTTCTATCTCCTATAGGTAATACTCCCTAACTGGCTATATATCAATCAAAAAGAAGGTTGAATTCCCTGAATATTCGTATATTACCATATGGAAATACCAAACGAAGCAATCTATCTTATGGTTACCGTAACACTAGTTGCCGCGGCACTGGGTCTATTTTCGTACATGACCAAGGATAGTAGAAATTTTAGAAGTAGCCGCAATAGAAGGGCTAGAAAGCAGCATTAGTAGTTAACGTTCGATTTAATTGGAATTAGGACGACTTTCATACAAGCGAATCGCTTTCATGTAATTTTGAGCGCCATTCATGGTCAGGTCGTTGAGAAATCCGTCCAATTCAGGATGATGCACTTTAGTCCATTGAACCAATTCATTCACTCTTTTTTCCCATAGTTTCCATTTCGCATCCGGACATTCCAAATTATCGATTTGGGCTATTTTTCCTAGTTCAAACTGAAATCGATAAATACAGGTCATGGGGCTGTTCTTCAAGAAAACCAATCTAGGGGAATTTACAACGACTTCGGCAATGGCTACGTCGTCCTCAATGCGAATATCCTTTAATCGGTACACAGGCCTAAAAACCGAATCCCACTTAAATTTCTCGTAATAACTCTCCCGGGAAAAAGGCATCGTAAAATCGCCCTCGGTGGTGACCAAACTATCGGAAAGCGTGCTTTTAATCTGTTCGTAATCGCCCTTAACAAAACCCTCGTAATACCCACTCACCAGTTGACTAGCTGTTTGTTGTTTATCCTTACAGCCAAGACCAACGACCAAAATGCTTACGAAAAATATCTTTTTAATATGGGTAGTTATGATAGGTAAAGTGCTTGTCACAGTGTTCTTTTTATTCCCTACTAAAATAACGGTTATAACGTTCTACTACAACAAAAAACAAAGCACCCGTAAAATAGAGGAATACATCAATACCATCTGCGGTGTAACGCGAATTGAACTGTGGCAAAAACCATTCAAAATAGCAAGCGTAGCCCAGGGTGAGGATGCCTACAAGCAGTATAGGAAGTTGTATACGGCCGTCTTTTTTAAGGTAACGCACTGCAAGCTGCGCTATTTTTAGGACAATGGGCATACAGAGCAAATCGTTCAAATAGTTATTGATGAGCGATGGTAAGGCAACGGAAAATCGTTGTAAAGTGTACACTACGAGCGCTAGGGTTACAAACACCGGAAAATAAAAACGTTTCACATATGTTACGCTCCAACTCCTAAACATTACGCAGCGATATAACCGAACAATAAGGCCAAAAACGAGCCGATTGCGATGACCACCAACCAGATGGAATAGAAGAAACGTGCTACATACCGGATGATGAGATTCTCATGGTCCTTGACATCTTCCAGAAATCGCGTTACCGCGCTTTTCTTTTCTGGGTTCGCCTGTGACTTTTGCCGTTCTAGAACCTTTGCTTTGCGCTCTAGTTCCCGTTTTAGGGTAATGTTAACGATGTTACCGCAATTGGGGCAATAATCCTCGTTCAAGGATACTTCCCCGCAGTTATTGCATCTTCTATAGGTTTCGTTGCCCATCTTACTGCAAAGATAGTACAGTATGGCGCTTTCACTAACGCGATAACGAGGGATTGTGACTTAAATAAAACTATCAGCGCATAAGGGGATAGGCAAGATTTGTTCGTTGTATCTGCCTTCGCTCGAGCGGTAATGATTCTATAAATTTCAGATAGTTGCCTTTGGGATACCCATCATTGGCCATTTGAAAAATAGCTAGCAATTCCATTCGGTCCGCTTCCCCTATAGTTGGTATTGGCCAAGACCTATTTTCATCGGCATAGGGCGCAAGGTAATCCAGTGCCAGTCGTAATCGCGAATCCTTATCGCCAACTTTCCAAAGGTCAATATCTACTCTCTTGGCGAGATGCGCCACTGTAAACATAGCGTGGAGGTTGTAAATGCTATAGAAAAGGGAGCGTGTACGTGCCATTTCTTCGGGCATAGTACCATTCAACTGAATTTGAGAAAGAATCCGCTTGTGGGCGAATCGTTGCGCGATGCGGGTTGCCATTTTTCGATTATCCGCATACAACGCAAAATATAGGGCTTGTACATCATAAAAGGAACCGTGATTGTTCAGAGAGGCCGCTTCCTCTAAGGCCATCTCATTTGTGGTAAGCCACTTCAAGTAGGCATTGGACCATGCCTTTAATGCACTATATTCCTTTGGACTCAAGGCACCTAATTTTGAAATCAATTGCGCGCCCTCTAATGCCTTGATGATAAGGCGCCCATCCAATACCCCGGACTTGGTACCTTCGTTATGCCCTGGTCGGCATTGGGCATGATTAAGATTTGGATGCATAAGGGTAGCGCTATCAATAAACCAGACGCGCAGTAGTGATGCCGCTTTTTCAGCATACTTTTCCTCTCCCGTGAAATAATAGGCCAGTCCTAAAGTTTCTGTATGTTCTGCAAAAGTTCCTAAGCGTTGTCGGTCAGATTTTACTAGACTTTGACTATCGGGATTCGTTTCCCCATCACGACGAATGTAGGGTAATCCATTGGTTGTCTTGGGGTCTGGCCACCAGTATCTGCTGTAACTGGCGTAGTCATGTATATCTCCACTAGGTGCCATTTTTTCCTTATCCGTGACTGAAAACGGACCTTCTTTGAGTGCCGCCTCGGCTTCTGCAATAAGTTGGTTAAAAGCAGGCTTGTATTTTGCATCACCGTTTTTAATGGCCGCTTTTGTTGTCGCAAGATGGATGGGGTCCATTAAAATAGTAGTAGGGTAATCGATTACCTCCTCATTTTTCTTACACATGGTTACCCTTACCAAAAATAATAGCAACATAAGTGGTAAGGTTCTTTTCATAAGGAGGTTTTATCTATTATAAATTTAAGGACGTACTCTTCGGAAGCATAGAAACAAGGTACATTATTTCTTGCATAGTTATATAGGCTTACGTGATAATGGAGCTAATAATTACCACGAGAATCGCTTCAAACGAAAAACATTTTCTTTTTAAATACCGTGGCCTAGTCCAACGTTATTTACCTATGACAAGCCATAGGCTTTTTTCGCACTTTTAATCTGCTCTTGTTCCGTAGTTTCGGGATAGAGTAGGTATTTGGGTGCAATTATGGGTTTTACCTGTGCTACACTAATTTTAGTGATGGTTTGGAACGGGAATTTGCCTCCCGTCATTCGGGTCAATTTTGCTTTCATTTCGTCAAATTCCATGTCGGACGGATTTACTATCGTCGCCATTCCTTTGATTTGATAGCCTTTCTGTACCAACACATCTATAAAACTGATACAGACCTGAGCATTCGCTTGTATGTTCTTCACCGTTTGTGGTGAGGCAATATTCGCGATAATAATACTATCCGTGCCGTAATAGGTAAATATTTCTTTTGGGGATACATTGGGTATTTGCGTATCCGATACCGTGGCAAGCCAGCAAAGCACGCTACGGTCTATATATTCCTTGATTGCTATAGTTAGTTCCATTGTTGTAATTCTATAGGGTTGCTTTCTGGGTCCCTGGCATATACAAAGGTAAGAGTACCTACACCCGGGACTTCCTTTTCGGTAATTTGACCCGATGCGGCTCCACCATTTTGGATTAGATTTTTCAGTACCTTTTCCACATCCGCTACCTCAAAAGCAATATGTCCGAAACCTCTTAAATTTGGACTTGCGGGATTTTGCGATACACTGTTTTTATACTGATAAATTTCTAAGGTAGGCCCATCTCTCCCACAGCTTGGTAGCAATAGGTGCGCCCCTTCTAAACTGGCGTTCTTGAGTCCGGTACCACGGTCTAACCAAGGCCCGGATTGTTTTCGAACGGGTGGTACTTGCTTGCAATCGAAGGTTTTCTCGTAAAACGACACGAGTTTTTTCCAGTCGGTACTTACAATATTGGTGTGTGCAAATCTCATAAGAAATAATTATATGCGGTCTATATCGGTTACGGTCCTATCATTGATTAGATTACCAGTGTTTAAGGTGGCGGCCGGTTCAAAAAGCATAACATGTACCTCTTCTGGCGCATAGGGTTTATGGAGAACTCCTTTGGGAATCAACGCGAACTCCCCGGCTTGTAGCTCCAAGGTTTTATTTTCTAGTTCAATGTACAAGGTGCCGGTAATTACAAAGAACAGTTCATCTTCATTTTCATGTTGATGCATCACAAAATCGCCTTTGAATTTAGCCACTTTTACCAGTTGCTGATTGAGTTCGCCAACAATCTTGGGCGACCAATACTCTTTAAAACTTGTGAGCTTTTCGGCTACATTTACTTTTTCAATATTCATCATATCGATATTAAAGGGGTTCTTGAACAGTTGTTTTCGGAGCATGACTAATGTTGAAATTACAGGAGTTAGCGATAAAACATAAGGTATTCGCTTCCTCATGAAGGTCATTGGCTTTTGCAACCATATGCGAATCCTTCACTTTTACCTGAGGATGCAACGAAACCGCTGTAAAACGTCCGCCTCCATTTTCATCTTCTGTCATAGTACCTTCCGCCTTATCCCTGTATTCAATAACTACGATTTTATGTACGGAACATAAGTGTAAAAACCAGAGCATATGACAGGCAGAGAGGGAGGAGAGGAAGAGCTCCTCTGGATTGTAGCGGGACGCATCTCCCAGAAACGAGGGGTCGGACGAACCCATAATACCATGACTTTTCCCTAAAACGGAAATCTCGTGTGCTCTTTCATACGAGCGATAGGCCAGGGTGCCTTCGCCGGTATTTCCCGTCCATTCCACCAAGGTTTGGTAACGATGCTTTTTCATGACTGTTGTTTTTTAATGCCCGGGCGATACGCTCACCAAAAGATGCGTTTTCCAAATTGTGTTCCAAGCGTTCCAAATGCTGCATAATTT
Organism: Maribacter sp. 4U21; assembly: GCF_002742365.1. Lineage (NCBI taxonomy): Bacteria > Pseudomonadati > Bacteroidota > Flavobacteriia > Flavobacteriales > Flavobacteriaceae > Maribacter > Maribacter sp. 4U21. Next base: position 120,284 of record NZ_MDGN01000074.1, read on the forward strand.
CCGTATCTCCATGGAGTAGTTCTAGGGTAACCGTTTTTCCTAGTTCCCATATCTGTGTGAAAAGGGGCATATGGTCCCTAGCTTTTTGGGTAAGCTGAAAAATGGTCTTTCGTTTGTCCAACGGGTCCTTATCACTTATCAGGTAGCCCTTGGCAATCATTTTTGTGGTCATTTTCATAACCGATTGATGCGTGAACTGTAATCGAGAAGCAATTTCCATGACGGAGACGCCCGGCTTTTCCTGTACGATCCATAACACCAAATACCAATTGGGCTCCGTATCCATTTGAAGCTCACGGTACATGGCACGTAGGCTGTGCGACATTTTATCGCTGATACGTTTTAATCGGGTATCGAGGTTGGCATAGCCCAGTTGCTTCACTAAATCATTATCCATCACGTTAATTTGTTTTAAAGATATCCATTATGCAGTTAACTGCGTAAAAATGTTTCAGATTCTATTCTTAACAGTACTTGGACGGGTAGGAGTTTTCTTGTATAATGTCTTATTGCAAGGAATCGAGAACGCCTATAGGTCGTTCATCATCCGCAATCGCTCGTAGGAAATGGTCGGTAGGCATAATAGTGTAGTACTTCTTCCAAGGCCATTTTAAGTGCCTTGTTAATGGGTAATAGCAAAGCGCCTAGCTTATAATCAATTTGATTTAGCTGCATGTAGTATTCGGTAAAAATAGGAACCTGCATTCCTTTTTCGATGGCTATTGCCGCCGCCTTGTAGTTTTCCGATTGTCCCTCTTTGATAATTTTACAGGTCGCCAAGCGCAGCTTTCCATATTTATCGGTATTGGCGGCCGCCCCGAATAAACGACAGATCAAACCTCGGTATTTGTAATCACTACAACGCCCTAGATTTACTTCCGAAAACGGTTGGTATATAACACAGGTAGTAGTTTGGTTAACACTAAGGGTCTGTAACATCTTTTCGGCCTCACCATTCAAGAATAAATGAAAGGCCCAAGGCAAAAATTCTAGGGGAGAGGCTTCTATATCTGGATACGAGCAACATTTTCCGCAACCGGAAACACAACCTAAACCTGATGCTTTTGCAAACTGAGCGCTTTCGAGCTCTAATTGATAAAAAAGACTTTCTACCAATTGCACTCTTTGCGCTATGGACATTATTTTTTTGGTGAAGGTAGCCTAAATAAAATGGCTTTTTACTGCGATTGACTCCATTACACCCTTTTTGTCGTTTTTAAGTCATAAAGAAGTTGCTGTAGGCTCCCGGCTACAGTGTAGCATTGGCACCTTTTTTTATTTAGCTACCGGTGACGATACGAGCGAGATACTAGCGCTAACCGAGTATCTACTTCTTTCGAGTATATCTGAACTCGCTTCTTTTTATCCAATCGGCCGATTCTTCAAATTGGACATCTTTTCTAATTACAAACACATCTTGGCCAATGCGATAACTGTATCGTATACGTGCCTTTTTACCATCGTCTTTAGCATCATGTTCCGTTTGAATTTGAATACTGCCATTTTCAAACTCTTCTCGTGAGCTTATCTTATGCTTGTTTAATAGTAGTCCATTTTTGCTAATCTTAATTTTGTCGGAATTATTCGCTTTTGGTTCTTTTGGGTAGCTATTGTATAGTATAAGCGTGTTTTCGTTATTGCCTTTTTCAACGATAAGATTGGCTGGCATTGTAAAAGGTGTATTGCTTTGATAATCAAGATAGGTAATGCTACCTTCCCAATCTCCGACAGCTAAGTTCAAATCCTCTGAAGTGATTTTTACTTGGCCATAACAGCCTAAAGATAGTACCAATAGCATTGTGGACAGCATACATTTCATCGGGTTCATAGGACTAAAATTTATCTAAAGACAAGGATTTACCTGCTATGTTACAGTTTAATCTTCGATAACTGAAGGGCTTTCTGTTTTTGAAAAACACTTCAGTTTATTGCTGGCTTACTGTTCTGGTCACTAGTTGTACTTGTCCGCCCTTTTTGGAAGAAACTAGCGCGAACGAGGGGAATAAAGCAACGAACTTTTACTTTTTTAAATGATTGTAAACCGATAATACGATAAAAGAAAATACCAGTATAAAAATCAGTTTAATCCAATCAAAATATCCTTTTGAAAAGTAATCGTAGCTGACAACCCCTAAGGATATTGCCAAAGCTTTTAATATCGTTTCTTTGTCCAATAGTTTCTTCATTTTTAAGTTTGATTTTTAATTGCTCAATTATGATTTTATAGTATTCTTAAATTATTAGAATGGCAAGCGCATGATGTTTGCTTTACATTTGTTTAAGCTATTTCTAGTTTACCTTTGCCACCACTAGTTGCACTTGTCCGCCCTTTTTGGAGGAAACTAGCGCTAGCGGGGGCATGTATTCAATCTGTATTTTGAAAATCACAGGCTTGTGCAACGGTTACCTATGTTGGGCATAGTTTTTATTCATTATTTTCATCATCTAAAAAATCCAGATTATCTCTCATTTTTCTTAAAGATTCGTTCCATTCATTCGATTCCAGCCTTTCTTTTAATTGCTCAATTGCCTCTTTCAATTGAAAACTTTTGTAGCTTCTAAACGAAGTGTTGATTACATTTTCTTCTTCCTCAATCATTTCTTTAGTTACTGGTATTTCAACTAATTGAAATGCTTTGTGTAACTTGTCTGTAAGTATAATTTTCCTTTTCTGGCTAATTCTTTGTTTGAACTCTTGTTTTAACCAATCATTTAGATGAGAATCATTATCATAAACGCAACCAAAGTCGGAGTCCCGTGTAACAAGAATTATATGTTTTCCAGTATTTTCTGCACATCTAATTATCCATTCCCAATTTACCGCATCTCCGATTGAATTGTCGGTTTTCTTTCTAGGTGGATAACCAAGTAGAAATCTCTTTTTTGCTAAATTCCTTATGGTAAATCTTACTTTGTTCTCGCGGTTAAGGTTAATCTCTGAGTTGTATGAAAATAGTTTTTGCAGAGATTTATAAACTGGGTCGTTATATGTAGGATTCTTTAAAATGTTCTCGATTTTCTCCTTTAGTTTTTTCTGTTTTTTTTGAATTTCTTTACGAGATTTAGCAATCATTTCAACCGCCTTAGTATCAGATAAAATTGCAGGTATATTGCCTGTAACAGTTCCGATTTTTTTAACCTCAGTAATACTTTCCAGTATAACGGATTGTCTATTTTTCTTGAATTCCATTTCCACTTGACTTGATGTAATAATGAGGTCAAGATGATTTTCAATTTCTTCAAGATATTTTAAGGAGATATCCGATTTCCGGATTCTGTAAAAGTCAAGGAGTATGTTAGTGTCAATAAATATAAGTGCGTCAATACTCTCAATTTTTTTTGCCATTAATTGTTATTTAGTCATTTCATGAACAAAATCCATGTCCAACTGTTTGTTTTCAGAAAAGGACTTACATATATATTCAAGACCTTGTCCAATTTCGACAAGTTTTTTCTCTTCCATGTTTACAATTTCAAAAACATCATTCTGATTGTAATTATATCCAAGACTGGATTGAATTCGATATGCCAACTCCCACAGTTTAGAACTTGTACGAAATCGCTCAATTTCGGTTAATTCCTGAGAATTAAGTCCATCAATAAACAGTATTAATTTGGCGAACTGGCTTTGGTCAAAATTTCCATCCTGATGTAGCTTTTCATAAAATGAACCTTCTGATTGTTGGAGATTTTCAAGTATTAAGTCCATTTGATTTAAATTATGCCCAACGTATGGATATATGTACAATTGCATACATTTCATTTATATCCATCCCAAGTGTATCGCAATATAAATAAACAAAAGAAATAAAATCGTACAAATACCGACGAAAGCCTGACATAAAAGCATCAGTAACGTCCTAATTTTGCGATATTATTTCTACTGATTAAAATTGAGGCAAAAATTTGAATTACCCTTACGGTTTTCTGTAAAGCTTCTGGCTGTAAGCTTTTTGCTATTGGCTATTGGCTATTGGCTATTGGTCATTGGAAGTTGAAAGTTGTTGGTTGATATTGGAGCGCGCTTACAACAACGACCGCATCAACTTCTTGACCTCGCTTGTTTTGTAAAGCTCTTGAATCATATCGGTATAGGTGGTAGCAAACCGCTCATTCTCTGCAAGCTCCCCAAACAAGGATTCTTGCCTGATAAATGCCAAAGGGTCACTTGAAGTTGCTGTTGCGGCCTTATGCAATTCGTCTTGCATGGCGTCTATAATTTCTAGGGGTTCTCCGTTTTGGTCAGCTTGTTTATCGCTATAATAGCACCAAGCGGCTAGGACCAAGGTGGCGAATTTGATGCATCCGCCTGTCGCTAAATTCTCCTGAATGGTGGGAATCAAAAACTTGGGCAATTTGGCAGAGCTTTCCGAGCAAATACGGCTGACGCTGTCTTTAATATTCGGGTTGGCGAAACGTTCAAGTAAACTGTCTTTATAATCTTCTAAATCAATGCCGATTATCGGCCCTAAGATGGGAGTGGCTTCTTCATCCAAAAAGGCTCCCAAATATTTAGCAAAGAGTTCATCTTCCACACAGGCATTGATGGTAGGGTGGCCGTGGATAGCTCCTAAAATTCCCATTACCGAATGCCCGGCATTGAGCAATCGCAGTTTCATCTTTTCATAAGGTCCTACATCGGGTACGAATTGTACGCCTACTTTTTCAAAGGCTGGCCTACCGTTCGAGAATTTATCTTCTACCACCCATTGTATAAAAGGTTCGCAGGTTACGGGCCAAGCATCTTGTACGCCAGAGTTTTGTGCTAGAATATCAATATCTGCGGGAGTAGTTACCGGCGTAATACGGTCCACCATACTATTGGGAAAGGTCACTTCTTTGGCGATCCATTTCGCCAAATCCGGGTTTTGTGTTTCCGCAAAAGCAAGCAGCATCTTGCGAGCCATGTCTCCGTTGTGTTCGATATTATCACATGACATAATGGTAAACGCTGGGAGTCCCGCATCGCGACGTCTTTTTAGGGCTGCGGTTAGAAATCCGTAGACGGTTTTAGGGTCGTTTGGGTGGCGGAGTTCGTGCTGAATATCAGGATTATCAAAATTGAATTCCCCCGTGGTGGGGTTGAAATTGTATCCACCTTCGGTAATGGTAAGCGACACGATTCGCGTATTTTTATGCGCCATCTGGGAGATGACGGCTTCGGGGTCCGTAGTACCCATCTTAAAGTCGATAATCGACCCTATTATCTCGGGTTCTATTTTTCCATCAGGGTGTTTGACCATCAGGGTATATAGGTGGTCTTGTTTTTTAAAAATATCATGTAGATTTTGGTCGCCTTCACGTAACCCGATTCCACAAAGCGAGGAAGCCTCGCCGCTATTTTTTAAAAGGTGTACGTAATATGCTAAATGTGACCTGTGGAATCCTCCGACGCCGATATGTACAATATCAGCCGTTTCTGAGGTCCGATTGTAGTTTGGTACGGGGATATGGTTTCCGATTTGCTCTAAATTATCCTGATTGAGTTGTATTGATTTTTTCATCCTTATGCTTCTGAATGATTAGACTTCCCGCGTTTTAACGCCCAATAGGCGAGTACGAAATAAATAATCGTACAAACAAAGGCATAGGTATAGAAGAGTTCCCGATTTTCGATATAATTGGCTTCGGTAGCGCTGCCAAACATGACATTACAGGCCAAAACCAAGGTCGCTACCAAGGCGGAAATCGCTATAAATTTTAAAGCTTTAGTCATCACAGAAGTATCTTTTACCTGTACAGGCTCCTCTTTTGCTTGCTGTTCTTGAAAACGTGCAATGGTTTCTTGCAGGGCCTCTTCTTCTTTTGCTTCTTCCGTATAGGTCTCTTTGGCTCCGTATTTAGAAGCGAGCAGCGTGTACACGGCGATAGTAAAAAACCAGGTGGGGATAAACAGGTAATAGAACGAAATTACATCCAAGAAATTCAGACCAAAACCGAAGACCAGTCCCAAGCCCCAAGAGGCCACGGCAGGCATACTAAAAGTGAGCTTGCGGTATGAAGACCAGTAACGTGTATAGCCGATTCGCGGGAACAGTTGATGTTCTGCAAAGACAATTGCTCCTACGGGAACGACCAGTAGCCCAGCATAGGTGAGTAGCGGCAGTATTTGTGAAAACACAAAAGGGAAACAGGCGATGGCTACGGTGACCATACCCACCACAATGGTCGTTTTCTTTCGGGAGTGTTTATTGAAAATGGCTTGCGCGGCCAAACCTGCTCGGTATAGATTCGTAATCGCTGTTGTCCAACCTGCCACAATAACAATCACAAATCCGGACCATCCAAGGGCATAATAGGCCACGTCGCCCGGGTCCAGTTCTACGATGGATTTCCCTAAAATGACAGCGGCACCGGCACCCATGATTCCCGCAGCGATCCATGCCACATAGTGACCGAACATCATACCGGTACTGGTGGCATAGCCGTAGTTTTTCTTTTTTGCAAAACGGAGTAGGGCCATATCAATCAACCCGAAATGGGTTATGGTATTGGCCGCCCATCCAAAGCCGATGACTTCGACCAGTCCAATGCCGGGTTGGCCATCACTATTAATGCCCGTCCATATACTCTGGTCACCCAAAGTCATAAAATCGGACCATCCGGAAGGTAATGTCGTATCCAATACGTCCAAGGACAAAGCGGGGAGGAGTACCATGGCACCGCTCGTGAACATCACAAAAAGCCAAGGCGCACAAATGCCCGAAAATTCAGAAACGGCATTAAAACCGTAGAGCGCAATGGACACTACAAAGATGCCCACGGCCAAAACAATGAGAATAAACCAGAAATTCGTCGGATACCAATTAAGCTGCGCAGGAATATCAAAAGCAAAGCGCACCGCCGTAGAAGAGACCGTTATCATGGCCGCTGAAATCACGGAGAAGATGATGACGTTGGCCCAATTGTACAATTTGGTCATGGAGTCACCCGCAATCTTGTTCAGATAGGTGTAGAGGCTTAAACGTGTATCCACCGCAATAGGCGAGGTAATGAATCGCCAGCTCAGTACGGCTAGAATATTCCCGATGAGGAGACCTAGGATGATGTCCATGGTTTTGGCACCTAGCGCTACGAAAGTGGCACCGATAACAAACTCCGTTGCTGCGACATGCTCCGCAGCGTAGAGTCCCGCAAAATGGGTCCAGTCGTGTAATTTATGTTTGGCTACAGGGAGTTGTTCTTCTTCGAGGTTTTTAAGGTGGTCAAAATCGGAGGTTTTTATATCCATACTAGGGTCGGGTTGGTATTAGTTCGGCCAAGATAATCAATTTCTAAACATTGAAAACTCATCGAGAAATAGAAGATATCGTAAGCTAAGAAACGAGAATAGCATTCAATTCTTTGTTCTAATACCACAGAGAGTATTATTTTTAGTGCTCAAATTTAAAGAATCAGAACTATGCAATCACCCGACTGGCAGACCGCCTTGGAATTTGATGACATCACCTATAAAAAGAGTAATGGCGTGGCGCGAATTGCCTTTAACCGACCCAATGTACGTAATGCCTTTAGACCACATACAACAAGTGAATTGATTAAAGCGTTCTACGATGCGCAGGAAGACACCGCTATCGGTGTGGTATTGCTCTCCGCCGAGGGTCCGTCTACCAAGGACGGTATTTGGTCCTTTTGCAGTGGAGGCGATCAAAAGGCTAGGGGAGAACAGGGCTATGTTGGCGCGGACGGTCAACACCGACTAAATATTCTAGAAGTACAACGTATGATCCGGTTTATGCCTAAAGCGGTCATCGCCGTAGTGCCTGGATGGGCCGTTGGTGGCGGACACAGTCTGCATGTGGTCTGTGATATGACCTTGGCCAGTAAGGAACATGCTATTTTTAAACAGACCGATGCCGATGTAACGAGTTTTGACGGGGGATATGGTTCGGCGTATTTGGCCAAAATGGTGGGCCAAAAGAAAGCACGTGAAATCTTCTTTTTAGGCCGAAATTATTTCGCCCAAGAAGCCTTTGAAATGGGTATGGTAAATGCCGTAGTGCCTCATGAAGAACTCGAAGCTACGGCTTACCAATGGGCGCAAGAAATACTAGAAAAGTCGCCTACCTCTATAAAAATGCTAAAATTCGCGATGAACCTTACCGATGACGGTATGGTGGGACAACAAGTATTTGCTGGAGAAGCGACACGCCTGGCCTATATGACCGAAGAAGCAAAAGAAGGACGTAATGCTTTCTTAGAAAAACGTAAACCGGATTTTGGAAAGAACAAATGGCTGCCTTGATGGTTGATTCCTTCGACTACGCTCAGGACAAGGATTGATTCCCTCGGCTACGCTCAGGACAGGGGTTGATGGTTGATGGTTGATGGTTGATGGTTGATGGTTGATGGTTGATTAAAGAAATAAAATAGTGCATCATTTTCCAAGTAAAAGGAATTTATATGCGGTCACTGAGCGGAGTCGAAACGAACGAAGTCTCACCTGTCAGTTCGATTGTTCTTTATAGGCGGTCACTGAGCGGAGTCGAAGCGAACGAAGTCTCTCCTGTTAGTTCGATTGTTCTTTGTAAGCGGTCACTGAGCGGAGTCGAAGTGAGCGAAAAATGTATCGAGAACAGTTTTATGTGAACTACTCCCTATTTCCCTAGATCACTGAGCGGAGTCGAAGCGAACGAAGTCTCACCTGTCAGTTCGATTGTTCTTTGTAAGCGATCACTGAGCGGAGTCCTACCTGTCAGTTCGAGTGTTTTTGATATTTTCATCAAAAATGTATCGAGAACAGTTTTATGTGAACTACTCCCTATTTCCCTAGATCACTGAGCGTAGTCGAAGTGAGTGGAGTCCTATCTGTCAGTTCGATTGTTCTTTGTAAGCGGTCACTGAGCGGAGTTGAAGTGAGTGGAATCGAAACAAACTAAAAAGAGTCCGATCAATGAAGACCAGACTCTTTTACGAGAACACTATATGAAAATGAAAAATTTTAATTCGTTTTTAATAACTCTGTAAATGTAAAGGGAGACCTCGTAAAATTGAAACTATTGTTGTGAGTTGAGTCAAACTTGTTGTGAAGAGGGCGTATGTTGTGGTTAAATAGGAAAAAACTTACAATTAATACCGTTAATCGAATTTATTTTATCGCTTTACAGACCTCACTGAGAAAAGTATTTACATCAAACTCGTCCTCATTGGCCAATCCGGTACGGACTACCACTAGGTCCTTAGAGGGAATAATATACACGCGCTGCCCTTGAAACCCGTTAGCGGAATACAGGTCGCGCGGAACATCGGGATATTTACCGCCGGCATTAAGCCAGAAATGTGCGCCATAAACACCATCCGAGTTCTTTGTGGGTCGGGAAACATAATCCGACCAAGCGGGGGAGAATAACTGCTCCCCGTTCCAATTTCCTTTGTTGAGATAGAGCAATCCAAATTTGGCCCAGTCCCTTGTCGTAGCCCATGCATAGGAGGAACCCACAAAATTGCCTGACATGTCGGTTTCGATAAGCATAGAATGCATCCCCATTTTATCAATGAAATCGGTATACGGAAAATCCAAGTATTCTTGGTAGGAATCAAAGTGTTCCCTTAAAATACCCGAAAGCAAATTAGTGGTTCCGGAGGAGTAGTTCCAAACCTCCGTTGGTGCGGCGACGGACTGTTTTAATCTTTGTGGTTTGGTCATATCGGCCTCCAAAAAAAGCATCTTATTGACGTCGGAGATACTGGCATAATCCTCATCCCATTCCAATCCGCTTTGCATACGAAGCAAATGATTTAGGGTGATGGTATGTTTTAAATCCTTCATTCGAACGTCCTCCGCAAAAGGCTTAAAATCCATACTGATTTTGTTCTGATGCTCCAGGATACCATAGACCGTAGCCAAAACGCTTTTGGTCATGGACCAGCCCAAGACAGGTGTTTTTTCGGAAAACCCTTCAATATACCTTTCCGTTAATAGCTCATTCTTATGGGCGATAAGTACCGTTCGTGTCTTTTGATTTTCATAGTCGGAAAAGGCAAAATCCACGGCCTTATGTAAACGTTCATAATCCACATTAGCAAAAACCGTATCCTTAATACCCTTATTTCCATAGGGAAAGGGCAAATTATTCTCTATTCGAGTTCTTTTGGGTTTTAAAAGTACCTGGGTCTTATCATAGGATTCGTTGATTAATACGCAACCCAGACCGTCCCTACAGACCGTTTCCCGTTCCATAAGACCAAAAACGGAACTGGTGACATCGTCGCCAATGACCTTTTCCAGTTCGGCCATTTTAATCAAGGGCATGTCATTATCGGTCTCAATAATCTCCGTATATAAACGTCCGCTGATAAAGTGTGCCGAGGCTAAATTCTTTGAGGCAAAACCCGAAATGATATTCAATTTTGGATAATTCGCCCAAACTAAAATTCCAGCACCCACGAGTATTAGGACCAGAACAATTCTTCTTTTCTTCAACTTCATTCTTTTAGGGATTGTCGTAAATTTATCAAAAAGAAATACATGTCAAATATCGGGTTAATCATAGAAGAACGCAGCAGGGATATCGGAGATTTTTTAGTGGGACGGCTGATTCCCTTTCGAAAAAAGCGGATGATAGGTCCGTTTATCTTCATAGACCATATGGGACCGACCACCTTGGGTCCGGATACCTACATGGATGTGGACCAGCATCCACACATTGGTTTGTCTACACTCACCTTTATGTTGGAAGGGGAGCTCATGCACGCGGACAGTCTAGGTACGGAACAGCGTATACGACCCGGGTCCGTTAACTGGATGGTAGCCGGAAGTGGAGTTTCACATACCGAACGTACGCCTGAGAACCTTAGAAACGGAAGCCGATTCAAAGCCCATGGTTATCAGATTTGGGTGGCACTACCGAAGGATTTGGAAGATATTGCGCCCGAATTCCATCATATTCCGGAAGCTGACTTACCCCAATGGAACGATGGTAGCGCAAGCTTTACCTTAGTGGCAGGGGAGGGCTACGGGAGAAAATCGCCCGTACCGGTGCATTCTCCCTTGTTCATGATAGAAATTAAAACCACGGATACCTACCAGCTTAATACCATTGGTCAGTTGAAGGGTGAAATCGGGATTTGTATCGTAAGTGGCAGTATAAAAGCCTGTGGAGAAACCGTCACTGAGGGTCATATCGTCGTTAGCAAAGTAGAAGATACCTGTACTACGGTTATTCATGAACATACCCATCTACTACTTTTTGGTGGTGAGGCATTCCCTGAGGAACGCCATATTTATTGGAATTTTGTTTCTCACGATAAAGAAAAGATAACACGTGCCAAGGAAGCTTGGAAGAACAAAACTTTTCCCATGATGGATACTGATGATAGCTACGTTCCGCTGCCCGGCCTATAGTTTCTCCCAAGTCTTGTCCGGTCCCAATTTAAAAGTTCCCAGATGTTCAAAATTACATTCGTGCGGTAAAATCAAGGATAGAAAGGTACTGTGGTCCTTGGAACGATAGAGATGATAGACCTTGCCTACAATAGGTTCAAAATTGAACTTGGCATTGTACACCAGATTGTTGTATTCAAATTCTTGCATCATCCGCTTATATTCTTCTTGAATGGACTCGTATTTTGCCTTAAACTGATTGTTGGCGCTAACGATGTTCGTGTTTTTCCAAGAAGTAACGTCCGGCGGCGTTATTTTAGGTGCGGATACACTGCTGGAGTAGGGTAATAGTTTCCCGTTATAACGTTGTGTTACTTCATCGAAGACCACATAATCCGGCTTTTTCTCTTTTTTCATAGCAGTACAAAATTACAGAAAAGTGAGGATATTAAAGGGTTCAACTAGTGATAATTGGAATTCTTCAACAATTAAACAACAGGAGTAAATGACGTATTCTATTTCTTATTCGAGTGACCGTCTTTTCTATTTCATTCCTAAATCGAAGAAATCGTATTATCTTAGAATCCAATAAATAGTAATCCCTAGTTTGAGAATTGCCCTTTTCATATGTATTTGTTGCTTACTTTTTGGTTGCAAAGAGGAGGTAAAAGATGTCGTGCGTTATGATTGGATTCCCTTAGAAGTAACCGCAGCAGCCTATAATTCTACTCCAGCGCAAACGTCCTACGAGCATCCAAAGATTACGGCTTGGGGTGATTCCATTACGCCCGGAGTCAAATGGATTGCTGTGTCCAGGGACTTGTTGCGAAAGGGCCTAAGACACAATACCATGGTAAAAATAGATACCTTTAAGGGAATTTACTTGGTGAAGGATAAAATGAACAAACGATGGACCAACAGAATTGATATTTATATGGATGAAGACGTTAAAAAAGCACGGGAATGGGGCAGACGTAAGGTTCAAATCAAATATGCCGTGAAGCGGGATACTGCAAAAAATTTAGCTAAAGAATGAAGTGTTTCCTACCGCTATTAGTATTAGGGTTATTGGTCGTCTCCTGTAGTACCACGAAAACTATTGTGGATAAGCCTATCATTTTTAATGAAGAACGGGAAATACTTACCCTGGAGTATCTTTCCAAACGTTACGGACTTGAAAAGGACGACCCCACAATCGTTCCTAAAATGATAGTCCTCCATTGGACCGTTATCCCAACCCTTGAAAAATCTTTTGAAGCCTTCAACAATCCGAGTTTACCCAACTGGCGGCCCGATATAAAGGATGTCAGCGGTTTAAATGTCTCGTCTCAATTTATGGTAGACCGTGATGGCACAATATACCGACTAATGCCAGAAACTACCATGGCGAGACATGTCATTGGTTTAAATCATTGTGCCATTGGTGTTGAAAACGTAGGAGGCGATAGGGACCAACCGCTTACCAAAGCACAACTAAAATCCAATATCTGGCTGGTGCGCTATTTAAAGGAGAAGTACCCTATTGAATATCTTATTGGCCATTATGAATACACCCGTTTTGAAGACCATCCGCTATGGTTGGAGAAAGATGACGGGTACCGCACTAAAAAAACAGATCCCGGAACGGCATTTATGAGACGCGTAAGAAAAGCCGTAAACGACTTAAATTTTAAAGACATACCTGAATGAAAAACCTAATTATTGTATTCCTTGCTTGCTGTTGTTTTGCCCCTGTACAGGCTCAGGATGCTAATATAACCACACAGCTATATGATTCTTACGAAAAATATAAGGAACCAACCCTGAACAAAAGGCGCATTAAGCACCAAGACATTCAACCCTTACTCGCCGCTTTTGCAAAGAACCCAAAGTTTAAAGTGACTAAAGTCGGTAGCTCCATAGGAGGAAAAAGTTTGAACTTAGTTAGCATTGGAACGGGTACTACCGATGTTTTTCTATGGTCACAGATGCATGGCAATGAACCTACCGCCACACAGGCCATTTTTGACATATTGAACTTTTTGGACAGTCCGGATTTTGCAGAAGAGAAGCAAGCGATATTGAATAACCTTACCGTACATTTTTTACCGATGTTAAACCCGGATGGTGCGGAACTATTTCAACGAAGAAACTTATTAGGGGTTGATATCAATAGGGATGCGTTACGTTTACAATCCCCGGAATCGCAGACCTTGAAAAGAGTTCGCGACAGTCTGGAGGCCGATTTTGGTTTTAACCTGCACGACCAGAGCACCTATTACAATGCAGAACGTACGGAAAAACCAGCTACCATTTCATATTTGGCACCTGCCTACAACTATGAAAAAGATATCAATGAAGTTCGGGGCAACGCCATTAAAATCATCGTCTTTATGAATAGTATCCTACAGAAATATGCTCCTGGGCAGGTAGGCCGGTATAATGACGATTTTGAACCCAGGGCCTTTGGGGATAATATTCAAAAATGGGGTACAAGCACTATTCTCATTGAATCTGGTGGATACCCTGAGGATACCGAGAAGCAGGAAATCAGAAAATTGAACTATGTTTCTATACTTTCGGCCATCTATACGATTGCCAAAGAAAATTATAAGGATATTCCTATTTCCGAATATGAAAAAATTCCGGAGAACGACCGTAAACTGTTCGATTTGAAAATAACGGGAGCTACCTATGAATTAATGGGGAAACCGTACAAGATAGATTTAGGAATCAATCAGGTAGAAGTAGATTACGAGGACCATAATGATTTTTGGTACAGTAGCCGCATCTGGGACCAAGGTGATTTGTCTACCTATTACGGATACGAGAATTTTGATGCTACTGGATATATCTTGAAAGAGGCCAAAGTATATCCAAAAGTACTCAATTCTTTAAAGGAAATGAAAAATTTAGATTATCAAGAAATTTTGAAATCTGGATATGGATACGTTCGTAGTAGTAAAATTGGGAATACACAATTAAATTCACCATTACCCTTTCATATAATTAGCAAAAATTATCAAGTGCCTGAATTTTTATTGAAACCTGGCATAAACCCAACTTTCTTTTTAGAAAAGGATGGCGTGTTAGAATATGCGGTAATTAATGGTTTTTTAATAAATCTAAAAGAGAGTAAAAAATCACTTATTTTTTTGTTCGCAAAGAAAAACGCGATGTTATTTAGATAAACTATTAGTATCCGAACTGCACGTTGATATGTGAGCCATGTTTTAATAGGAGTAACAACATTATCACTAATGTGGTAACGATGGATGCAAATAAAACCAAGACTAGGCTCTTATATGCGTTTGACAGCACTCCTAGCGCACTTTTCTGAAGAATTTCGTTGATAACATCCATAATTTTTTTCTTTTAAATTCAATAGCCAGGTGTTTTAGGATGTGATTCGTTGTATATGATTCGGGGTTGTATAATCCAAACAATTACCGAGCCAAAAACCCTACTCTGTATAGGTGAGAAACGAAAAAGGGAGGCAAAAGCCTCCCTAATCATACTTATGTAGGTACTATATTATAAACTTGCCGTGTCCAATAAAGCGAAGAATTTATCCAAGTTTGGAAGAATAACGATTTTAGTTCTTCTATTCTTGGCCATGTTCTCTTTGGAATCGTTCTCCACCAATGGTAAGTAACTACTTCTACCTGCCGCAATCAATTGTGTGGGGTCTACATCGTATTTAGTTTGTAACTCCCTAACGATAGAGGTTGCTCTCTTTACACTTAAATCCCAGTTATCGGTTACCATGGGCGTGTTAATGGTTCTAGAATCGGTATGCCCTTCTACCATAACTTCCATGCTTGGCTCCGACTTAATGACCTCTGCTAATTTGGTCAATATTTTGTCGGCTTTGTTGCTTACTCTGTAGCTCGCGGTATTGAACAACAACTCGTCCGAAATGTTAATCATAACTACCGTTTTGTCTATACTTACCTCTACATCCTCATCGTCGTCCGAAATAGACTGCTTTAGCTTGTATGAAACCGCTAAGTTCATTGAGTCTTGTAAAGTTTTAGCCTCTGCTAATTTTGACGCGTCAACTTTTTCCAAAGTCTTGCGCATATTCGCTTTTGTATTGTTGCTCATAACAGCGACATCGTCTACGGTAGTATACTGACTGTCGTTCATTTCTTTAAGCGAATTGATTTTAGAATTGTACTCCGCAACACGCGCTTCAATTTTAGAAAACTTGGTTTCCAATTCTTCTTTTTCCACCTGAGTCTTCGTAAGCATACTTTGCGTCTGTGCCAAGTTATCTTCCAAAGCAACGTATTTCTTTTTAGACACACATGACGTTAGGAGTGCTATGGAAAGTATTCCAACTACTGATAAATTTTTCATTTTCTTAGTTCTTTTAATTAGTATTTACACTTACATCTACGGGGGAAATCGATAAACGGATGTTTCACCATGCAGATGTCTATGCATACTCCAGTCTAGAAACGTCGCTAAATAATTGGCATTCAATTCCTTATTACAGTTCTTAAAAAACATAAAAAAAGACGCCCGTGGGCGTCTTTAAAAGCTTAGTTTAAGCTGTTGTTAATTACAGCCACCTTCAAATCCTTTAGCATCGAACTTGGTCTGCACAGCACCTTCCCTTGAACCCGTTTTAACTTCTATGGCCAAATTATTTATTCCACTACCATCCCTTTTTGGACTGCAATACTCAAAGAGGTAAAAGCTATTGGCACGTTCGGATATTTTCTCAGAGATGTCGTTGAACGTATCTTCTAATTCCTCCTTATTCGTTGCAAAAACAGAAGCTGTTTTGCCAATATCCGTTAACACCTGGGTATCTATCTCACTTCCTAATCCAATACTGAAGAAAGAAATATTTGAATCGGCATCCGTTACTTTCTTTAAAGCGGCATCTTTTGTAAATCGAGAGGCTTGATCGGTACCATCCGTAAATATGACAACCGAGGCCGCCCCAATCTTTCCGCCCGTAGTGGTTTCCCTGATAAGGTTAGACGCGATGTCCGTTGACTTGATCACCGCTCCGTATAAATCCGTAGAGGGGTCAGAACTGATATCGTCCGTAATACCATCAATAGCGGCAATTAAATCCTGTCTTGACGGTGTTAACTCGTTCAGCAAATGCAACTCATCCTCGCCATCGAACCAATATATGGCCATTTGGAAAGATTCTTGAGCCATTTCCGGCATAACGTTATTGATGAAACTGGTACTTGCAATTTTTAGTTCCTCCAAACTACTGTCCAGTACACTATTACTCAAATCGAGTACCAAAAGTGTGTTATTACTGAATATCTGGGCATTCGGAGATATTCTTGCAAAAGACTCGGATGTAGAAATGGTATTGAAACAATCGTCGTTCCTTCCTTGTTCGTAAATTGTAAACTGATCGGCATTTAAACCAGGAACAGGATTTCCGTCCGTATCGGAAACTCTAAAGAAAATAGATACCTTACCGGGTAAGGTGGTAAACTCTTCTTGGATGGACAACACCAATTCCCCTTCCTCCAATCCTAAACAATCGTCCACAGGGACTCCTTTACCAAGGCCGTCACCAAAATTCAAGTTTAGATTTACATCATCATCGGCATTACCGCAAGAAACGAAAAGTGCCATAAATAAAGTAAATCCAAAGGTCTTCAAAAATAATTTCATAAACATATATTTTGGGTTCAACAAGCAGAACGGTCTTTCTGTCCAGAAATTATGAGGGATTTAAAAAAATATGTTAAACATTGTTAAAGTAGGTCTTGAAGCCTATTGGAAATAGGTAATTTTCAAATGTATACCAACCCTAATTCCACAGCAGGATATCCATGACCCACGAATTAAAGAAAATAGTTAAACAACACCTTGTTTACAAAGCCCACGGATTACAATCCGTTCTTGCTACTGTAGTGGCCTTGGACGGTTCATCATATCGAAGGCCAGGTGTGCGCATGCTTATTTGTGAAAACGGGGAACTCACGGGTGCCGTAAGCGGTGGTTGTGTTGAGAAGGAGATTGTTTTTCAAGCGAGTACGGTTTTCGCATCGGGAAAATCAAAAATGATGACCTACGATGGGAGATTCAGATTGGGCTGCGAAGGAATATTATACATTTTGTTGGAGCCTTTTGCGCCCGACAAATCCTTCCTTGATGCGTTCGAAACCATAATCGATCAAAGAAAACCATTTTCTATTACAGCACAATATCTCAAGGAATATGGCGAACACGAGCATCTCGGTTCTATATTTGTTATTGCTGGAAAGGAATATCATCTTGAGCCGAAGCAGAAAAAAGAACCTAAGCTAGAACTATTTGAGCAAGAGATGCTACCTTCCTATAAATTAGTGCTCGTGGGAGGAGAGCACGATGCCGTGCAACTTTCACAGTTGGCCCTACAGATGGGCTGGGAGGTCAAGGTGTGTACCGTACCCGAAGAAGAAAAGACGCTGACGGATTTCCCGGGAATTGATGCGCTATGGAATACGCAGCCCTTGGAGATGCCCGTAGCACAGATAGATGAACAAACAGCGGTGGTGTTGATGACGCATAGCTATGTCAAGGATTTAAAATACTTGTTCGCACTAAAAAATACTGCCCCGATGTATTTTGGACTTTTAGGACCTTCCAAGAGGAGAGAAAAATTGTTCGGGGAGTTCATTGATCTGTATCCCGATGAAGACTATGACTTCTTCGATACCATTCATGGTCCGGCAGGACTGAATATCGGAGCGGAAACTCCCGAGGAAATCGCCATTGCCATCCTTTCCGAAATATTGGCTGTTATCAGAAACCAAGAACCGATGATGTTGAAGGACAAACAGAAAGGTATTCATCATTGAAAAATACTTCTAAAATAGCGATACTGGTGATGGCCGCAGGTGCCGCTAGCCGTATGCAAAAAGTAAAACAGTTACTGCCTTGGAAAGGGTCTAATCTGCTTTCCCATACACTTAAAACGCTGCGAGAGGTTCAAAAACAGCATTTGTATATAGTTTTAGGTGCCAACTACGATGCTATTTTTAAGCAAATCGACTTTGCGGCGCTATCTGCCTCGATTATCCATAATACGAGTTGGGAAAAAGGCCTGGGAAATAGTATTTCCTGCGGTGTAGCCCATATTTTAAATCAGGACGAAGCTTACGAGGGAATTCTAGTCTGTTTGGCAGATCAGCCCTTGATGGATACTGCCTATTATAAGGCGATGATAAGTGAATTTCAAAGGAAGAATCACCCCATCCTCGCTACCAAATATGCTGCCAAAGCGGGTGTACCGGCTCTTTTTAGGCATGATGTTGTTACGGAATTGACCCGTTTAGACGCGGATACCGGTGCTAAGAAGGTATTGGCTAAATATAAGGAAGCAATTTATATCTTTGATGCCGGGGCCAGGATTACGGATATAGACACCCCAGAAGAATACCAAAAGCTTTACGAACAGTATAATTGATGTATCATATGACTAAAAGCAGTATTTCTAAAAATACAACCCTACTGGTTTTTACCTTTATTTTCATAGTGTTCAACGCGGTAGGTCAGGAGATGAGTTTTGAGGAATACAATCCTACATCTACTCTAGTAGTGCCGGGAAAGGAGATAAAACGGGCTAAATTTCCTTTTATAGACGTTCACAGTCATCAGCGGGATATGTCCGTTGGAAAATTAACTTCATTGGTAAAGGATATGGAGTCCTTAAATGAGGGTATTATGGTAAATCTCAGCGGTGGTTCCGGGGCAAGCCTTAAAAGTAAAGTGGATAACATCAACAAAAGCTTCCCGAACCGATTCGTTGTATTCGCCAATGTCGATTTTTCTAGTGTGGATGATGCCGATTGGGGTGAAAAAGCCGCACAAAAGTTAGAGCAGGATATAAAGAATGGCGCGAAGGGACTTAAAATTTTTAAAAGTCTAGGACTGCGCTATAAGGATTCCAATGGCGAAAGATTGGCCATAGACGATGCTCGCTTGGACCCTGTATGGGCTAAGTGTGCAGCAATGGGTGTGCCAGTACTCATCCATGCAGCGGACCCCAAATCGTTCTGGGACGATATGGACGGTGATAACGAGCGTTGGCTAGAGTTAAAGACACATCCCCGAAGAAAACGTTCCAGCACTGACCCCGCGCCTTGGGAACAGATAATACAGGAGCAGCACAATGTTTTTAAGAGACATCCAAAAACAAAGTTCATTAATGCACATATGGGTTGGTATGCCAATAATCTGGGTAAACTTGGGACACTCCTTGATGCCATGCCCAATATGAACGTGGGCATTGCCGCAGTAATCGCCGAGCTAGGAAGACAACCGCAAAACGCAAGAGCATTCTTTATAAAATATCAAGATAGAATACTTTTTGGAAAGGACAGTTGGAGACCTGAGGAGTTTCCTACCTATTTCCGTGTGCTCGAAAGTAATGATGAGTATTTTCCATATTATAAAAAATACCATGCTTTTTGGGCAATGTACGGCTTAAAATTGCCGGACGAAGTGCTCCGGAAGGTGTATTACAAGAACGCCCTTAATCTGATACCTGGTCTGGACAAGACACTTTTTGAAGACTAATGGTTATTGTCCGTCCTTTTCTTCTTTGGGAGTATTGACAAGACCTTCCACATCTTGAAAAATACCACAGGATACTTCTTTCCTTACCAGCGATGTGGATTTTTTCCTTTTAGTCAAGGCCTCAATTTCTTTATTTAAGAATTGCATACGATTAATTTATGCCTAAAACGTTCTATATTTCAGCTTGTTGTATAGTTCAGGATTAAAATTTTTCATTTTGTGTGATTTTTTTACTGTTCCGTATACCAATAAGAAAACCAGCAAGGCCAAATGGCTAAAGAAGAAGCATTTTCCGCATTAATACGTGAGCATCAAGGGCTACTTTATAAGGTAGCATCGATATATACGAATACGAAACAAGATCAAGAGGACCTCTTTCAGGAAATCGTATACCAACTTTGGAAGTATTTTGATTCGTTCCGAAAAGAGTCCAAAATAACCACTTGGATGTATCGTGTAGGCATGAATACGGCCATAACCTATTTAAAGAAATCCAAAAGGAAAGAGATCCATGCCGTTCCTATATCCGAAGTTGTTGTGGGCAGTAGTGAAGTATTGGATGAAGTTTACGAAGAGCGTTTAAAGCAGTTATATCATCATATACGACACCTGAACGCCTTGGAAAAAGGACTGATGCTCTTACTGTTAGAGGGAAAAAGCTATAAAGAAATGGCCGAGATTACCGGATTGAGCGGCTCTAATATAGGCACGAAAATCTCCAGGATCAAATCCAAACTAAGAAACAACATGACAAAACCTTAACTCATGGAACTAGAAGAATTACAAACGGCATGGACAGCGATGAGCCACGAATTGGAAAAACAAAAGGAACTTACTAATGATATTATTATGGAAATGACAAAAGAGAAATACAAAGCTAAATTTAGGACCATAACCAGTTATGAAAAAGCGGGAACTTTGGTCTGTGTGGCATCTGCGGTATTCATTTTAATACAAGTAAATAAGCTAGATACCTGGTATTTGCTTGCTTGTGGGCTGTTTGCCGTATTATTTAGTATACTCTTGCCTTTCTTGGTCCTGCGTTCCCTAAAGCGTATTCGCCAATTGGATATTATTAATTTAAACTACAAGGACGCACTACTTAAATACACCCAAGCGAAGACCAATCTGCTGAAAATACAGCGTTATGGGAGTTTTGCCGGCATGTTGTATTTGGCTGCTTTTTTACCTACCGTAGCGAAGATACTCAATGACAAAAATCTTTTTTTAGAGCCCTCTAGTTTGCTATGGAAACTTGGCATAATGGCTATTTTTTTGATACTTTTTACCCTTTGGGGTTATGGTCATTACAAACGTATTACCAATGCTGCGGAGCAATTGATAAAAGAATTGGAATAGGGTAAAAAACTCACTCCGTCAACTTTTTCTGAATATAGTTTAAAATTAACATCCAATTCATTTTTAATAGGAGGGAGGCTGTGGGCACATTGTCATCCGCAATGGCGGAAATTATCGCATCATGCTGGTTATCGGATTTGTTATAGAACGAATCGTCCGTCATGAATGCCCTTTCATAAAAGAATATGCGTGTTTTTAAGTCATTTAAAATTTGTAAAGCCAAATGGTTATCATGCCCTTTGGTAAGCAATCTATGAAACTCTAAATCGGCCTGTATGCGTGACAGTGCATCCTTTGCGTCTTCAAAAACCTGTTGTTGCAGCTTAAGCGCTTCAATATCCTGCGTATCGAATTCCGTATTTTCAATGGCCATAACCTCTAAACTGGCCACAAGATTGTACAGGTCTTCCGCTTCTTTTACATCCAGCTCGGCTATAATAAAACCTCTATTGGGTATGGCCTTGATGATATTGGCCTGCTGTAATTGGGTCAGGGCTTCCCGAATTGGGGTAACGCTGATATTCAATTCTCTTGAGAGCGCAGCCAAATTTATGGTTTTTCCTATTTGAAGCTCGCCCTTAACCATTTGGCTCAAAAGATGATCTCGTACTTGCGTTCTTAAATTTACTTTCGTTATCATATAATCGTATATCGTATACGATTTAAACTGGAAATTCTAAAGTTTATTGCTGTACACCCCAGTGTTAAGCCATACTAATTAAATGATTAGTACAAGAATGAATCAATTCTGCTATGTTAAAGTACTAACTATCAACCTAACAGCTTATACTAAATTTAATTACCTCCCGTTCATATTATTCACACCCACAAAACAAATAATATGAAAATTTCAGTAGCAGTATTCAAAAGAATCGCCCTTATTATGATGGGCGTGGTTGTCATTCTTAGTTGTAGTGATGAAACGGAAACAGAGGAAAACGTGGAACTTACCTCCACGGAACTTAAAACTATTTTGGAAACCGACGATGTTTCCGGAGCAGTAGATACGGTTTTATCAGATTTATATATGAATAATAGTACTTCAGGTAAATCGGCTAAGAACGACGACTGCTATAATGCGGAATATACGGATACCGGCTATACGGTGACTTTTAACAACTGTGTTTTGAACGGTAGCGACAATGTGAACGGTACTTTAGTGGTTACCTACAATTTAGATAATGAAACCGCCTCGTATACGGCAGTTTATGAAGATTTTTATGTGGGTGAAATTAAAATAAACGGTACCAGAACCTATGTTTTAAACGGAAATTCCAACGAAAATGTGGTTTCGTTCGCAGTAACGAGTAATATGTCTCTGGTATTAGAAGATGGTTCCACTGTTTCAGAAAATGGAACAAAGACATTTGGAATTACTTTTGGAGATAGTCTTGAGTCCACCACATTCTCCATTGAAGGTGACTGGACATTAATGGCCGATGGTAACACATATAATGTAAGCGTAATTTCTGCTTTGCAAGGTAATCTAAACTGTGCATACCTTAATACTGGCAACATGACCATAGATAAAAACGGTTTAACGATAGGTGTAAATTTCGGAGACGGTACTTGTGACGACATAGCGCTAGTAACATACCCCAACGGGGTAGAAGAGGAAATCACCTTGAAGAATTAAACATAAATTCAGTCATACAAAAAAACCTATAATACCTTATTAGGGGTTTTCTTTTATCTCATTACAATGGAAGGTGATAAGCTCGCTTAAATTTTTAAAATAAAGAAAAGGATATGATTGATTAGGTCATATCCTTTATAACTTAGTTGCCGATCCATTAGGAAGTAAATTCCCTTCTCTGTTCCCAACGTATACGCTTACTACCTGAATTACTTGTAAAAAAAGCGAATTTTTTTGATGTCGTTGGGGATAAGTTCCTGTAATGCTTCATAACCCCGATTTTTAATGATTGATGATTGTTGTAATTAGTGCATATGGTTCCTAACCTCTGCCCATTGTACTCTTTTGCTATTCCTGAAATTTGAAAAGAAAGAGTGTCTTCTAGATTCTGTTGGTGATTTTCTGTTGAAAGTTCTCATGATGTTCGTTTTTAATGATTGATGAAAATTGATTGATGATTGATTATTGTTGTAATTAGTGCATATGGTTCCTAACCTCTGCCCATTGTACCCTTTTTGCTATTCCTGAAATTCGAAAAGAAAGAGTGTCTTCTAGATTCTGTCGGTGATTGTCTGATGAAAGTTTTCATGATGTTCGTTTTTAATGATTGATAAAAATTGATTGATGATTGTTATTGTTTTTCTTATGTCTAATAGACGAGGGCAAATAAGTTTTGCTACAGTACTATGTAATAAAAGGTACTGCTTTTAACATTATTTAACAAAATCAAAATTATCGAATCAATTAATTAATTGATTTTCAAAATTTTAAATAAATCAAAGGCTACGCTTTAGTTA
The DNA here is from genome assembly GCF_002742365.1 of Maribacter sp. 4U21. Lineage (NCBI taxonomy): Bacteria > Pseudomonadati > Bacteroidota > Flavobacteriia > Flavobacteriales > Flavobacteriaceae > Maribacter > Maribacter sp. 4U21. Next base: position 143,925 of record NZ_MDGN01000074.1, read on the forward strand.
AATAAAAACAGGATAAACGAGTAAAAAGATGCTCAAACACAGCTTCGCCTATTCTTGTCTGCACAGAAAATCCTCAGTTTTATACCGTATATGCCTTTGTGAAAGTGGTCTGGCAGTGAGCTTTTATATGTACTCGATATCGAAATCTATAATGATAAAAAACTTGCGTTTTAATAAATGGAGGCTTTACTTTTAATACCTTGTAGCTTGCCTTATGGTCATTTGCTTTTGTTACGGAATAAAAATTGGTACAGAAGAGGATAGGAGGGATGTGTTATTCATACTCCTACCGTATTCATTTAGAAGGGTACGCCAAAAAAAAGGTTACAATGTTTTTAAGTATTCCAAGAGCGCCAATCTTTCGGTATTGGTAAGCTCATCCCCGAATATATGTCCGCCATTACCATAACCCTTAAGGTTAGTGTTATAGGTATTCTTATCGGACTGGCCTGTTTCTACCGTATAATTCCAACCTACTTTATTCGTGTCGTAATCAGCGTTATCAAATGACCTTTTCCAAAATTCAGGTCGGGCCTTACTGTTCAACATATCCATTAAAGTGGGTACCGAACCGTTATGAAGGTACGGCGCTGTAGCCCAAATACCATCCAGAGGTGGCGCAACATAGCCACCCTCGGGAACTATTTCCAAGGGACTCCCGAATGTTCCGAACCAACCGTTATTGAACCAATCTAGAAAATACGTGTTGAGCTCAGAAGGAGTGTTGTAATGATTAGATAATTCGGGGTCCGTTTGAATACTTTCCAAGGCCACTAGGAAATTGGGATACGTTTCTTGCTCCCCGTATGTACCATGACAGGAAGAACAGGTGTTTTCAAAAACTACTTTCCCTTCCCCAGCTAAATCCGAATTTACCTCAAATGGATAATCAGGGGCCTCCAAGCTATAGATATACGCGAGTATATCTTCTACTTTCTCATCTACTTCAATAGCTTTTTCCGTACCGTCAATGGTTAGAAGACTAGCGCCAATAAAAGATTTACAAAAATCCATTCTTCCCATCGCATTGAAAAACATGGCATTTTTCTTTTTTAACAACCACCATGCAGGAACATCTGTAGGAATTACTTCATCCGGTAAATCGACTAGCGGATCATCTTGCCATTCTAAGGTGTTTTTATCCCTATGAGATACCAGTACTTCGGCAATTTTGTTCGCTGGGTTAACACCGCGGCTCAGTGTCATGGTTTTGGGTCCCAATGCGGTTATGCTTTTGGCAAACTGTTGATAAGAGATTGCTTCGGGACTGTTAGCTCCATACACCGAGTTGATGGCCGTGGTTAGTAGGGCCACATTATCCGCCCTGTTCGTAGTGTAATCACCATCATGCTGCCCTAAACCAATCACATATTCATCGTTTATAAAAGAGGAATGACAATTCAAACAATTGGGCGCTACCGCCCTAACACCGTTTTTAGTTATAAAAGCTGTATTGTCGTAAGAAATAACCGCGTTATCACCAATTCTGTTCAAGATATTGGAATTATCCTCTCCATAAAGTCGTAACCAAGCATCATATGGTATTCCGGCACTCATATAATCGCCAGAAAATAGATACTGTTCCCCTTTCTCCGCATCTCCGGGTCGCTGCACGGACTCCGGGATTGCGGTAGTTCGTATAATTTCGGGTTCAGGTTCTTCTACAACTTCTGGCTCCTCTATAATTTCCAATTCTTCCGCTAAATTTTCACTAGAGCAAGAAGGTAGTACCAGGATAAATGATAGTAAGCAAAGTATTTGAAATTTGTATTTCATCCTTGAATAGAGTCTATATAATCCTTAAAAGTAATTAATGCCATTATATTCTACCGATTATACGGTTAGATGGCCTATTTTGTCGACAAAAGGCCTTTGTCAAATACTTACATTGGCTCTTACTTGAAAATTAAAATACAAATCTTATCTTTGTAACAATTCTGATAGCTTAGTAATTACACGTTACTTCCTTAACAAAGCGCAAGAACTTAGTACCATACGTTGTTATAAGTCGTTTATTCAAGTTCCTTTACATTGCTATAACTCAGATGTACATCTTATAATATTTTAAAATTATCAATGGCAAAATCGCAACAGACATTTAATAAAACTGAAAAAGAAAAGAAGCGTTTGAAAAAACGTGAAGAAAAGAGGAAGAAAATGCTTGCTCGGAAAGCAGAAGCTAAGGAAAACGGTACTTCAGGTATTCCTTTGGCTTATGTAGACTTTAACGGAAATTTAGTGGATACACCGCCAGACCCTTCGATGAAAGTGGAAATAGAGGCGGAAGACATCGTATTAGGTATTCCTAAGAAGGTTCCGGGAGAAGAGGAAGCTTTTGACCCCATTAGAAAAGGAAAGGTCTCGTTCTTCGATTCTTCAAAAGGATTCGGTTTTATAATTGACGCTGAGAACAACGAAAAGTACTTTGTTCATGTAAGTGGTCTTATCGATGAAATCATTGAGAACGACAATGTTTCTTACGAGCTAGAAAAAGGGATGAAAGGCATGAACGCAGTTCGTGTCAAAAAAATCTAAGGCTCTACACCGCCATTATTTGATTTGAGGGAAGCCAAACGTAATACGGGTTTAGTTATATTGGCCTTCTTTGCTATCTATGTTATTTGGGGTTCCACCTATCTATTAAACAAAATTGCAGTAACAGAGTTACCTGCGTTCATGTTAGCAGGTATACGTTTTGTTGTGGCCGGGTTATTAATTTTTATAATCGCCAAAATCCTAGGATTTCCCTTAAGGATTACAAGGAAGCAATTTATAAACACCATTAAGGCAGGATTCTTGTTCCTGACCTTTGGTAATGGAGTCGTTGTTTGGGCCCTACAGTTTGTGGATAGTGGCTTTGCCGCCTTGGAGGTTTCCGCCCAGCCTTTGGTGGTACTACTTTTAATGCGCATACTACAAGGTAAAAGAATTCAACCCATGTCTATTGTAGGCGTCCTATTGGGTATTGTAGGTATCTATCTCTTAGTCAGTCAAAAACAGATTATAACCAAGGATGGTGCTATTTTGGGCATGATGCTCATCTTTGCATGCATGTTTAGTTGGGCCTATGGTAGCCTGTTCGTAGGTAAGGCCGATTTACCGGCGAACTATTTTGTAAACACCGGTTATCAGATGGTTACAGGCGGCATTTCTATGTTTCTAATAAGTTTGGTAATTGGGGAACAATGGATTTCTCCCACGGAATGGAGCCTTCCGGTGCTCTGGTCCATGCTTTTACTTATTGTTTTTGGAAGTATCGTAGCCTTTACGGCCTTTAATTATTTATTACAGGTGGTTTCTCCGGAAAAAGTGGCCACCTCGTCATACGTAAATCCAATTATAGCAATGCTATTGGGGTGGTACTTCCTAAACGAAGAAATTACAACGCAGTCCATAATCGCAGCGATAGTTTTATTAACGGGAGTTTATTTTATCAATACCAAAAAGAAGCTTACCCTATTTTCCCGTTTTTCTACAAAACAAGTTTCGGACGAAAAATCATAATACTATCCTTAAAAAGGAGGTAATGTTCAAAAAACTTAAGAAAATCATCTAACGTTAAAGTCATTATCAATCCTAAAAATCCAAGGTTGTAGGAAGTACATCCCCTATGTTCATATCTCCAATTCCTATGGTTCCGATGCGTACCCTAACAAGTCTTACCGTAGGGAACCCCACCGCCGCGGTCATTTTTCGAACTTGTCTAAATTTACCTTCGGTAAGCGTAATGCTAATCCATGAAGTTGGCCTGTGCACTCCAATACGTAACTTGGAATCTGCCGGAGGCAAGATGGGAAGCCCTTGTAATTTAGCAACTTGGCAAGGCTTGGTGGTGTAGTTTTTTCCAAATAAGCCAATAATGACCCCTTTACGGAGCTGAATTAGTGCTGCTGTTGTTATAACACCATCCAATTGAGCGTAATATTCCTTTGCTATGTTCGCCTTATTAATATGGTTGCTTAACTTTCCATCCGTAGTCATTAACAGCAATCCTTCAGACTTTTCATCCAAACGACCAATTGGCATTATTCCCGGAGGAAAATCATAGAGTTCTCCAAGGAACTTTTTCTTTCTAACCTGTCGCTTCTCACTGGAAGTTAACTGACTTAACATTCCAAATGGTTTATACAATTTGAAATGACTGGACTCGCTCATTTAGATGAAGATAATGAAGAAATTATACGGCAATACTTTCATTGGTCGGAAAGATACCCTTTTTAACCTAATGATTAGCAAAACCCTATAGAACATTGTACCTTTGCAGGCTCCCGAAAAAAGATAGTATGCAAGAGACCTTGATCGAATTACAGGAAAAAAAGACGGATAAAGAGTTGTATAGTTACCAGCAGGGTGCTATTCAGCAAATATTTGAAAAATTCGATAACGAACGGGAAGATTACCACCTACTATATCAATTACCTACAGGTGGTGGTAAAACGGTTATCTTTTCTGAAATCGTAAGGCAATACCTGAAAAATCATTCTAAAAAAGTATTGGTAATGACCCACAGGGTGGAGCTTTGCAACCAAACCTCTAATATGCTTACCGATTTTGGTGTCATGAACAAGGTGGTGAACAGTAAGGCCAATTTGGATGACCAAGAGGAGTATAGCTGTTTCGTTGCCATGGTGGAAACCTTGAACAATAGGTTGAATGATGACAAGCTGGACATTTCCGATGTTGGTCTCGTTATCATTGATGAGGCGCACTACAATTCCTTCACCAAGTTATTCAAGTTCTTTGAGAATTCGTTTATCCTCGGTGTAACGGCAACACCCCTGAGTTCCAATAAAGATTTGCCCATGAACGGTAATTACGATGAGCTGATTGCTGGGGAATCTATCGAAAATTTAATTGAAAACGATTTTTTAGCAAGGGCAGAGACCTTTCAATATGATATGGGCTTGACCTCGCTAGAAGTAGGTTCTAACGGTGACTACACGGTAAAGTCCTCATCGGACCTGTATACCAGTGCTTCTATGTTGAACAAACTATTGGAAGCCTATACCAAGCATTCTAAAGGGAAAAAGACCTTGATATTCAATAATGGTATCGAGACTTCCGTGCAGGTATACTACACCTTTAAGAATGCAGGATTACCTATTATGCATTTGGACAACACCGCTACAAAAAAACAACGAAAACAAATACTAAAATGGTTTAAAGAAACTCCGGATGCCATTCTTACTTCTGTCAGTATCCTGACCACCGGGTTTGATGAACCCACCATAGATACGATTATTTTGAACAGGGCCACCAAATCATTGACCTTGTATTACCAAATGATCGGTAGGGGCTCCCGTGTCCTTAACAACAAGTCAAAATTTACCGTAATTGACCTTGGGAACAACATGTACCGCTTTGGTCCTTGGGGTGCAGATTTGGATTGGAACGCTATTTTCAAGTCACCTAACTTCTACATGGACCGTATTAAGGATGATGAGGAGATAGAAGGTACTTTTAAGCATGACCTTTCCGAGGAAATAAAAGAAGAGTTCGCCAAATCGGAAAATACCTATTTTGATATTAAGGCAACCTATAAAGAGGCTACCTTCTCAGGGGAAAGTTCAAAAGTGGTTTTGGAGAAATCCATTGCCCAACATGCTTATATATGTATTGAAAACAGCGAAGATGTCTACGATGCCATTGCTTTGGCAAAACTCCTTAAGGAAGATATTGATAACAGAATACAGGTCTACGGTAAATGCATCAGTAAAAGCACCTATAATTTTATCAGTTGGTTAAAACTGGACTACCAGAAAAAACTAAATGCCTACCTCCGTGAGAATTTCGACAGGGTATTTGAGGATATTCATGGGTTTCCGCCAGAGGACTAGTAAATCGAATTCTTTCAACTCGCTGTTTTGGTTACGGATAGAAAACTTCTTTTTATCTATTAGAATTAGTGCATCCTATACCATTCATTTCCTATTTTTACAGGTATGGAAAAGGATTTAAAAATTGCTATTATTGGCGCAGGTGTAAGTGGTCTCATCGCTGCGCAAGTATTAGAAGCCAATGGCTTTTCACCAACTATTTATGAGAAGACCGATAGGGTAGGTGGTCGTGTAAAGACGGATATTATGGATGGCTATCAGTTAGACCATGGTTTTCAGGTTTTGCTAGATTCTTATCCCATGGCTAAAAAATACTTGAATTATGAAGACTTAGCACTTCAAAAATTCCTTCCTGGAGCCTTTATCTATAATAATGGAAAAAAGGTAGTCATCGGTGACCCTCTACGAAAACTATCCTTACTCTTCCCGACCCTTACCGCTGGTGTAGGAACTCTGTCCGACAAAATTGAAATTCTAAAGTTGAATACCGAGCTCAAGAAAAAATCCATAGAAACTATTTTTGAGGAAAAGGAAACCACCACGATGGACTATCTTAAAAATAGGGGGTTCAGTAATGAAATCATCGACTTATTTTTTCAACCTTTTTTTGCGGGAATTTTTTTAGAGGAAGCACTAAGCACCTCGTCTAGAATGTTTCAGTTCGTTTACAAGATGTTCGGAACGGGTCATGCAACGCTGCCAAAAACAGGTATCGGTGCTATTCCAGAACAATTACACAATACCCTAAAAACCACTAAGATCGTATATAATACCGCTTTAGTTAGTTGTGAGGATGGCAAACTGTTTTTTAAGGACGGAAGTACCAAAAGAGTGGACTTTATAATCATCGCCACCGAAGGTTCCGGTCTAGTGAAAAACCTGCGTAACCAAAAGGTACACTGGAAATCTTGCCAAACCCTTTATTTTACTACGCCTAAAAACAAGGACACAAGGCCATTAATAGGATTGGTCGCCAAAACGGACGCTTTTATCAACAATATCTTTTTCCATAATACTTTAAGCACGGAGAACTCTGGGTCCGATGAACTATTGTCGGTTACCGTGGTCAAGAATCACGAACTTTCGGAATCGGAATTGATCACCAAGGTAAAGAACGAGCTACAAGCAGAATGTAATATCGGTGACGTAAGCTACTTGAAGACCTACAACATAAAAAAGGCACTACCAGATTTAAAAGCTATTACCGCCAGCATATCCCCAACCGAAACGAGATTAACAGATGCTATTTTTCTAGCCGGAGATTATCTGGTAAACGGCTCTTTGAATGCGGCCATGCTGAGCGGCGAAAATGCGGCCTTGGGATTAATAGAGGTAGCCAAGGGCAAAAGCCTTTAATTGAAATGATAATAAACTTATATTTGATAGTGGGCAGCATCCTTTAATCTATTTCTCGTCCTGATGAACAGAAGAATATTCACAAAACATACCGCCGCAGGTCTTGCCCTAGCACTACTTCCTAAACCCATCTTTTCTATGGATAAGAAGAAAAATTATATGTTAGGATTGCAAGCGTTTACCATCAGGGATGCACTGAAGAAAGACCTAATCGGAAGTCTTAAAACTGTAAAGTCGCTGGGTTATGAGGACCTTGAACTATATGGGTTCAATCCAGAGAACACCAGTTATTACGGTCATGAAGCAGCTGAGTTTCGCAATATATTGAGCGATTTAGGATTGAGTTCTTCCAGTTGTCATTATGGATTTTCTGACTATTTAGAGGCATCCAAAGACGATTTAAATCGATATGTAGACGCCTGTATAAAAGGTGCAGCCACCCTTGATAACAGCTATATCACCTGGCCATGGATGGCACCGGAACAGAGAACGGAAGCGACTTTCAAAAAGCTTCCGGAACTTTTGAACCATATCGGAGAACGAATTACTAAGGCCGGATTAGGTTTTGCCTATCATAACCATGATTTTGAATTTTTAACCTACGACGGCAAAACAGGTTACGAGCGGATTATTGATGAAACTGATCCGTCTTTGGTAAAACTACAGTTAGATTTGTATTGGGCCGTACATTCTTCCCAAAAAAGTCCACAGGAGTTAATCGCCATGGCACCCGAACGCTTTGTCATGTGGCACATTAAAGATATGGACAAGATTACCCGAGATTATAGTGAACTGGGTAATGGTTCTATAGATTATGCAGCACTACTGCCTCAACTCGATACAAGTGCGTTAAAATATTATTACCTGGAACAGGGTGGTAATTATGCGACAAACTCCATGCAGAGTATTGCCGATAGTGCAGTTCATTTTAAAGAAAATTTACAACAATATTTATGAAAAACTTAAATTCTAGAATAGCAACATTAGTAGTACTATCCGCATTAGTATTAGGACAATCCTGTAAAGAGAAGCCGTCAGAAGAAACCAAAGGCGAACCTGTTGTGCATTATAATGAGCCTGCATCGTTGCTTCCAATTGATAAATTAAAACTGCCTGATGGTTTTAAAATAGAGGTGTATGCCGACAGCATTGATGGTGCGCGCTCCATGGCTATGGGCGATAACGGCACCCTTTTCGTAGGCACCAGAAACGAAAATACGGTTTATGCCATTCAGGATAGGGACCATGATTTTGTAGCGGACAGAACCATTGTTCTAGACACAACCATGGAAGTTCCAAATGGTATAGCCTTTAAAAACGGTAGCCTATATGTAGCAGAGGTAGATCGCCTATTGAAATTTTCAGATATTGAATCCCATCTTGATAGCCTGCCCGAACCAGAAGTCATTTATGACGACTACCCAGATGAATTTCATCATGGATGGAAGTACATTGCCTTTGGACCAGATGATAAATTATACGTCCCTGTCGGTGCACCCTGCAATATTTGCGATTCCACCGTGGTAGATGAACGTTATGCTACCATCACAAGAATGAACCCGGACGGCTCCGATAGAGAGATTTACGCTAGAGGTGTTCGTAATAGTGTCGGGTTTACATGGCATCCGGATACTAAGGAAATGTGGTTTACGGATAATGGTAGGGATATGCTAGGAGACGATATTCCCCCATGTGAATTGAATAGGGTTACGGAAGTTGGTCAGCATTTTGGTTACCCCTATTGTCATGGTGGGGTGGTAAAGGACCCTGAATTCGGTGACCAAAAGCCCTGTTCGGATTTCATTGCACCGGTACAAGCATTGGGAGCACATGTAGCTCCGCTTGGCGTTAAATTCAATACGGGCAAAATGTTTCCGGAAAAATATAAGGACTATGCCTTTATTGCCGAACATGGTTCTTGGAACAGGAGTAAAAAAGTAGGGTATAAAATTGCCATGGTCAAATTAGAGAATAACGTAGCGGTAGCTTATGAAACCTTTTTGGACGGATGGTTGGATGAGGCTTCTCAAGAGCGGTTTGGTAGGCCAGTAGATCTTCTGTTTTTAGAAGACGGCTCCATGTTGATTTCAGACGATTATGGAGATGCCATTTATAGGGTCAGCTATGAAGAGCCTTTAGTTGCTCAACGAGATTAATGCTCAGAGTTATTTGATTACAATTCATATGTTATTTCAAATACGTATTGCCCTGGAATTTTCAGAGAGAAATAGAACCACTAAGCCGATAATCTCGTTTGAAAAGCTATTCTAGATAAAATATGACGTTTATAACTGGGGTATAATTTTCCGCGTTAAACCTACTTCATCTAAATTTTATTTAGTTTTTTTGCCGCATGAAACGGTTAAATTATACACGGTTTACTGTCTTTGTGCACTTTTTAGGTCTTTTTTTCCTATCCTCGGTGCTCTTTGCTCAAGAAAATAGCCAATATAATGGTCCATATAAAGTGGGGGATTATCAAGGCAAAGCTGCTTTTAATTATTTCCTTAAGAATAACGATACTATTCTAGACGGTTCGTTCTTAATGCAAAGGTCCAGCCTTGAGGCCTTATTGGAGGAGGAGGACTATTCCTTTCTTTTTAAAGGGAATTTTTCCAACAACTATCCCAACGGCCCATGGGTTTTGCAATTTGGAGAATTTAAATCGGACAAGCAATCGGAGGTTATCGATTATGCCTATCGGGTAACCATCAGCGGAATTCAAGAAGAGGCAAAGGGAAGTATTAGTCAAGGAAAGCCAGACGGTAAGTGGTCTTACGAAGTCAATAAGATCGTGGATTCCGAGGTAGAGGAAATCGTATTTAAAAGTACTATTGATTTTGACAAGGGGGTTCCACAAAGTAGTTTCAGTATAGAGAATAGCACCAGAACCTTGGTAGGTCGATTTTTACGGAACGGGTTGGCTCATGATGAATGGGCCTTGTACGATTCGGAAGAATTGGGTGCGTCCGAAAGTTGGATATTCGATGATGGTGTATTAAGGTCTATACAACTTCAAATGAACGGAACACCCAGGAACATTCCCGTTTTCAGTACGCTTACCGCAGCAACGAAAACCGTAAATTTAGATAAACGATACCTCGAGGCACTTCAGCTACAAAAATCCATTGGTGACACCACCAATATTTTTAGGGAGCGTATGACCAATTTGCTCGAAGAGAATGCAGCTTATTATAAAAAAATCGACACCGTACTTTCCAACTTGGGCGAAGCGGAATTTTTACCGGAGTTTAAGGTAAAATTGCCTTTCTACCCTTTAAACGAGGAGGAAGCACAACAGTTGGATAGTATTAGTTCATTATACAGGTCGGCTGCGGCAATAAGCACCTCCTTTTTGGATAATTCCCAGCTGAATATTTTAAAACTTTCGGATAAGCAAGCGTTATACCTGTATACCGTAGTAGCTGCTATTAACGAGGCCTATCTTGTTCCTTTAGAGCAAATGAATACGTCTAGGGAGCATGGAATTCTAGAGTTTGTTCCTAGAGCACACCTGATTAGCACATCTTGGACGGAGGGCCCACCTTCTACCACGATTCAATTAAAGGATTCTAGCCTGCAGAAAACTTCTTTCGAATTACCCGGATTCCCAGGTTTTGATATGAATACCAATACTTTATCCGCTGTACTTCAATGGAGCGGATACGCAAAGAATAGCTTGGAATATGTGCAGGATATTTTAAACGAAAAGTTGACCAAGGATAAGCGAGAGCAAGAGCTAATCGCCATAGAAAACCTTTTAATTACTCAGAAAGAGACGCTAAACACTACGATAGACTCCTTGGGAAATCTTCAGAACAATGCTGGCAAAAAGGCACTGAACAGCATTCAAGAGGTTTCTGATGCCGGACTAAGCACTTATGCCAGTGAAAAAAACGTAAAGCTCAAATTGAGCAGCGCTAAAGCCCTTTCGTCGTGCATGAGACAACTCCAGACCTTAGCCTTGGCCGTAGGAAGTTTACCGGAACAATCAAAAAAAATAGAAAGTGAATACCAAGACCGTATCTGGAACCCCTTTATGGCTAACCTAATGAACGAGGAGGTCAAAAAAAGACTGACTGCGGCATATAGAAAAGTACTGCTCCCTTACTTCTTGGACGAGATACAAACTAATTTAAGTTGTGATAACGCAAATGAACTTGGGAATTTGCTCCAGGAAACCTATCAACAGATGTTATTGCTTCGAAATGAAGAAACGTCAAAATTAGAACGAAAGTTAAAGAGGACCACGGAACCTAACGTTGTTTTGGACTTACTTATGAACCATCCAATCGGCAAAGAAGATTAAGAATGAAGTACTTAAATAACATATGTAGTTCGTTATTGGTAGTCTTTCTACTAATGTCTTGTTTATTTTCAAGTGCTCAGGAAGAGGAGAAAGAGGTTTTACCTTTGGAATCTAAGTATAAAGAACCGGTTACAAAGACATGGATAAACACCTATGGAAATATCAGGATATCCAAACGCCTGTTCTGGGTAGCGCAAACGCATTTTAGGTTCGAGGAGACGGAAGCTACCCCGTTTGTAGGGCAAGTGGCCCAAATTTATAATAGACATGCCATTGGCTATATCTACAATAAAAAAATCAATGCTGCTTTGGGTGGTGTGCTACGTCTCAATTTTAATACCGATGAAACTTCCGAAGACAGAAATCTAGTACCGGAATGGCGTATTTGGCATCAGTACCAATTCGCCATGCCCTTGTATAGTGCAATGATATATCATCGGTTGCGTATAGAACACCGATGGACGCAGGGTTTTGAAGATAATAGTGAATATGTCTTCCGAAACCGCTATCGGTATATGTTCAGGGCAAAAATTCCGCTCAACAGTCACAAACTAGAACCTAAAACCCTTTATGTTTCTCCAGAAGCGGAACTTATTATGCAGAGTGGAAAGGTTGTGGTGGCAAGTCCCATGGAAGACCTACGTTTAACCACGACCATGGGGTATATTGTTACACCACGGCTTACGTTTGCCGCCGGCCTCATGTATTCACAAGGGCAACAATTGAGCAATGGGGGTATATTTAAGCAGGCCTGGACCCTTCGATTTCATATGTATTTCTCTCCCGATTTTAGAAAAGTTAGGGATAAATTGCCTTCCATACATCTAAACGATTAAGGCATCCGTAAATTAAAGAGTACATTTAAGGAACCATGAAAAAAAGAATTGCGCTACCATATAGTTTATTGATATTAGCAACAGGAGTTGCCGTATTCTTTATGTTTAAGACCGATGGGTTACAACGGGAATTGAACGAGAGCGAAAAGGCCAAAATAGCCTTGGATAATCGGACTTCACAACAAAAAGAACTGTTGCGTATCGATTCTATGCTGGTTGCAGGGAAGTACGAGGAAGCCATTACGTCTTACGGAAATACCCAACAGACCATCGATGATGGAAACAAGGTCATACCCTTAAGAATTGCCTTGGCAAAAAAATTACAAGAATTTAACGCTGAAAAGAGAACGGATTTGCTCTCGGACACCAATCTTAAAGATTCCACCGCTTCTGAAATTGCGACGCCTAGGGAAATAAGACGTTATGATTCCATCAATTTTGCCCTTGAAAAGGCCAGAGTACAACTGAAAGGGATGCAGGCCCAGTTACGCAAAAAATCTTTCGGGGAATATTTGACCTTCAACAGCAAAAAAGGTAATACGATGCATTACGTGGGGCAGGTTAAAAACGGTATGGCTACCGGCACCGGTATTGCCTTGTTGGACACGGGAAGCCGTTACGAAGGGGAGTGGTTGGCCAATAAACGACATGGGGAAGGTATTTTTTATTGGTCGGATGGTCAACGTTACGAAGGTACCTACGAAGGAGATACCCGAAACGGTCTCGGTACTTATTACTGGCCAAACGGAGAAAAGTATACCGGACAATGGAAAGAGGACAAACGCAACGGACAAGGCACTTTTTACGGCAAAGACGGTAAAGTTGTCAAAGGCATCTGGAAGAACGATAAATTGGTACAGCAGGCGAAAAAATAAGCTTTAACGTTGAGCTGTATGAGGTTCGTTTTCCTGAACCATCCCTTCTAGTTCTGTAAAGGTTTGCATTGCCCGCGCTGTTTTGGGCAAGGTCACCGAAAAAGTCGTTCCTTTCCCTTTTCCTTCGGAATCCGCCACAATTTCGCCGCCATGGGATACCACAATTTGTTTTACCATATAAAGGCCTAAACCTGTTCCCTGAACATCGGCATGAAACCTTTCAAAAGGGGAGAAGAGCTTTTTTAATGACTTGGCATCCATTCCAGAACCATTATCGATTACTTGAAATTTAGCAAAATCGCCTTCATCCAAAACCTTGATCTTGATCGTTGGATGCTTTTGGTCACCCATATATTTGATGGCGTTGTCCAACAAATTCCCAAAAACTTGGATAATGCGGTTTTTGTCACCATAAATTTGGGGTAGAATTTTTGGAATATCGAGCTTAATCTTACGAACTTCCAGTTTACCCCTGACCAGAACACTGGAATCTTCCAAAATTTGTTTTCCTTCTAAAAGCTCGTTTCTATTTTCTATTTTACCAATCTTGGCAATTTTGGTAATATCGGCAATAAGCGTAGCCATGGTATCACAGGAAACATTGATCATTTCCAGGTACTTTTCCATATCCGGAAAGTCGTCCATAACCATTTCTAAGGGAATGAGACTGGCGATACCCTTTATGCCACTTAAGGGGCTTTTTAAATCATGTGAAACGGCATAGGTAAAACGCTGTATTTCATCATTTTTAGTAGAAAGTTCATCCGCAGTTTTCATGAGCTTTTTTTGACTCAGTTGAAGTTCTTTGGTACGCTCATCAATTCTCCTTTCTAGCTTGGCCTGATAATGCCTAATCTTCTTTATTTTGTTATAGTAGTAAAAAAAGACAGCGCCTACGATACCAAGCACCACTAAGGACCTGAACCACCAGGTGGCCCAAAAAGGCGGGGTAATTTTAATGAAGAGCGTAGTTTCCTCATCGTTCCAGACACCATCGGCATTACTTGACTTTACCCGTAATTTATAATCTCCTGGGTCTATATTGGTGTACGTGGCGGAAGTTTTATTGCCCACATAGTTCCAATCTTTCTCAAAACCTTCTAAAAAGTAGGCATATTCAACTTTCTTCGCTGCCTTTAATGTAAGCGCGTGAAAATCGATATTGAAAACAGAGTGCTTGTGACTTAGAGTAATGGAATCAACTTGCCCAATGTCACGTTTTAAAACACCAAAATCGTCATTGGCATACACGGGTTTATTAAAGATTTTTAAACCTGATAAAATCACCTCAGGAACATCGTTCCCCTTTTCCGCTTGGGTTGACGTAAATATGTTAAACCCGTTATTTCCGCCAAAGGCTATTTCGTACGTATTGGTTTTATAGAAAGCGCTTGCATTGAACTCGTTTCCTTGAAGGCCGTCGAAAATATCGTAATTCAACATCTCCCCGGTATTATCATTGTATTTTATAATGCCCTTGTTGGTACTTAACCATAAAAGACCATATTCATCTTGCACAATCCCCTTAATAGCATCGTTCACAAGACCATCTGCCTTGGTTTTTACCTCAAAACGATCAGTAGATGGTATGTATTTATGAAGTCCTGCCTGTGTGCCTACCCAAAGATTCCCGTAATCGTCCTGAGTAATACTATTGATAAAATCACTACGTATACCGGTTTTTTCGTTAAGGGTATGGTACTGTTTTGTGGACCAGCCACTTGAGGTTTCTATCAGTTTAAAGACCCCCATCGTCTGGGTTCCGACCCATATGGCTCCTTTATCGTCTTGGAACAGTCTCGCAATAGTCCCGATATCCTTACCATCTATTGCCGACCTAATAGGAATGTCTTGATGTTTTTTAGTTTTTAAATCATAGACCTGTAGGCCGCCATAAAGTGTCGCTATCCAAATTCGATTCTTACTGTCCTTAATAAGACTCATTACATTGTTAGAGGCTAAAAAAGAATTCTGGGTATTCCATATCTCGTAGTCTTTGGTCTCGGTATTAAAAATAATTATTCCCTTAGCCCATGAACCGATCCACAATTCCTCTTCATCTACAGGAAGTAGCGAGAGTACGACATTGCTGTTCAACTTTCCATTATCCAGATTAAAGTGCTCAAATTCATTTTCCTTACGGTCCCAATAATTTAGTCCGCCACCATCTGTGCCTATCCACATATTACCCGATTCATCCTCACTAAAGCAATTGACGATGTTATTACTTAAGGAATTGGTATTGAAAGGGTCTACGGCCACGTGTTCAAATTTGTCGTAATCAGGATCATAAAAGCTAAGTCCCTTCTTAAAAAGACCCATCCACATAACACCATCCTTGGTTCTACGAAGAGACCAGATGGAGTTGTTAGAAATAGACGATGGCTTTTGATGATTGGCCTTTATGGTGGATATGTTACCATCATAAATAGAATAGATAGAAAGCCCGGCATTTTCTGTAGCCAGCCATAGATTACCCTGTACATCTTCCTCCATATCCATGATAGCATAGCCTGGACTCACATTTTTCTCCGCTACCAGTACCAGTTCATTGCCTACAAGTTCATAACTTAGTAGCTTACCGTCCCTGGTTCCCATAAAAAAATGCAAGGGCCCAAATCTAAACGCACTTCGTATAAATTCAGGTGTTTTAAAGGAGTGTTTTACCTGTAGATTTATATCTATAACATGGCTTGAGGCTTGGGTTACCAAAAAAAACCGACCGTCTAGAAGTTCAAATATTTCAATAATATGGTTCTCATCTGGTTTACCCATTTCTGGGATTTCGAATGCTAAGCGCATTGTCTCTCCCGTTGCTATCGAATAGCGATACAGCCCGTTTTGGGTAGTTCCCAACAAAAGATACGCTCCTGTTCTATGGATAACATTGATGTATTCGTTCTGTATTTCCTTACCCTGAGGTTTAAAATCGTAGGGCTTTACGATATCCAAGTTACGGTCATACCAATTTAAGCCCTTATATGTTCCTATGTAAATGATACCCTCTTCATCCTCGTAGATACGCTCTACATAACCGTTGGTTAGACCAACAGCACCATCAAGACTTTTGTCAAAAATCTGAAAATCGCTTCCGTTGTATTTATTCAGTCCGTTTGGGGTGCCTATCCATAAATATCCCTGACTATCTTGAAATATTTCGCTTACCGAACTGTGGGACATTCCAGTTTTTATATGCTGAAAGTTCAACGAATCAAGGGGATTCTGAGCCCGTAAGTTTTGGGATTGTCCCAAATATAAAAAAGCGAGTGCCATGATAGCTATCGCATATGATTGTTCCACTCGCCCAAGAATCATAATAGTAGTAATTTTCTTTCAAATAACTACATATATTTCCGAATATTAAATTATTGTTGTGAAAGGTTAATAAGTTGTGGTCTATACACTTAGCCGAAGTTTAGTGGAATGCGCATTAGACAGAAACCCTTAGGGCACGTTCCATAAAATAGTTTTCAAACCGTTGCAATTTTGGATGTGATTTTTCTGCGTAAATAACGTACTGACACTTAAAGATACTCTGGGTGATGGATATTAATGCACTACTGTCCGATTTTTGCAATAAAAACTCGGCATCATCGATACTGAAAATTTTTAGTTGCGAAGTACTTACCCCGTTGAGTAAAAATAATTTATTCATGGACTTTGGGGTGGTAATCAAGATATCTATTCCTTCAAAAATCTCTGACTTTTGCACATCGATATGTAGCTCCTCATACCCTACATAGACCCTTAGGTCATTATACTTGGTATAGTTAAGAAACAAATCGTACATGGCCAGAGCTTCTTCCTTGTTTTGCACTAGCACTATTGCTCTGGGAGCGCTACCCACGGCTTCACACTTAAGCTTCTGCAAAGTGGTAAGGATTAAGGTCGTTGTTTTACCACTTCCATTCGCTGCCGTGCAAAACACGTTTGCGCCACTTTTGATTGCCGGTATACTCTTTTCTTGAAATGGAGTAGGGGTCTCAATTTCTAAACGGGCTAAAGTGTCCAGAATATCCGGATGTAGTTTTTTAAATGGCATAGTGGTAACTTCTATTCAAAAAGGCACTACAAATATACCATCTTGAAACAGAAAACGATTCAAGACCACGGGGAATCCTCAATCGCGAATAACTAAAAAGTGTCTTATGAATAAAGAATCAGGAAAACACCGCACATAATTCCCGCTAAGGGAATCAGTTTTTTCCGTTTGTTCTTTTCTTTGAATACCAGTCCGCCCACGACGACTGCAATAAGTATTTGACTACGCTTTATGGCAGAAAGTAGCATTATGAGCGCTTCCGGGTCCTGTAGGGCTTTAAAATAAAAGTAATCCGCCGCTACCAATAAAACACCCACCAAGGGTATGGACCAGCGCCATGTAAAGGCTTTTCGCTTTTCTGGATATGGAAACCAAGTAACGGACAGGATAATAAGCAAAAGGAGTACGGTATAAAAGCAGAACCAAAATTGTAAGGTAGGCGGATTCAAATCTAAACCCTGAATCAAGAACTTATCGTATAAGCCGCTTGAAGCTCCCAAAAAGGTAGCTGCTATGATGGCCAGTATCCACTTGTTCTTGGTAAAGTGAATCCCTTCTTTTTTACCTATCCTAGAATAGAGCAACACTGAAAATATGATTAAAAAGAAACCGACCCATTGCCAAGGATTGGGTTTTTCTTGATAAATGGTGATTGCTCCGATAAAAGTGAAAAAAGGTCCCGCAGAACGGATAGGGGTAACGATAGTAATGGGAAGATGCTTCAGTGCCTGATATGCCAATACCCATGATGCAGCCATAATGGCCGACTTAATTAGTATAAATCCGTGTATGCGCCAAGGGATATCCGTTATGTAAAGTTGTAATTTGGTCAAGTAATTTTCAAAGAAAAAGGAGCCGAAATAAAAAGGAAGCAATATCAAAAATCCTGATGCTATGGTGCCAAGCAACACAGGAAAGGCCTCATTTCCTTGAACGGCATGTTTTTTACACAAATTATGTAAGCCTAAGAACAAGGCGGCTAAAAGACCCAGGTACATCCACATGATGCGCGCGAAGATAACGCACTTTAAGAAGTCGGACCTTTAGAATGAAGCACAAAGAACTCTAAATTAGCGTTAAAAATTTCGAATCGTTCAAAGATTTAAGTAATATTGTTTAGTTATTTATAATTATAATTAAACAATTTTTGAATACTTCGATTATAAAACCTTAAAACAGACCACATGAACTACATCAGTATTGCGCTTCAAATCATTGTTTCTATAAGTATCTTGAACGTATGGCTCGTACAAAATAACAAGGCCACGCAATGGCGTGGTGGGGATGCGAAGAATATCAAGGAAGAATTTAAAGTGTATGGCCTACCGGAATGGTCTTGTTATCTCATAGGAACCTTAAAAGTGATTTTAGCCCTTTTGTTATTGGTGGCCATCTGGTTTCCGGGCTTAAGACAACCAGCCGCCCTAGGTTTGGCCCTATTATTATTAGGTTCCGTAATTATGCACATACGAATAAACGACCCCTTTAAAAAATCCATTCCGGCCCTTCTGTTTTTATTGATGTGTCTGTATATAGCGTTTCCCCTTCCTTAACCGACTTACATTACATATAGTAAACGATAAAGGATGTAGGCATTGATTATTGCGTAAATTAATGATGGTGCAGCCTGTAGTACGTTATCCTTGATCTTTAATCGGACCATAAAACCCAAGAGCATTAACACCGCTAATCCAGCCGCGGCAGCCATTTGTAAGATTGTGGAATAAAACAATCCCATGAGCAGACCTAAACCGCCCAAGACCTGTAAAAAGCCCACTGTTTTACGGTAAGACGCTAGTCCGTAACGGAAAAACTCCTTCTTCATTTGAACCGTGGTAAAACAGGCAATTCCGAATGCAAGAAAGGAAAAGGCCGAGAAAAGTGTAAGGTAAAAAACGATATTCATATCCACTTCATTTTATAATACGGACAATACTTTTTCAATAGGATACCAAAGTACGCATTTGATCACAAACAATTTTTATTTTTGTTTAATCTTATGTTAAATAAATTAAACAATATAAAATAGCTTGTATCTTTGAAGAAATCAAAATATCAAAAAATAATATGAAAACATTAAAAGTTCTAAGTACACTAGCTATTACCGCAGCATTGTTCGTGTCTTGCGGAGAAAAGAAAAAGGAAATGGAGGCGGAAGCCAATGAAGAGGTTATGGAGGTCAAGGCCGAAATAAAGGAAGAAACTACGCCTAATATTGTTGGAGTTGCCGCAGGTAACGATTCCTTCACGACATTGGTAGCCGCCGTAAAAGCCGCCGGTCTTGTAGAGACCCTAAGTGGTACTGGTCCTTTTACCGTATTCGCTCCTACCAACGAAGCCTTTGCCAAATTACCGGAAGGGACGGTTGAGAACTTATTGAAGCCCGAAAATAAAGAAGCTTTAACAGGCATATTAACGTACCATGTAGTATCAGGTAAGTATGAAGCTGCCGCAGTAATCGAGGCTATCAACGGTAATAATGGTGCCTTTACTGTAGAAACCGTTCAAGGTGGAACCATTACCTTAAGTCTACAGGATGGTAATGTAATGTTGACCGATGCCAAAGGAGGTACTTCTACCGTGGTTATTGCAGACGTAGCAGCATCTAACGGTGTTATCCATGCTTTGGACACTGTGGTGATGCCGTAGTATAATAAATTATGAGAAAGAAGATTAAGGCCATTGCAATTCTGCAATGGCTTTTTTTTATGAATTAACTTCATAGTGGGAAGTGGTGATAGGCTATTTAATAACTATCAAAACTTTAAAAATAGTTGTTCAATACATCTAAAACCTAAACCTAGTCCAGAAATGCACTTAAATTACTTACTGATTTTTTCTTATTTGATACTTCGATAAACTCCGTACACGTGCCACGCTAAATTGTGTTTCGTTTTTGAAACGCGGTTGGGAGCGCTGGCGTATTTGGTACTACACTTTCTCTTGCCACCATTATATCTCGTACAAATTTTTAATGATTATTAATCTTTAAAAATTATGTCGTCTTCCAAAAAGTTTCTTCTTGAAAGGTAATGAAACCGAGGACCAGATTTTGAAATGAGCAAAATTGCTTCTTTCCGACTTTTATCTTCATACGGCAAGCGGAATTTTTATTCTTAGAGTTCTAAGTCAGCGCATGGACTATGGGCGAAACCTTATAGATGGCTAGGAATTCCCTTAAATTAAGTATAACTTATCGCTATTTGACGTAATGTCGGATTATGTTTCTCTATTGAAACATAATGTCTTGCATTATGACACTTTGCTTGGGTAAAGCAAAGTATTTTGTAGTAAGCCTCCTTTAAATTTTTCTTCTAAAAAGATTCTTCCACAAGAGTAATGGAACACTTATTATGCGAGCCGACAGTAGGAGGGGAGTGTAATGTGTGTGGAATGGGAATAACTGTTGAAAACTTATTTTAAATGCTAATATGTAGTTAATTTATTAAAATTTTAACTGTTAATAAAAGACAATAAAATTCATAATTATACATTATATATAACAAATAAAACATATTTTT
Source organism: Maribacter sp. 4U21 (assembly GCF_002742365.1). Taxonomy (NCBI): domain Bacteria; kingdom Pseudomonadati; phylum Bacteroidota; class Flavobacteriia; order Flavobacteriales; family Flavobacteriaceae; genus Maribacter; species Maribacter sp. 4U21. The sequence goes on from NZ_MDGN01000074.1 coordinate 164,701, forward strand.
ACTCAAAACAAGCAAATAACCTATTTATTATGCTGATTCAATTCAAAGTTAAGAATTATAAAACATTTCGAGAAACAGCCACACTTAGCATGGTTGCCTCTAATTATGATAAAAAAATTAGAGAGAAGGAAAATGTTACCCAAATAGATAAGTTTGACTTGCGCGTATTGAAAAGCGCCGTGATTTACGGTGCAAATGCAAGTGGGAAAAGCAAATTTTATGATGCCATTAGTTTTGCGAAACGCTTTATCATCAATTCTGCAACTGACTATAATGCTGGAGATAAAATTCCTGTAGAACCATTTTTATTAAATATTAATAGCGAGAAAGAATCAAGTGAATTTGAATTTATTTTTGTGATTAAAGATGTTCGATACAGATATGGTTTTGAACTGAATAATGAGAAGGTTATCTCAGAATGGTTATATGAAAAAGCAAAGATTAAGGAAATTGAATTGTTTTATCGAGATAATCAAGATATCGAAACACACCCGAAAAGGTTTAAAAAAGCCGGTAGTATTGCTAAACAAGGTTTTGTAAGAGATAACCAGCTATTTATTTCTAAAGCAACTCAATTTAACGATGAGTATTCTGAATCTATTTATAACTGGTTTGATGGGTTGAAAACGTTATCAGGACATGACGAGTCAAGATTCCAAGGCTATACAATGTCTCGACTGGAAAATAAGAAGGATAAGAATAAAATATTAAAACTCCTCAAAGCGGCTGACTTGAATATCGATGACGTCAAAGCTGAAATGTTAGACCTTAATAAAATGCCTGAAAACATGCCAAAGGGCCTTAAAGATATTATAATTAAGGAATCGAAAGAAGATGATAAAATTTTCTTTACTGATGTAATCACAACTAAAAAGAAATATGATGATGAAGGAAATTTTATCTCTGACACCTATTTTTCAATGGATGATAACGAATCATCTGGAACAAAAAAGTTTTTCGCGTTAACGGGACCTATTTTAAATGTTTTAGAAAAAGGATATATCCTTGTTGTAGACGAACTAGACTCAAAGCTGCACCCCAATTTAGTGAGTGAGATTGTATCTTTATTTAATTCTAAAGAGTCCAATCCCAATAATGCCCAATTAATTTTTAATTCTCATGATACCAATCTTCTAAGCTCAGGACTTTTCAGGAGAGACCAAATTTGGTTTACCGATAAAAACAATAAGGGTGAAGCTTCCCTTTATTCACTAGCAGAGTTTAAAAAAATTAGACAAAATGAGGCTTTAGAAAGCAACTATTTAAGAGGTAAATACGGAGCAATTCCTTTCCTAAAATACTTTAATACTATTGACTCTAAATTTCTTCAATATGAAAATGAAGAATAAAAACGAAAGGCAAAAGGCAAATAAATTTCGCCATTTAGACGAAGTTGGTAGAAATAAAAGACAGAGAAGAGAAGAACCTAAATTGAATCGTAAAAGGGCTTCGAAAGAAGCACTTCCTTTGATTTTGATTGCTTGCGAGGGTAAGAATACCGAACCATCATATTTCAATAAATTTGAATTAAAATCTGTTGAAATTGAACCTATTGGTGACGGGTTCAGTCATTTATCTCTTATTAATTGGGCTCAAAGACTAGCAAAATTAAAAAAATACGATGAAGTGTGGTGTGTTTTCGATGCTGACCCAAAACCGGATGACCCAAATTGGGCTCATAATTTCAATAATGCCATTTGGACTGCTCAAAAAATTAAATATCATGTTGGTTATTCTCATCAGGCTTTTGAATATTGGTTGATTTTACATTTTGAAGACCATCAAGGAGGAAGCATGAATCGAACAGATTATAATACAAAGCTAAACCAGTTAATTAACCCTCTTGGAGCTAGCTTTGATGGTAATGGCTCTAAAGTAGTTACTCCTGAGTTATTTGAACTTCTTAATGGTGTTGACAAAGCAACAGGAAAGGCAAGAGTTGAACTAGCAATTTGCAGAGCAAAAAAGATATTTGATAAACATGACCATAAAAACCCTGCAAAAGAAGAATCATCGACAAATATCTTTGAATTAGTATTGAGAATATTGAATTTTGACAAAGATGATAATGACAAATTTTTGATTGAAAAAATTTGTGGTTAACATATTAAGAGTACTTAATTATATTTCTAACAATGCCTTCTATTCTAAAATCTTCGCTAGCTATAAAAGGTTGATGTTTGTTAGAATTTAAAGAGTGAAGAATTATTGTATCTCCAGTTTTGGAATATGATTTAATGATTGCTTTTTTATCATTTACACACACTATTATTTCCCCATTTAAAGCTGAAGTTTGTTTTTGTGCAATAACATAATCTCCTTGTCTAATTTCCGGTTCCATAGAATCTCCTTTAGCAATAACCATAAAAGCATCTACGGAGGGAAATTTTAATAATTTAGATGCTATTGGTATTCTTTCAATTGGATTTCCATCTAAAACACTTCCGTTTGGACCACATTCAGCTAAACCATATTGATTTACATAAATAATAGGTTTTTCAGGGTCTTGCAATAATTGATAATCTCTAGGGTTTGATTGATTTCGTTTTAAGTACCCTTTTTTTTCTAGTTGAACAATATGATGATGAACAACGCTTGTAGATGCAACATCTAATTCTCCCATTAACTCAAACATTGTTAAGGGGTTATCTATATTTTCTCTTAAAATATTGATTAACTTCTCTTGATTGGGATGCAATTTCTTCATTTCCGCTAAAGTAGTTAACATTTTTGAGAACTTATAAACATATTCTAGTTTTTATTCTACGAATTTTTATATTCGTTCGATAATTCATTCTAATTTAAAATTTTATAAAATGGCTAGAACAAGCAAAAGAGGAAGAGATGCTAAAACAGGTCAATTCGTTCCTATTAAAGTTGCAAACAGAAGACCGAGTACAACAGTTATTGAGACTATTAAAGTAGGTCCTACAAAAAAGAGGAAAAAGTAGAATTTAAGTTTAACTTATGGCTATAGAAAAACTACCCGTAAAAAAGCTTGTAGAGTTTAGAAGATTATCTAAACCAAGAAAAGTCACTTTCACTAATAAATTAAAAGTTGGTAGAAAACCAGCCTCTGCCGGTGATGGTGGGAATTATTGGGTAAGAAGTTTAAGTGCCATTAGTAAAGCGTTTAAAGAAAATGACAATTCAATTATCATAGATAAAATTGAAGAAGTTTCAGACCTTTATAATTTAAACCAAAGGTCACAAACTAAAAGAATGTATAAACGAAATATTGATATACTTTCTAAGTATAAAGATTTTGATTTTACACAATTGAGGCCAACTGCCGATTTGAAATTTTTATCAAAACCCAATTCCATACTAGAAATGGGCGGTTTACCTGTTCAAATTTTGCCACAACATATTTTTTCTTATGGTGCTGAAAACAATCAAAGTATTGGTGGAATTTGGTTCATTGTTTGGCAAGATGGTTTTAAACCGAGTGATTTAGGTATTTATTCTGAAACCCTATTTAGATATTTATCGTCTTACTATTCTAAGGACTATATAATTAATCCAGCTGCTTGTATTATTGTTGATGTTACAAGTTTAGAATCAATAAGTTATAAAGATGTTTTAAATGGTGAAATCCCTTCTATATTGGATGATACAATGAAGTCTGTTAAAGAGTATTTGTAATTATAGATTCAATTATGAGGAGTAAGGTTTGGTATGAAATGATGCAAATAAAGTATGGAGAAGTATATCTTTCCTTGTATCTCGATTTTCAGAAAGATTTAAAACGATATATAAAAATTGCAACATTGGTCTTTTCCGGTTCTGGCGTTTTTGGTTGGGCTTTTTGGGAACCTCTTGCATGGTTTGCTTGTATAATAATTGCTTTAATTCAACTTATAGGTTTAATAGAAAATCAAATAGTGAGGTCAGATTCAGAACTTGAAGAAATTTCTGTGTTAAGAAGTATGTATTTGAAATATTTGAACAAATTAGAGGAGCTCTGGTATGATTGCGAAAATGATTACAAAAAAGAAAAGAAAATTAAAAAGGTCTTTTTCTCGCTTAGAGAAACAGATTTTGCCGCTATTGAAAGGTTAGACGACAAACTTAATATAAAGCATTGGAAGAGATTAAAGAGTAAAGCAGATATAAGAACAAGAGAATATTTTAACAATTTTTAAAAATGGCAAAACAAAATAAAGGTACGGAGCCTATTCCAAGGCCAAAAACGAAGGAACAACCCCATGGTGGAATTGTAAAAGGTAGTGTTCCTTCAATGAAAAACCCACCACCGCCGCCTCCGGAAAAGAAGGATTAGTTGTTTGATTATCGGAGTCTTAGCGAGGTATTTGGCCTAAGATAATTTTGGGAAAACAATAGGGGAGAGGAGCGTTAAGAATTTTAGGGGGCTGGTTACCATAATTGTTGATTACTGTAATGGTTGTATTACCTTAATGTAGTCTTAAGAGTTACAATGGATCCTAAAATTTAGCGACCGACCCGTACATTGTTTCCAAAATTATCTGTAAGCCTTGATTTTTTTGTTTCTTTTTTTATCAAGAAAAAAAGAAAAGACACTTTCTTCAATGTTGGTATTATATTTGAATAAGTATAGTAAACCAAACCGCAATGCCAATTTTAAAAAGAATAATCTTGTTACTTCTGTTATTCTCAGTATGTGTAATCTATTCGCAAGATTATCAAAAAGTCGATGAAATAGTTTCAAAGTATCCTAATCATTTTAGTTCAGCAGCAAAACTTACTAAGCAAATCTCTAATGATTTTAATACCGATTCTGATAAGGTAAGAGCCGCTTTTTATTGGATTGCTGATAATGTTGAATACGACTCAAAAGAATATGGTAAGTTCACTTACGAATATGCAGATAAGGAAGAATATCTTCGAAAAGAAAAAAAGTTTGATGATAGACTTTCAAAAAGGGTTATTTCGAAAGGTATAGCTGTTTGCGAAGGATATTCTACATTGTTTACAGAAGTCTGTACTGAATTGGGTATCAATTCTAAAGTGGTTTCAGGAGCATCAAAAACCACTTTTAAAGACATAGGAAAACGATTTTATCCTGACCATGCATGGAATGTTGTAGAAATTGACGGAAAAAAGTATTTGGTTGATGTTACATGGGGAGCTGGTACATATGGTAATGGAGGATTTAGAAAAGGTCTAGAAAATTCATTTTTTTTAACGGCACCTGAGGTGTTCATAAAACGTCATTATCCTTTAAAATATGAGGATGCGCTGATAAAAGATAAGATTAGTAAAGAAAGTTTTTTGAACGCTCCACTTATATACGAAACGGACTTTTCACTAATATCTCCAGTAGAGGGCGTCATAGAAAAAAATCAAAAAACGGTAAAATTTAGCTTTGGTTGTAAATCAGGAACATATGTGGTTGACTATGATATTGACAGAAAACAAAATGCATTAGGTGACATAAAATGTATAGACGGTAAACTCGAATTTGAAATCGAACTAAAGAACATAAAGCGAGCAAAAGAGTTGACTTTATATTTTGATTTTAAGCAAGTTGTAATGTTTAGATTAAAATAACTTCTGGAATTAGTTTTAAACATTATGTAAAATAGGATTTCAAAAAATGTTTCTAGGAACGTGAAGAGTAGCAAGGGCACAGAAATTTTTATTTCTAAAATTTTGTGCTGTTGCGGCAAGTTACTGAGAATCTCCTGAAAAATTTATTAACGGATTGTTTCTCATAAATCACAAATTTCAAAAGAATCTAAAAGTTTTGCTTTTTTTGGCGCTGGCCAAGCGGCTGGAAATTGCGTATAAAATAAAATGCCTGAGCATTTTGATTTTATGAAAGCAATAAGCTGTTGGCCGAGCGGCAATTTGACATAATGACAAATTATGAGTACAGACGCGAGGTTTGTCGTCAGGGTTGCCGAATTTCGAAGTTTGGAATAAATTTTATTCTGAGTGGAAAATTTGAAACTACGTAAATTAAACAGCTTGATGACCCTGTTGGTAATTCGCTTAAAAGCTATAAATGCGAGGGATATTTTACATAATAGAATTATGACTTACAGCTAAAGGTTTGAACCTGAAATACTTATATATCAAAATGTATCATAATTTATATTATGTCAAATAGGATATTTTAAGCCTTGTAGGAGCATGTGTTTCTCCTATCCCTTCTATCACCATAAAATTGAAATAGTATGCTGCTTTACAGCTCTTTTTACTTTGAAGTTTCCGTATCCTCAATATCCTGAATTATTCCATTGTACCGGATGGTACTGCGCTGTGTACTGTTCAGGCTTAGGTTTCCATTCTTACTCGGAAAAACAGCCATATGCACATCGTAAACTTCGGTATTCTGTTCCATACGAAATGAAATACGGTATATACTCTTAATTGTATCGTAGGCTATCTCATAATCACTTAAAATACCATCGAATTTAATATCCGTATTGGCGCCATAGCCACCAGATACGCGTCTTTCGCCAAAATACGGTAAAAGTACCGAGATGCTGTCCCCTATAAACCTAACATAACTTGGATTACCCGTAAGGTCTATGTGACCCGAATTACTCCCCGGCTGTAAAAGTCCGGAATTCGCTACATTAGTAAACGCGTGGGTTTGAAGTGGAAATGTGGCCGTTGCGTTGAACTCAAAACTTCCGTTTTCTATATAGGTTTTAAAAGCTGCCAATTCCGCGGGGCTTACAGTCGTTTTCTTAGCACTACTACAACTTAGCATTACCAACAAAACCATTAGAAAAACCGCTATTTTTCTCATAATAAGCTATTTAGGAACAGGCTATTGTGTTGTTTAATGACTCCTCCATGCGCCTTATTTGTCCAGCTCGTCCTCAAATTTAGTCTCGGCCAAAAGTACCTTCTGTAATCGTTTAGAATTTAAATCCCTGTACAGTTCTTTGATCAGGCGTAATTTTTTCTTTTCGGAGATATCCATTGTATCGATCATACGGCGTTTCTCCAAAATTACATTTCTACGTTTTAGTTGCTCCGCTACGTAATCGGGTTCAAACTTTAGCATTATGGGACCTTCATCCTCTTCTGTAATGGTACTTTTATTTTTTTTCGTGGAGTTCGAATCCGATGTTTCGGTCTGCGCATATAGCCCATGACCCATCGTGCAAGCCGCACATAGGCTTAAAAAGAATAATTTTTTCATGTGTTTTCAATAGTGTCTCTCTCGAAATTACCATAAAAAAGTTAAAGTCCACATTTATGGCGTATCCGTATCTTTTTACCGATAGTTAAGGGCCTTTCATCCCTAACTGAAATTTGATTCAGCCAATATTCACTCCTAAGGGTGTGCTGCCAACATATAGTTACTTATCCCCTTCTCCAACTGTTTAGCGGCCCGTAACTGCGCCGTAATCTCTCCCAATTCCTTGGTGAGAATATCTTTCTTGTGTTCTAACTGATGTAGCAAATCCAGATGGCCGGCCATCAAAGCCTCCATTTTGAATTTTAACTTTTCCCTGGTCTCAAATAGGCCGGATGTTGTGGGTTCACATAAATAGGAATACATCTTCTCTTTACACTTCACCAATTCACTATAACTACGTTGAACACGAACCAACGATGAATTTACATCTTTTAGCTCGGTCTTTAAGTGTTTTCCATCCATAACCAGCCTTATTTTAAATTAAAGCTATTTCTTCCACTGTATATAGTACGAATTTTTTTCACATCTATTTTTATGATAATTATCACATTATCAATCTTTAACTAAAATTTATCATCAGGTACTCAAAATTAACCCCTTGGTAACATTGAAAATTTGAGGGGAAATGTCTACCTTAATCCTAAACAAACGGAAATATGAATATCAATTTTGAATATGACGATGTAAAGGCCAGTAATAGGCTAGAAATTATGGCAGCCTCTAGGCTCGAAAAGCTGCTGGATAAGTTTGATTTTATTGTTCGTGCAGATGTATTCTTTAAAACGGAAAATACTTCTTCCCCGGATACGGGTATGATTTGTAATATCAGGTTAAGTGCGCCCGGCCCAAGACTCTTTGCGGAGGCGAGCCATTCCAGTTTTGAGGCATCTATCGCGGAGTCCGTTAGCGATTTGGAAAGGCAATTACAAAAGCGTAAAGCGAAGATGAAATCGCGCTAGCTACTTTTTGGGATTATTATCGATTTCGTCCTCGAATTCGGTTTCTGCAAGGATGGTTTTTTGAATACGTTCCGAAAAAGGACTACGTCTTAATTCTCGCATTAACCTACGTCGCTTTCGGTCCGAAATATTCAAAGTATCCAAAATTTTCTTTGTCTGTTGCTGGGATGCAATACGTTTTTCCTTTAGAGCGATTCGCTCGTCCACAGGTTTTACTAAATCCGGTTCAAACTTGTCCATCAAGGTGCGCTTCTGCACTTTAATAGGTTTGTCAGCTTTTGACTGTGCCGTGGCCATAAAAATACCGCCTACGAACACAACTAGGCTTTTGGCCCAAATGGTCGTTTTTTTCATTTTTCATATAATGTCCTCATTCTAAATGTAATGTATTTTTAATACACCGACTATATTTGTACTAGTTTCACCTTTTATATCGATAATGAAATACGCTTCATCGGACATTTTAAGGCATCATACCAAATAGTTGCCACATGAAAAATATTATTGTTCTCTTTCTCCTATTCGCCATACAACAGCAGGTTTATGGGCAACAGATTGCCAATGCCAATATCAGTTTTACATTTGTAGCTAGAGATGTAGATGGTACCATTGACGGCTTCTCCTCTACTTCTACCGTTGATTGGGATACTCCGGAAAATTCAGTTATAGAAGGAACCGTACTTTCTGAAACCATAAAAACCGGTAATTTTTTACGTGATTGGTCACTAAGGGGCAGCAAATATTTTAATGCGGACGAACATCCGAAAATTTCCTTTAAAAGCACTACGGTAAAAAGGGAAAACAATGCGCTTTTGGTCAATGGAAATCTTACGCTTAAAGGAATCACAAAACCTATAACCATTCGTTTTACCAAAAACGGAAAAAAACTGTTAGGCTCCACTACCCTATTCTCCTCCGATTTTGATATTACCATTTTAAAGAAAGGAAGGGAGTCTAACAAGGTACGCGTTCAGTTTAATTTGGAACTTCAATAACGAGCAGAGCCACCCATATAGCTTCATTTTAACATTTTTCAGCTATAATTATTCCATTTTGAAAATGATGTTTAACTTCGCTCATTCAATTATTACTTTATGCTCGTTTGGACTATTTTCATTGCTTGTATAGTGGTTTTCCTGGCCTTGGACCTTGGTGTTTTTCATAAGAACGACCATGTCATCAAATCTAAGGAAGCGGGCATTTGGACCGCCATTTGGGTAAGCGTAGCCCTAGCTTTTAGTGTTGTTATCTATTGGCTGTTCTCCGCTGTATTAACGGAAAATCCTACCGGACTAACGCCTAACGATGCCGTCTTAAAATACATCACCGGTTACCTTATTGAACTGTCCTTAAGTATTGACAATGTCTTTGTTATCGCTGTCATTTTTTCCGCCTTTAAGATACCGCCACTTTACCAGCACCGGGTGTTGTTCTGGGGGATTTTAGGGGCCATTATATTCAGAGCGTTAATGATTCTCTTTGGGGTGGCCTTAATTACCAAATTCGAGTGGATCATCTATGTTTTTGGTGTATTTCTTCTTTACACGGCCTTTAAGATGCTTAAAAGTGACGATACCTATTTTAATCCCAAGGATTCCTTTGTATTTAAACAATTGAAAAAAATCTATCCCATTACATCGCAAATTAACGGTCATGATTTCTTTGTGAAAAAGATGGGCGTGCGTGCCGCCACTCCCCTATTTGTAGCACTTATTATTATTGAGCTTACCGATATTCTTTTTGCACTGGATAGTATTCCGGCCATTCTTGCCATTACGGCCGACCCTTTCATTGTATTCAGTTCCAATATTTTGGCCATACTAGGCCTACGGTCTATGTATTTCCTTATCTCCCGCATGCTGGCAAAGTTTCGATTTATCAACTATAGCCTAGTGGTCATCTTGGCTTTTGTGGGACTGAAGATGTTATTCTCCCACTTTATTCATCTACCGGAATGGGTTTCGCTTAGCGTTATTTCAGGGTCCTTAGTTTCGGGCGTATTGGCCTCCTTATTGATTCCTGAGAAAGAAAAGGAAGTTTAGCTTTTGATGGTTGATGGTTGGAAATTATTAGAATCCTCTTTTAGGCGCTTAATGAAATAAAACGCATGACGTTTATCAGTTGTGCATTTTAATTTGAGTACTTCTTCTGTTTCGTAGTTGGAGTACGTTTTTCGCCTTTTTTTGAGGTAATCCCTAGCTTTTGTAAGTATTTTGATGTCCTTTTAGCTTATTAAGAGGTCTCGATACATTTGATTTAATAATGAAAAGGTTGAAAAATCAAACACTAGAACTGAGGCTATTTTAAGTAATGCCTCAAATCCGGAACGAACTAACTGTTTCTGAAAATAGCCTTGTAAATTTTAGCAACTGCCCAATTCCCGGCAGGAAAGTATAGCCCAAAAAATAGTGCCATGCCCAATGCAAAGGTGCGTTCCCCAAAAAATTCGTCCAACAAATTATTCGGATAGGCATACGAGGTTTCTAGCGCATAACCGCCAAATTCCAAGAAACACATCGCGATAAGGCCGTAGGCATATTGCACATGAAAGGGCTGTTTTCGTAATAAGAGCGAAATGGGTACCATATAAAGAATATAACAAGTAATGACCTGCCACCAGTAAGTGAAGCGGGCAATCTCAACTTGTGATCCGAACCAGTTCATACCCAGACCCCACAGAAAATATACCGAACAGTATGATAGCAGCAGTTTAGGGTTAACTTTTAGTTGACCTTTGGCCCAATTAAGAAAATCGTTCATTACAATTATTTGTCAGCCAACTTTTTATCGATGATGGCCATAGCATCCTGTACCGTTTGCATTTGGTCCATATCCTCGTTCTCCAAACGAATATCAAAGGCGTCCTCCACATCAAGTACGATGTCCACCAAATTGGCCGAATTTATGTTCAATTCGGATATAAAATTGCTTTCGGGTTTAATATCATCAACGCTTACATCTTCCGGAAGGTAAGTTTTAACAATATTCTTTAAGGAAGTATACTTGTCTTCGTTTTGCATGGGTCACGGTTCGTCGTTAAAAGCCTTAAAAATAACACAAGCATTTACATCTCCAAAACCGAAACTGGCCTTGGCAATCATTTTTGGTCGGTAAGGGATGGTCTTTCTGGGAATTTTATTTGCTGAAATAACGGAAGTGATATCTGGATTTAAGTCTTCGCAATTGATATTCCCGAACACACTAGCTTCTTCAAACTGTAATATAGCTCCAACACACTCTATACTTCCAGCAGCGGCCAAACAGTGTCCTATCATTCCTTTAAAAGAATTGATGTATGGAAAATCGGTATCCGCGCGTTCCAAGGCGGCACTCCAATTGGCTATTTCCAGCGCATCCTTGGTCGTTGCGGTCAGATGTCCGTTAATGACATCAATGGCCTCCGCCGAAATTCCTGCATTGGTTACCGCATTGCGAATACAGCGCTGAACGGCCATACTATTGGGTGCGGTCATGGAACCTTCTCCCCGCTGTCCGCCGCTATTTATTTCCCCGCCCAGAACTTCAGCATAAATTTTGGCTCCTCGCTTTTTGGCACTCTCAAGGGATTCAAGTACCAATGCTCCTGCTCCACTCCCGGGCACAAAACCTTTAGCCGAGGCACTCATCGGTCTACTGGCCTGGGCCGGGTTGTCGTTATAATTTCTAGGAAGTATGCGCATAGCGTCAAATCCGCCCCAAACATAAGGTCCACTATCACTACAGCTACCGGTGAGGATTACTTCTGCCTTCCCTTGGGAAATACGCTCATAGGCCATTAAAACACCTTCTGTTCCTGTGGTACAGGCAGAGGAATTCGTAGTTACCTGATTACCGCAGCCTAACATGCCACCAAGATATGCACTAATACCACTTGCCATGGTCTGTACTACGGTAGTACTTCCCACACGTCTCACATTCTTTTCGTCCACCCTGTAAATGGACTCCCGTAATTTATCTACTCCGAGAATCCCGGTTCCAAAAAGCACGCCATAATCCCAGTACGGCTCATTAGCCGTGTTCACTTTTAATCCCGCGTCTTTCCACGCATCCATACCGGCAATGACGCCAAACACCAAGCCCGATGCGTTCAATCCTCGCAGTTGCAGAGGATTAAAGTATTGATTTAAAAGATTATCCTTAATCAATGGTTCTCCAGCTATTTGACAACTGAAATTTAGTTCTTGAAGTTTGGACTGATGGCGAATTCCACTTTTACCGACACGCAAGGCCTCCTTAAAGTCTTTTAGCCCTACACCGTTCGGTGCGCATACGCCCAAACCTGTAATTACGACCTGTTTACTCATCCTTATTATTTGTTAGCATACCCGCTAGGATTCCCTTGCACACCAAATCACCATTCGCATCATACATCTTTACTTCGCATTTTAGTTTTCGAAAACGAAAATAGATTTTTTTGGAGGTCACCCTTACTTTTTCTCCCGGGAACACGGGTTTTAAAAACTCCATTTCTGAACTGCTAAAACCTATCCCTACCTTAGCTATCGCCACGTTCTCTTTACCTAACAAATGTAACCCTAAACAGACCAGACCTATTTGTGCACAGCATTCCGTTAACAATACGCCAGGAGTTACCGGATTATTTTTAAAATGTCCCTTATAGAAATCCATTTTCGGCTGAAAGGTGAAATAGCCCTCTGCCCCATCATCATCCAAACGGGACAGTCCGTCCACAAATAGAAAGGGAGGCTCATAAGGTAAACTGGCCAATATATGCTGAAAACTCATCGTTATTGAACTACATTATCGTAAACTTTCTCCGCCATCCACTTTAATTACGGTGCCGGTGATCCATTTGGCCTCATCTTTGGTCAACAAATATGCTGCATTAGCCACATCTTCAGGAGTGGTGAGTCGTCCGTTGGGATTACGTTTTAAGGCGTGTTCCCTAATTTGTTCCTGACCGGGAATCATTTGAAAAGACTTGGTAAGGGTAACACCGGCCTGTATGCAATTCGCCTTAATTCCCAAGGGGGCGAATTCCAATGCCATATTACGTGTAAGCGCTTCTAAGGCCACCTTGGCCACGGAAACCGCTCCGTAATTAGGCAGCGCCCTTGTATTCCCTTCACTCGTGAAGGAAATAATCCGAGTATCATCGGCAAAAAGCCCTTGGTCCACTAAAAGTCGGGTCCATTCATAGAGACTTAGTGCCATGGCTTCAAAAGTGATTTTTATGTCTTGATTGGACAATGGCATTCCTTTGCTGACGTGCATGGGTTTTAAACTGCCTTTGGCGATACTGTGCACTAAAACCTTTATGCGATGGCCTTCAGGAAGAAAGGCTTTCATTTCTTCTACCAATTCCATACGCTTATCCGCATTCAAGGCATCTGCATTAAAGGTCTTTACTTGGACTCCCAAAGCCCTCATAGCTTCAAAATCTGCTTCGATAGTATCCATCTCGGAACGTCTATCTCGATGAACAATGCATATATGAAATCCATGCCTTGACAATTTCGTCGCCGTTGCAAGACCCAAGCCGTTACTTCCCCCTAATATCAAAGCCCAATCTTTTCCCATCTTTTTTATATGATTACCATTCCAATAATACCCGTTGCGCCGAAAACCCTGGGCCGAAACTTAGGATTAATCCCTGTTCTCCTTGCTTAATATCTTTAGCTAGAAATCGCTCTAAAACATATAAAACGGTAGCACTACTCATATTTCCGTATAATTGTAATACTGCACGTGTATCATCTATATTCTTGCCCAAGCTTCCAAAAAGTGCTTCAACAGTCTGTACTATCTTTTTTCCTCCGGGGTGAAAAATTAAATGATTCACGTTTTCGATGGCACTCCCATACTTTTTTAAGAACGGATGTACAATATCAGGAAAATGGTCTGCAATCGTTTCGGGTACTTTGGGGTCTAAAATCATTTTTAGTCCATGGTTGGTCAAATCAAAACCCATAAGGTGTGTTGCATCCTTAAAATGGTACATATCTTCTCCGATAATCTTAGGGCCTTCTGCCTCCGCTTCTGAAGATAAAAGAACACATGCCGCGCCATCACCGAAGATGGCGGCACTCACCATATTGGTCATAGAATAATCGTTGAGCTGAAAGGTTGCTGTTGGACTTTCAACAGAGACCACAGCGATTCGCTTATCCGGATTCGCCTTAAGAAAATTATTGGCATAGATAATTCCAGAAACTCCTGCCGCACAGCCCATTTCTGTAACGGGTAAACGCACAATGTCCTGTCTTAAATCCAGTTCATTGATAAGATAGGCATCCAAGGAAGGTATCATAATTCCCGTGCAACTGACGGTGATGATATAATCCAAAGAATCTGGCGTCCAATGCGCCTCCTTCAAAGCTTTTTCTAAAACCTTACGCCCTAACTTCTTGGATTCCCGAGCGTAAATTGCATTTTTCTCCTCAAAAGAAGAGGCCAAGAACACCTCTTCAATAGGCATGATTCCGTACCGCTTATCAACGGCTGCACCCTCGAAAATCTTAACGACCTTACGTCTAAAACGCTCCTCTTGGCCCTGCAGCCAAAAGTCTACGTAGGGAATGATGTCTTTGGTCTCTCGGCAGTGTTCAGGTAGTTCTTTGGCTACCGCAACTATTTTTGTAGTATTCATATGCATTTATAGTCGCATTTTACGCATGACCCATACATATCTAAAGGCCCATTTCCATTCTATGGTATGGGACACTCCTTTCAAGGCACTTGCGAATGTTTCTAGCTCCCTCTTTCTAAATCCTTTACTAATAGAAATAAGGCCGTCTATCTTAGCAACTTTTGTTTTAATAAAAATAAGGCTAAAAATCTGGAACAAATAATACGCTAGTCTACTTCGTTGTAAGTCATTGACCACTATACCGATAGCGGATAGTTTTATAAATTGACGAATAAACTTTAGTATATCCACATCTTTAAAATGATGCATGGTCAGCGTAGTAATGACAATGTCTACCCTGAAATCAGAAAAATCATCGCTTAAAATGTTCTTTTTAGAATAACTGATCTCGGGATATGTCTCGGAGGCCTTCCGCGCAATTTCCAAAGCATCTTCACTTAGGTCTACCCCTATCAATTTAACGACTACCTGTTCTTTTCTGGCCTTATCCGCTAGTAAACGAAGCATGTTACCGTCCGCACAACCCATGTCTAAAATCGTATACGATTCTCTCCTGTTCTCTCTAATCAGCCTAAAAACAGCGTCTACCGTAATTGAATTTCCTCCAAGGATTTTATTTACCCTCGTAATATCCTTCAACACGGCCTTTAAGGTTTCTTTGCTCCCATCATAGTTGTCCATGATTTCTTCTCGCTCACTTCGCTGCTTAAAATTCATCCTCATATAATTGGTTTGCCATGTGTTTTGCTGATTATATAGCGTAGCACTTTTCCGGAGACGCTCGCTAGTGCTACGCCACTATTGACCCATTTTTTATGCAACAACACCTGCTGTAATTTGCGCCCGTACCAGAGTCTTTTCTTAAAAGTGGTGTTCCAACGTTTGCTGTATTCCTGTTCTAAAACGGTGCGATCTCTACTGGCACTTTCAAAGAAGGTGCTGATGCAGTTCGATGCCAACTTTGCACTATGAATAGCCATTGCCATTCCGTTTCCACATAAAGGATGAATAAGACCCGCAGTATCCCCACACATTAAGATATGGTTCACTATCGGCTTCTTTTCCTCAAAGGCGATCTGCGCAATGGTCAAAGGTTTCTCGAACAGGGCTTCCGATTCATGAAAAAAATGTCTTAAGTTCTTGTTCTGGGCGACAATCTTTTGGTTGAACTCTTCTATGTTCGGATATTTCTTAAAGGAATCATAATGCGCTAAATAGCAGAAATTCACAGCACCACTCTCGGTTTTGGAGAGTCCGCCATAGCCCCCGGGAAAATTATGCAATGCGACCAAGTTATCCGGAAAATCCGGAGTGCGATAATGTCCCTTTACCGCTAACCAAGAATGTTTTTGAAAGCTGAAGTCCCGCTTTAGGGATTTATCCAAGGCATCCCGTTTGCCATAAGCGCCGATTACGATAGGCGAATTATAAACCTCGGATTGCGCACGGACTTGAAATATATCGTTTTTAAAATCGATGCTGGACACCTTGGCAAAAATGAACGCTACCCCTACTTCCAGCGCTCTTCTATAGAGGGTATGGTCTAGCGTGTACCTACTGATACCAATGCCTCCTAGAGGGAGTTTGGTCTGCGCCACACGACCGCTTGTAGCGCTGATTTGAAAATCGGTAACGGGTACGGCCCCAGCCTTGTCCAATGCTACTCCGAGTGACTCTAGATAAGGCACTACTTCATTGGAAACATATTCCCCGCATACTTTGTGATGCGGATATTGATTGGGCTCAAAGACCAATACCACATATCCTTTGCGAGATAGGGCTATAGCGGCGGTAAGCCCGGCTAGTCCACCACCAACAATGACAACATCATATTCCTTCACCCCGTGAAAGTAACATCTTTCCAAAAAAAATCCCCGCTAGTGCGAGGATTTAATTTACCGTATTTTAAAATATTATTGTTTTGTTTGCTCTATGGCTTCCTCTTTAAGCTCTTCGCTAGCAACAATTGCCAACTCAACTCTCCTATTCTTGGCCTTACCATCGCTAGTGGTATTATCACCTACAGGCTGTAATTCTCCGTACCATTTGGTGGAAAACCTGCTAGCGGAAATACCTTTTGCTACTAAATAATTGGTAACAGATTCCGCACGTTGCTTAGAAAGGTTCATGTTATAATCTTCCGCACCTGCACTATCCGTGTGCCCTTCTACCAAAATATTGGACTTTGGATATTCGTTGAAAATTCCTGCCAGTTTATCCAAGGTAGTTGCGGAAGTTCCCTTCACACTAGATTTATTGGTGTCAAAATAAACACCCGCATCTTCATTAAAGGTAACATTGATACCTTCTCCTACCCTTTTTACTTCTGCACCAGGTATTTCCTCTTCTATACGTTCTGCCTGCCTATCCATACGGTTTCCGATATAGCCACCGGCAGCACCACCTATAGCAGCTCCCAAAATAGCGCCTAGGGCAGTATTATTTCCGTTACCGATATTATTCCCGAGGACACCACCAATAACTGCGCCTCCTGCTGCTCCTATTACAGCTCCTTTTTGTGTTTTATTTGCGTTCTTAACTGTACTACAGCTTAGCACTAAAGCTAAGGTTACCACAATACTTGCACTTCTTTTAAAAATACTTTTTATCATTATATTTAGTTTAAAGTAGATTTCTATTATTTTTTTGTGAAGTCATATACGACGGTAACCGTTTCACCATCGACCATGACGTTCGATTTTAATTGCATGGACTGCTCGGTCAAGCTTTCAATGTTCAAACGGTATCCAAGACCACCTGAAATATCCTTGCGTTTTTCATCGATAAATTTAAACTGTAATTGACTGGAATAGTTTTCATCACGCTCTACTACGGACCATCTGATAAAACGGTCTCCTCCGTTACATAAGGTAGAAGGTGCTATCGTATAGCGACCTGTACTATTATTGTCTCGAAAGAACCAATCGCTTCCTTCTAAGCAAATATCTTCCACATCATTGAACATGGTTGCTTTGAAGTTCCCAGTGTTGTTTGCAAAAGAGACATTATCCAATGTCCAAGAACCGCTTAAAAGATTTCTTTTTCCTCTGGTGTCCTTGGATACGGAGCAAGAAGCTAACATGAATACACTTACTCCTAAAAGTAATAGTATTTTTCTCATAACTTATTTAGATTTATAGTTAATCTTATATACGTTTCTATTTAAAGATTGGACGTATTGATAGATTAAATTATTATTAATGTGATGCAAAGATGATACATATTAAGGGTGTCTATTGACCTTATTCGTACGGATGTTAACGGATTCGCTAATAGGCCAACAAGGCCAACAAAGCTGCTTCAAATTTTGATTTGGCAAGATAATTACGCTCCAGTTCCGCATTAAAGGGTATGGGCGTTTCCATACTGGCGACTCTTTTAATGGGTCCGTCCAGGTATTCAAAACAGTTCTCCATCACCAAACTGGAAATGTCACTTGCAATACCGCCGAAGAGACTATCTTCCTGAAGGATAATTAATTTCCCCGTCTTTTTTACGGAACTGTAGATACGCTCCATATCCAGTGGAACTAGCGTCCTTAAGTCAAGAAGGTCGGCCTTAATATCCTCGTTCTTATCCAAAGTTTCCAGTGCCCAATGAACACCTGCGCCATAACTTACTATGGTAATAGCATCACCCTCACGGAGTATAGAAGCCTCACCAAAAGGAATCGTATAATGATTGGTCGGCACCTCTTGGTATACACTTCTGTACAATCCTTTGTGCTCAAAGAACAGCACTGGATTTGGGTCTTCAATCGCCGTGGACAATAAACCCTTGGCATCCGTAGGAAATGCGGGATAGACCACCTTTAACCCCGGAGTCTTGGCAAACCATGCCTCATTGGTCTGCGAGTGAAAAGGACCGGCGGCCACACCGCCCCCACAGGGCATACGGATAACAACATCGGCCTTTTCACCCCATCTATAGTGGGTTTTTGCTAAATAATTTACGATGGGATTAAATCCGCTGCTCGCAAAATCGGCAAACTGCATTTCCATCACCGCCTTCATTCCGTTAATGGAAAGTCCCATGGCGGCAGCAACTATGGCCGATTCACAAATGGGCGTATTCCGAACACGTTCTTTACCAAAAGCAGCTACAAAACCATCCGTTATTTTAAAAACGCCACCGTATTCCGCCACATCTTGCCCCATAATAACCAGATTATCATGCTTTTCCATTGCGCCCCGAAGTCCATCGGAGATGGCATCCACCAGTCGGATATTCTTGGTGTGTATATTAGGTGTAACATCTTCTAAATCAAAATTAAAATAGACATCACTTAATTCTTTACTTTCATCAAATACAATAGCCTCTTCTTCATAGGCTTGCTGCAAATGCGCATCAATTTCATCACTAATAGTTGCCCTTATCTCTTTTTCCAAGGCATCATTTAAGAGTTTGTGCTCTTTTAAATAATCCGCAAAATTATCCAAGGGGTCCTTTTGCGCCCATTCCTCCAGGAGTTCCTTTGGCACGTATTTGGTGCCGCTCGCCTCTTCATGACCTCGCATTCTAAAAGTCTTAAACTCTAAAAGTACGGGCCTTGGATTGGCGCGTATGTCCGTGCAAAGTGCATTTACTTTGGTATACACCTCTAAGATGTTATTTCCGTCAATGATATGTGATTCCATACCATAACCCGCACCTTTGTCGGCCAAATGTTCGCATTTATACTGCTCCTCTGTAGGTGTAGAAAGTCCGTAGCCATTGTTCTCGATACAGAACAGTACTGGTAAATCCCATACCGCCGCAACATTAAGCGCCTCATGGAAATCTCCTTCGCTGGTTGCCCCTTCGCCGGTAAAGACCGCCGTGACTTTATTTTCTCCACGCAGTTTATGCGCCAAGGCAATACCGTCTGCCACTCCTAATTGTGGGCCTAAATGGGATATCATACCTACGATATTATATTCTTGGGTACCAAAATGAAAACTTCTATCCCTACCATTGGTAAAGCCGCTAGCTTTGCCCTGCCATTGCGAAAAAAGTCGGTACAGCGGAATCTCTCGAGTGGTAAATACGCCCAAATTACGATGCATTGGCAATATATATTCTGAAGCATGTAAGGCGCTGGTGACCCCTACGGAGATGGCTTCTTGACCAATACCGCTGAACCACTTAGATATTTTACCCTGCCGAAGTAGGATCAACATCTTCTCCTCTATCATCCTAGGTTTAAGCATGGCCTTGTACAGCATCAGCTTCACGTCATCCGTTACCTTAAATTTTTTGTAATCCATCGAATTAAAAAGCGTTTAAATACATATAAATATAACAAAGAAGCAAGTTAGTAATAGTATTATAACAATGTGTGAGCTAATCAATAATTTGTAATTTTACCAAAACAAGCAAAGAAAAAAGCATGAGTTTAGTGCCAAGCGTGGATTTATCGGATTTTATTTCCGGTGATGATGCAAGAAAGAAAAAGTTCATTCGGGAAATTGGAAAGGCTTTTGAAGAAATTGGATTTGTAGCCTTAAGCGGCCATTTCTTATCGGAAGAACTGGTGGAAAATCTATATGATGAAATAAAAAAGTTCTTCGCGCTTCCGCAAGATATCAAGGATAGTTACGAAATTCCGGGAATTGGCGGTCAGCGTGGATATACTTCCTTTGGTAAAGAACATGCTAAGGGTAGAAAGGAAGGTGATCTAAAGGAATTTTGGCATTTTGGACAGTATGTTACCGATAACCCTGAGTTAGACGAGGAATATCCTGACAATGTCATTGTTAGGGAGCTTCCTGACTTTAATCAGGTGGGTGAGGAAACGTACAAGATGCTGGAGAAAACAGCGCGTTATGTGTTGCGAGCCTTAGCCCTTCACCTTCATCTTGAAGAAACCTATTTTGATGAATTCATCACCAATGGTAATTCAATTTTAAGGCCTATACACTATCCGCCCATTACATCGGAACCTAAAAATGCTGTCAGAGCGGCTGCACATGGCGACATTAATTTAATCACCTTGTTAATGGGTGCTCACGGAAAAGGCTTGCAAGTGAAAAATCATAAAGGGGAATGGATCGATGCCATTGCCAGACCGGACCAGCTAATGATCAACGTAGGCGATATGTTATCGCGACTGTCCAATAACAAGCTTAAATCCACCATACACCAAGTAGTGAATCCTCCAAAGGAACTTTGGGGTACTTCAAGGTATTCCGTACCGTTCTTTATGCATCCCATAAGCGAAATGCCCCTGAATTGTTTGGAGAATTGTATAGACGAAGCGCATCCAAAACAGTTTGAGGACATTACCGCCGGAGAATTCCTGCACGAACGTTTGATAGAGCTTGGACTTATAAAAGAATAAGAATGGACCTGAAAGATCAACTAAAAAATCTATTTCCGGACCATACACCAGAGGAAACACCTCAAGAAGCACCTAAGAATAACATTTGGGTGCAGGAAGACCCTATCATCTGTAAGTATGAAAAACGTAAGGGTAAACCCATTACCATTTTAGAAGGATATACCGGTACGGATAAGGATTTCAAGAAATTAGCCAAAGAACTGAAGACCAAATTAAGTGTGGGCGGTAGTTTCAAGGACGACAAAATTATTATTCAAGGAGATTACAGGGATAAAATTATGGCCATGCTTGTGGAAAAAGGATTTAAGGTAAAGCGTGTAGGGGGCTGATTGAATTGGTCTTTATGTTTTAACCCAAGAGGGTTGCGTCTTTTTATGTTAAATTCTTTTGTTTTTTTACTTTAAACCTTACATTTAACTATTAGAACCTAAACCAAACTGGAAATGAGTCCCCTACTGCATATAACTAACGGAGACAGCTTCACAGAGCGTCTAAAATCACTAGATCTTAAAGGAGATATCATCACCTGGCGAGAAATGCTGTGCGAAGGTAAAACCTTAACTACGGTGGGGAGTGAATCTTTTTGGAAAACCCGATATGAATTTCTTCATAAGAACTTCAAGGTCTCCAAATCTTGGTTTATTGAAAAAACCCTGAAAGAATATCGGTCTTTGTGCAATCATAAGCAACAGGACCATATTGTACTTTGGTTCGAATACGATTTATTCTGTCAAATAAACATGCTCGCGGTAATTAGCTGGCTTCTGGCCAATAGAAAATACGCGCAGATTTCCTTGGTTTGCAGTGGTAAAGAGGATGAAACGGATAAGTTGTACAGCCTAAACGAACTTTCCGATGAGCAACTTAGACGTTTGTATGACAAGCGAACAGTATTATCCCAGGACGATATAGAATATGCAGATTACGTATGGCAATTGTACTGCAGCAACAACCCTATTCGTCTGGAAAACTTGACGGATTTTGAAAACTATAATTTTAATTATCTCGGAGACGCTATCAAATCTCACCTTAAAAGATTTCCAAGCATCGGTAATGGCTTAAACCATATGGAAAATAATATTTTGGAGCTTGCCGTACATGAGCGACCAAAAAATAAGGCTGGTTTACTGAAGACCGTGTTGGAAAATCAGGGTAACCTTGGTTTTGGAGATTCGCAATACGAAAGAGCCATCAGCAGGTTAAGACCCCTGTTCAATACCTTCAATCCGGTAAGATTATCCAAAAAAGGAAAAGAAATTCTAGAAGGAAAGACCAACTATTACTCCGTTATCCAAGATAATGACGTGTATTTGGGTGGGGCCTTAAAGTATAATTTTCTCTATAACACCATTTCGGACCGCATATTAAAGTTATAATATGCCACTAAGCCCCGCTGAGCTTATCCTGAATGACGACGGTAGCATTTACCACCTCAATTTACGACCAGAAGACATTACCACGCATATTATAACGGTTGGCGATCCTGACCGTGTTGCGGAAGTATCCAAACATTTTGACCTTATCGAATTGAAAAAGGGAAAAAGGGAGTTTCTCACCCATACCGGAACTTTCAACGGAAAACGCATCAGTGTAATCTCTACAGGTATAGGAACCGATAATATCGATATCGTTTTAAACGAGTTGGATGCCCTAGTGAATATCGATTTCGAGACAAGAACTGTCCGTTCAAATCGTATACGATTAAAAATAGTACGCGTGGGTACTTCCGGTGCCATACAACCTGATATTCCCATAGATTCTTTTTTAATGAGTCGCTATGCCATCGGTTTTGATGGACTATTACACTTCTATAAGAATGACTTTACAGCGCATCAAGGATTTGAAGACGCCTTTATGGCCCAGACCAATTGGTCCGGCTCAAAAGCTAGGCCCTATGTGGTCGAATTTGATAGTGATTTAGGTGCCCATTTTATTGAAAATCATATACGATTAGGCATAACCGCAACCAATACAGGGTTTTATGGGCCACAAGGCAGGTCGCTTAGACTTGCTATAAGTGATGAAGACTTTATGAAAAACTTAGCCGACTTTAACTATGAAAATAAGCGTATCACCAACTTGGAAATGGAGACCTCGGGCATTTATGCCCTATCTAAATTGTTGGGGCACCAAGCAGTTTCATTAAATTGTATTTTGGCCAATAGGGCCACTGGTGAATTTTCAGAGAATCCAGCTAAATCCGTGGAAGAACTCATTAAATTCGTATTACAAAAATTGACTAACACGTGAAAACGGTAAAAATTATAGGAGTACCCGAGCATTTTAATCTTCCTTGGCATTTGGCGATTGAAGAAGGTGCTTTTGAGCAACGTGGAATCGACTTGCAATGGACGGATGTACCCGAAGGAACCGGAAAGATGTGTCAGCTGCTAGCAGATGAACAAACGGACTTGGCAATCATCCTTACTGAGGGCATCGTGAAGAGTATTACCGAAGGGAATCGCTCAAAAATTGTACAGGAATACATAGCTACACCGTTACTGTGGGGAATACATGTTGGAGCGCAAAGTGCCCACCAAACTATTGCTGACCTTAAGGACACCAAAGCCGCTATCAGCAGATACGGTAGCGGAAGCCATCTCATGGCCTATGTACACGCTCAAAACAATCTGTGGGACCTGGACGCCCTTCAGTTCGAGGTTATCAATAACCTTGATGGTGCTGTTGATGGACTAACCCATGGTAAGGCCGATTATTTTATGTGGGAACATTTTACGACCAAACCCTTGGTAGATGACGGTACCTTTAGACGTTTGGGAGATTGCCCTACCCCATGGCCCTGTTTTATGATCGTAGGTACGGAAAAGTTTTTGAGTGGTAATCCAAGAATCCTACACCACATATTAGAAATCATCAATATGTACACTAGGGATTTCAAGCATATACCCAGCATAGACCGCACATTGGCAAATCGCTACCAACAAAGATTAGAAGATATACAAGAGTGGATGACGTTAACGCAATGGAGCCAAGAGCAACTGACAGTAACCGCTTTGGCAAAAGTCCAAGATACGCTTATGCGCTTAGCTTTGATCGATGATATAAAACCTTCAGATAATTTTCTACTGTAATCACCGGTCTATGCTGGCGTTAAAGAAAAGTATTTGCTGATTAATTTCTTGAAAGTAGCATCCGATAATGGTTTTTGAGAGAAATCCGCAATGTAAGGATTAGCGGTTGCCTTGGCTTTGTCTTCAGCGTTATCACTAATTGTAACTAAAACAATCACAATTTGTTCTTTCAACTCCTGAGGTACTTGTTCCTCGTACATTTCCATAAATTTCCAACCGTCTACAACCGGCATTCTTAAATCTAACATTACCATACAGGGCATAGCTAGGTGGTCTACACCTTTATCTAGGATGAAATCTAGGGCCTCCTGACCGTTTAAAGCGGCATTGACCTCCACTTCCAACCCTAATTTATTAATGAATATGGAATGAAGAAAGTTACTGGCCTCGTCATCGTCCACCAATAGAATTGATTTTAAATTGTCGAATTTTCTCATAGCTAATAAGGTATAAATTTTAAACGTCAGAAATTACGTTAACAAAAATACTAAAAAGTCTTATGTAGAAAACTTACCAGTCTATGATTTTATTGCCTAAACCTGATAAAATTGCATTCGTTTTTGAAAAATGTTGGTTACCGAACCAATATCCACGATTTGCACTTAGTGGCGAAGGATGTCCAGAAGTAAGGATATGATGTTTATCGCCATTGATGAATTTAACTTTCTTTTTGGCAAATCCGCCCCAAAGCAAAAATACCAATTGTTCTTTTTCTTCGGATAAGGCCTTGATAACTGCATCGGTAAACCTTTCCCAGCCTTGGCCCTGATGACTGCCTGCTTCGTGTGCCCTTACTGTCAGCGTAGCATTAAGTAGTAATACGCCCTGATTGGCCCATCGCTCTAAATTACCACTTTGAGGGTACGGTACGCCTAAGTCGGTCGTAATCTCCTTGAAAATATTGATAAGTGAAGGCGGATGCGAAATGCCATCCTTCACTGAAAAACATAGACCATTCGCCTGACCAGGTCCGTGATACGGGTCTTGCCCTATAATCACAACTTTTGTTTGGTCGAACGGACAATGGTCAAAAGCCGCAAAAATATCGGCACCGTTGGGATAGCAGGTATGCGTTGCGTATTCTTCCTTTACAAAGCTTGTTAAACTCTTAAAATAGTCCTGCTCAAACTCATTTTGCAGTTTTTCTTTCCAACTGGGATGTATTTGTATGGACATGATGTAATTTATGGTGCTAAGCTTCTAGCCTTCTGGTAATGTAAAATTAGTCAAAATTCAGGCGTTTATTCCATACATGTCCCGTTTGAAATGAATGGATTAAAAGTTTAACTTCGTAATCGTCCAAGATACGAAGCCCTTAGCCCGTTAGTACCTTGTTTGGATAAACAAACCCTTTTAAAAAAACGAATGACTCACGTTTTAGTAGCACAAATGAAGCAATTCACTGAACTATCTTCAGAGGAAGTTTTGGCCATTTAAAACCTGAAGAACGCTATGTAAAACTACGGAAAGAGCGATCTAATCTCATCCAAAGGGTCCCACAGTATCAAATCGCAAGCTACCTTGGCCTTAATCCACAATCGCTAAGTAGAATACGAAAAAGGCTGGTCCGCTAAAACAAAATTTCTACTCGATAATTGAGCGTAAAAATGCCACAATCTAATTTACTGCGTAAAGGTCATTTATTAACTTAAGTGAACGATTTTTTAAAGGTTTCTCGCTTTATTTTGCACTAACCAACCGGAACGTAAACCATATTTTTATTGTACGTTTTACTTGGTCATCATTAATAAAACAATACGTTGTGCATATAAAAACGAAACTATCCGCGCTTTGGGTGGTAGTAATGCTGAATCTTATTTTTGCGGATATCCTTTCTATCATGGTTCAATTGATAGACCAAAGCGCTCTAGAAATAATGGGTGATGATGTGCGATTAACTATGGCCATTGCCGCGGTAATTACCAACATACCCATACTCATGATTTATTTTTCGCGTGTATTACCGTACAGAATCAATCGTTTGCTGAACATCATAGCAGCCATCTTGACGTTGATATTCGTAATCGGAGGCGGAAGTACCCTACCACACTATCTTATCTGTGCAAGTATTGAGGTAATGCTGTTATTATTCATTATCTATAGCGCCTATCAATGGTCGTCCACTAAATAAGGCACTTTGTTTTCTAAACAACAAATTACCTAGTGATGCTATAATCTCCACTAGTTACCTAATGGGTAATTGGTTATTTTTATGCCAGCTGTTCATTACATCTCTAGGGAAATGAATTGGATAAAACCAGTAATATATTGGAGGGAAAAATTGAGTTTATTAGTAGTCTTGGAAAGATTTCTTTCTTTTTAATGGTGTTGTTTTCTATATTTCTAATCACCGTAAAGACTAAGAGAAGACTACCTAATTACCTATTGGCAACAATGCTCTTATTAGTAGCGTTTGATTTAACCGGTTTCTTTGCATGGAAGTGGATGTCGGGTAGTGATGTATTGGTAATTCTCAAGACCGCTTCGTCACTTTTACAGATGCCGCTATTCTTTTTATATTTGGTATCCGTCTGTTATGCTAATTTCAAATTAAGGCCGGCACATCTGCTTCATGGCGTAGTATGCCTCCTATTTATTTTCATATTTAGCCTGACCAACATTTCAGAGAGGTCGGTATTCTGGTTTGAAATTACAGGAGAACTACAATGGGCTGTTTATATGCTTGCCTGTTTTAGGGAACTCTTTCGCTACGAAAAGATACATCAAGAAAACCATTCCTTTCCCAATTCCAAAGCGTACAAATGGCTATTTCAATTCGCCGTCATTTCGACTATAGCACATAGTCTAGTTACTTTTAGATGGTTGTTTTCGGCCTTTAACTGGGAAATCGCCGTATTGAACCTCAATATAGGTATTAGTATCTCCATTCTATTGATTACGGCTTGGTTTGTGTTCAAAGCCTTACACAATCCTGATTTATTTACTGGAGTTGCCACTAAACTTAGACCTTTAAAGGCCAAAATAAAGAGCGGAGACGCACTACATCAGGATGACTTCAACCAAAAGAAAAAGGAGAAACTACTCATTTATATGGAGCAAGAAAAACCTTACTTGGACTACGATTTAACACTTCAGAAATTGGCCTTTCAAATTGATATCATAGATAAAGAGCTTTCCATACTTATTAATCATCACATTGGACAGCACTTCTTTGATTTTGTAAATGAATATCGTGTTAATGAGGCAAAACGATTACTTGGAAATCCGGATAAAAAAGCACTTACCATTCTAGAAATCCTTTATCAAGTGGGTTTTAATTCTAAATCTTCATTTTATACAGCCTTCAAAAAAATAACCGGAAAAACCCCTGTTTTATATAGAAAGGAACGCTTGCAGCAGGAAAGTCCGACCAAAAAATAGTCCGACTTTCTTTATTCGGACTTTTAAAATTATCAAACCCGTCATCTTAGTTGAAACTAAAAAAAATAAGAGTGATGAGATTCATACAAATTATAGTACTCATTTTGTTGGTAAATATCATGAACGGGCAGACAAAGCTTCCAGAGCTAAAGGGCTTAGATAAGGATATTAATAAATTAATAGAACAATACAAAGCGGTAGGCCTATCCGTTGCCGTGGTAAAGGATAATAAAATAATCTACTCAAAAGGTTTTGGATATAGGGACTTAGAACAGCAGTTACTAGTAGATGCACAGACTGTTTTTCCCATAGGTTCGGTCACCAAGGCTTTTACTGGTGCTCTTTTAGGTATTCAAGAAGCTAAAAATCAGCTTTCGTTAAAGGAAAAACCCTCCCTTTACGTTCCAAACCTAGCGTTTTACTCGGATGAGATGAACAATCTTATCGCTATTGAAGATTTACTTAGTCACAAAAGTGGTATAGGCAATCAAGGCACCACAGAAAGATTTTTCCCCAGCACCGACAAACTAGAAGTTGTACAGCGTTTAAGATTCTTAAGGCCGGAAGGTGAGGTTAAGAATAGTTTTGAATACAGTAATATGGCTTATGCACTGGCCGGGACCATAACGGAACAGGTCACTGGTAAAAGCTGGGAAACCAATATTCAAGAAAATCTTTTTGAGCCTTTGGTGATGCCTAATTCTTTTACAGGCTTAGCTGAAATGAAAAAAACTAAAAACTACGCCTTGCCCTATGGTCTCTATCAAGAAAAAATAGAACAAGTCTCATTTGAAAAATTTTATTCGGTAAGTCCAGCAGGTGCAATAAAGAGTAATGTACTGGACATATCCAACTGGATGCTGACCTGGCTTAACAAAGGTAAATTCAGTGAGCAACAAGTAATTCCATCAGAATACGTAGCTAAGGCAACCCGTCTTCAGAACATAAAACCGGGTGTTTATGAGCAAGATTCGTTTTTATATGGTGATGGTTTTGGTTGGCGCCTACGTTCTAGCTATGGCCATTACCGAATAGACCATGGCGGCAATACCTACGGCTTTAGTTCTAATCTTATTCTTTTCCCTTTGGACGGAATTGGCGTAATAGTACTTACCAATCAAGATAACTCGCTCCTACCCTACATGGTGGCGGACAATATTATACGAAGATTGTTTCAATTAGCCCCGGAACCAGAATACCCTGTTGTGGTAACTGATATATTTAAACCAAGTCCCTATAATCCGCTAAATAAAGATAAGATGCCAACCCATCCTCTGAGCAGCTACACAGGTAACTATACAGCAGATGGGTTTGGTAAACTTGAGGTGGTTCTTAACGATAATAAGTTGGTAGCAATACTCCCCACTTTTAAATTTCAGTTGGAACATGTCAATTATAACACCTTCTACCTAAAGCCTACAACGGATTTTAAAGATGTCTTTAACCCGCAGTTTACTGTTAAATTCACAATGAATACCGAAGGTAAAATTGCTGTACTAGAGATGTATTCACAGAAAGAGCCCGTCAGTTTTACAAAAGAATAGGAGATGACTAAAAAAAGAATGCTATAAAATTTGAAATCCATTACCGTGTAATTTAAAGGAGGCGCTTTTCTTCGCAAAAGCCATAGTTGGCTTTTTAGATTCATTAAAGGATTTCAATTTTAAGTTATCTTTGATTATCAAGTGATTACATTCCACTTTGAAAAATCTAGTATGAGAAATGCAATAATATTCCTGTTCTTACTATTTGTAACATCAGTCTTTTCACAAGATACTGGGTATAATGTTTCTTCCTACCTAACAGCGGGTACCAAGGCACCAAAAACACATTATATTGGAGAAGCCTGGTTGAACGCTATTATTCACGATGATGCCGAATTGGGCTATAATATTACCACAGCTACCTTTAAAGCAAATTCTACCTTAGATTGGCATAAGCATAGTTCTGCACAAGTTTTGATTATTGTAGCGGGAGAGGCCTATTATCAGGAGAAAGGAAATGCACCTATAATTTTGAAAGAGGGTGACGTTATTAAGTGCGTTAAAGACGTAGAACATTGGCATTCTTCCACCAAAACCAGTGACGTAACCTATCTAGCATTGTATGGAGGCGACCAACCAACAACTTGGACCGAGGTCGTGACACAAGAATATTACGACGAGGTGGCCCTAAAATTGAAAAAACAATGACTTTTGCCACTATTTTTAAGATTTAACCACCTAAACTAATTTGGTAAAGATTTTCAAAAACTCCTTAGACTTATGCTGTTCTCATTCTTGAGAGGCCAAATAAATTACAGTATCTTTCTTCGCTAATTAGTAATATTAAAGAGATACATATAATTTAGAACTTTATATCAATTATTTCCTATGCGTACCATCAAATCTTTGCTTCTACCTGGTCTAATTTTCTGTACGACCCTTGGCTTTATAGTAGGTTGCACGGAGCAAGTCAATACCACAGCTGCAAAAAAATCCGAAAACCTCGTCAATCCTGAAGATTGGCCCGCTATTAAAGCGTTACCCTTGGACCCCAAGATTGAAGCGCAAATTGATGAGATATTGCCCAAATTAACTTTAGAACAGAAGGTAGGACAGGTAATTCAAGCCGATAATGCTTCGGTTACCGTGGAAGAGGTTAAAAAGTATCGCTTAGGTTCCGTTCTAAGCGGCGGTAATTCAGCACCCGGTCCACTGCCCTACGCGAACACCAAGGAGTGGTTGGAGTTGGCGGATGCCTATTACAACGCTTCCCTTGACACGACCGGTGTTGAAATAGCCATTCCTACGATTTGGGGTATTGATGCCGTACATGGTCATGCCAACCTTAGCGGCGCAATTGTATTTCCCCACAATGTTGGGCTTGGGGCGATGCGCAATCCAGACCTTATAGAAAAAATCGCCAATATTACCGCAAACGAGCTTACCGTCTCGGGTCACGATTGGACCTTTGCACCCACTCTAGCGGTCCCACAAGATATACGTTGGGGCCGTAGTTACGAAGGCTTTTCCGAGGACCCAGAAATAGTCGCATCCTACGCCGGTCGTATTGTTTACGGATTACAAGGTCGTTTCGGCGAAGATAATTTTATGGGCGCTGGTAGGGTTATTTCCAGTGCAAAGCATTTCTTGGCCGACGGAGCAACCGAAAACGGTGTGGACCAAGGGGACGCTTTGATCAGTGAGGAAGAATTGCGAAAAGTACATGCTGCCGGATACTATGAGGCCATACCGGCAGGAGTCCAAACGGTAATGGCTTCTTTTTCTAGCTGGCAGGGTAGAAAACTCCATGGTGACAAGGAACTACTGACCGATGTTTTGAAAGGGCGCTTAGGATTTAACGGTTTTGTTGTGGGCGACTGGAACGGTCATGGGCAGGTTACCGGTTGTACGAATACGGATTGTGCTCAGTCTTTAAATTCGGGTCTTGACATGTTTATGGCCCCCGACAGTTGGAAAGGCCTCTACGAAAGTACCCTGAACCATGTAAAAAACGGAGTGGTACCCATGGAGCGCTTAGATGATGCGGTACGCCGTATCCTACGAGTAAAAATCGCTTCGGGCATATTTACCAAAGGAGCGCCCAGCACTCGGAAATATGCGGGAGACGAAAGTATTTTGGGACTTCCTAAAAATAGGGCAATCGCAAGACAAGCCGTACGCGAATCCATGGTTTTACTCAAAAACAATAATGGCGTATTGCCGTTAGACCTTACGAAAACCATTATGGTCGTGGGTGACGGAGCCAATAGTATTTCCAAAACCTGTGGTGGCTGGACGCTCTCGTGGCAAGGTACGGGCCACACCAATGACGAATTCCCTAATGGCGAAACCATACTCGATGGAATTAAAGAAGCTGTTGGTGAAGCGGGTGGTCAAGTAATTTTTTCAGCGGATGCAGAAAGTAACCAGACCGCTGATGTGGTTATTGCCGTTTATGGTGAAGACCCCTACGCAGAGTTTCAAGGGGACCGCAAAAATCTGGATTTTGTACCCAACGGTTTTGATACGGGTAAACTCGCTAAATTTCGTGAACAAGGTATTCCCGTCGTTTCCGTTTTTCTTTCTGGCCGTCCTTTGTGGAGCAATCCCGAGATAAACTTGTCGGACGCCTTTATTGCAGCCTGGTTGCCGGGCAGCGAAGGTGGTGGCGTATCGGACCTCTTGTTCCAAAGAGACCCGTCTTACGATTTTACAGGGCGTTTGTCGTTCTCATGGCCAAGCACGGCAGTGGTAACCGATAACACCGCTAATCAAGATGCGGAAAGGTTGTTTGAACTGGGCTATGGACTTAATTATGAAAGTAAGGACATTGTGGAGCAACTCCCAGAAGCATCTGGCCTAGAAAATAGTGAGGTAGCCTCAACAGGGGTATTTTACGCCAAAGGCGCGCCGGTTGCTCCGTGGAGTTTATGGCTTAAATCAGGAGATTTGGATAAGCAAATAGCGAGTTTCCCAACGTCTGTTGGCGGATTGATCGTTAGTAAGACCGACCATAAGGCGCAAGAAGATGCGTTACGTATCAATTGGACCACATCCGGTAATAATCAGCTGCGATTAACTGCTGCCGCTCCTGCGGATATGGCCCGCGAAAGCAATGGGGCTATGGAATTGACCTTCTCGGCAAAATCCATGACCAAAAGCGATGCGATGGTTAAAATTGGTATGGGCTGCGATAAGAGTACCGCTTGTGAGCAAACCCTTGACATCAATATTGTCGCAAACGCATGGAAAGAATACCGTATTAGCCTAAGTTGTTTTTATAAATTAGGCGTGGATATGAGTAAAATCCGCACAGCATTTATGATTACCGCGGATGAAGGCGTAGAAATTGGACTGGGCACTATTCGTCTTGAATCGGACATCGATGCGAAGCCCGGATGTGACGGGAAATAATGGCTTTCTATTTTTTAAACTAGGCAACAACGAACTATTCTGTTAGTTGTTGCCTAGTCTGTTCTATGGTAGGGATGCTTTACGACTTATGTCAACTTTAATCCACTAAGCTCTTGACATACAAATTTGGAAAGGATATATTCGTTACTTGTGTTGAACATATTTATTATGGAAACTTCATTTAGCCTTCTGTTTACAATACATAAAAATTAAAATTAAAGCAATCCATATAAATTGATTAAGATGACCAGAATATATTCGATATGTCTTTACTTGATTCTATTAAATTCTTGTAAGGATACCATAACTGAAAATATCGCTTACAATTATCCAAAAATCGAAAAGCAAAGTGTAAAAGAAGAATATTGTGGTATCGAAATCACTGATGACTATAGAAATTTAGAAAACCTTAAAGATTCATCGGTAATAAATTGGTTTAAAGAACAAGAAAAATTCACAAAAAATTTTTTAAATAAAATAAACGGGAGGGATGAATTGTTTGATAGAATGAAAGGATATGCGTCCAAAAATGAATTTGAAACTTATTTCATAAGAGTATTAACAAATGGGAATTACTTTTATTTGAAGCATTATGCTGAAGATAATGCGCCGAAATTATACATGAAACGGTCATTAAAAAACGATGATGAGATTCTTTTTGACCCAAAAGATTATGAAAAAGGTAATGATGAAAATTTTACTATAAGGAGTTATGCACCTAGTTGGGATGGTAAAAAAGTCGCGATAGCGCTGACATCTGGAGGTAGAGAATTCTCGGAAATACTAATTATTGATGTCCTTTCTAAAAAAATTCTCGTGGAAGGTATACCCAATTTTTGGGGAAATTTAACATGGTTGCCTGATAATAGAGGAATAGCTTTTATGGCCCTTGCAGACAATTTTGAAAAATCTGCTGATCATTTTAAAAATATGAATGTTAGTATTTACAAATTAGGGTTACCAGCTTCTAAAAAAGAAATAGTTTTAAGCAAAGAAGTAAACCCAGAACTTCATATGACCGTTTCTGATATTCCAGTGGCAAACTTTCACAACCAAACCGACAAGTATATCATTACAGATATTTCTGGTGCAACTGCCTATGCAGACCATTATTATTGTCTTTCCTCAAACTTTTTTGAGCAAAAAGAAATAAATTGGAAACCGTTGGCAAAGAAAAATGATAAAATCAAAAAAATAAGAATTTATAATGATTCAATTTTCGCATTAACTGCTATCAATAATGAAAGTTTTGAGATTGTTACAAAAGGTCTTAAAAATATTGATTGGAATAAAATAAAGGTAATTGTTACACCAAAAGAAGGAGAGGTAATTGATGATTTTGAAATAACTTCAAAAGGTATTTTTTTCACAACACTTTTGAACGGGGTAAAAGCTAAACTTTATAAATTTAAAAATGGTAATGTCACTGAAGTAAATTTACCGATTGATGCTGGTTATGCATCCATTTCTAACTTATCCCCATATCACTCTGAACTTTGGTTAATAACTATGGGCTGGCTCAATAATTATGAAAGGTTTAAGTATCAACCTGAAAATGAAGACTTTTTGTCTGAAGAAATATCGCCGGTTGCAGATTATCCAGAATTTGAAAATTTTTCCGTTAAAGAAGTTGAAGTTACTGCTCATGACGGAGAAAAAATACCATTATCAATAATCCATAACGGTAAGATTAAAAAGAATGGAGAAAACCCGACTCTAATGATTGCCTATGGCTCATACGGCATTAGTTATGAGCCCTTTTTCAATACCGATTGGCTAACTTGGGTTGAATATGGAGGGGTTTTAGCCATTGCCCATGTTAGAGGTGGTGGAGAAAAAGGAAATACTTGGTACGAAGGAGGAAAAAAGGAAAGTAAACCAAATACATGGAAAGATATGATTTCATGTACGGAGTTTATGATTGAAAAAAACTATACTTCTAAGAATAGAACTATAGTCAGAGGAGGTAGTGCTGGTGGAATCATGGCTGGTCGCTCGATAACGGAAAGACCAGATTTATTTGCAGTAGCTATGATAAGGGTTGGTGTTTTAAATGCATTAAGAAATGAAGATGGTCCAAATGGTGATAATAATGTTAAGGAATTCGGCTCATACAAAAACCCCGAAGAATGCTTGGCTTTATTAGAAATGGACTCCTATACCAAGATTGAAAAAGGTGTTGATTACCCTGCAACCATAATTACTGCGGGTTTAAACGACCCAAGAGTTGTTTCATGGTCACCTGGGAAGTTCGCTGCACGTTTACAAGAATTGAGTACTTCTAATAACCCAATATTATTCTATGTCCAATCTGATGGTGGACATGGATTTGACGCAGGAAAGTGGAAAGCGATAAAAGAAGAAGCAAATCTTTTTGCTTTTGCCTTCTGGCAGGTGGGACATCCAAATTTTGTTTTAACTCATTAGTCAATGATTATTAGTAACAACAAAATAAATTATTGAACGAACAAAATCTTATTTTATCTGAAACATCAAGACTTCAAGATTATCGATTCTAAAACCTGATTTTTTGAGCTTTTTATTACCCATATAAAAGATAGCGGATTATCCTTTAAGCTTCGGGATTGTCAAAGTCTTGGCCTAAGCGCAGAAACTCACGATATTTAAGGCTATTACTATTTATAACCATAACATCAATTTATTGGGAATTTGATTTGAGATGAACGAGATTAATTACTAATAAATACTCAGTAATCACAGTTTTTAACTATTTGCAATTTATTTCTAAATCAGTGTAAATAGTCTTATTCAAAGAGGACAACAAAACCTTTCAATTCCTAATCTCAGACCCAATCCGTACCTTTGCCGCTCCTTAATGCATAAAAGTGGCTAACATACATACCAAAACGCTCCAAGACTTAGAGTTCCCTACGGTTTTACAACAGGTGGCTAGCCGTTGCAATACCGAGTTGGGCAAGGAGGCCGCCATGAAAATAGAGCCTTTGCCCACCAAGCAAGAAATACTTAAGGAACTGGGAAAGACCTCGGAATACCTAGGCTCTTTCATTAGTGAAAACCGTATTCCAAACCATGGTTTTGACAGCATTAGCAACGATTTAAAGCTGCTAAAGATTGAAAATACCACTTTGGAGCTTTCGGGGTTTCGGCGTATTGCCAGTCTGTGCAATACCGTGGCAACGCACCAAAAATTTTTTAAGAAATTTAAAGAATATTATCCCTTACTGTACGAGTCCGCCTCAACATTGGAGACCAATACGGAAATTCCGCTCCTTATTAATGCGGTAATTGACCGCTTTGGGGAAATCAAGGACAATGCCTCCGACACCTTATTGAGCGTAAGACGACAGATGAACCACGTACGCGGTAAAATAAGCCAAAGCTTTGGGAGTGCGCTGGCCACGTACCAGTCATCGGACTATTTGGACGATATTAGGGAGTCTGTCGTGGAGAACAGGCGTGTTCTTGCCGTTAAGGCCATGTACCGCAAGAAAATTAAGGGAGCGGTCATGGGTACTTCAAAAACAGGCAGTATAGTTTACATAGAACCAGAGGCCGCCTTAAAATATAGTAGGGAACTGAATAATCTGGAATTTGAGGAGAAGGAAGAAATCCAACGAATCCTGAATCAGCTTACCTATCAAATAAGACCATTTAGAGGGCTTTTAAGCGATTATCAAGATTATTTAAGCCAGATTGATGTTACAGCGGCGAAAGCCAAGCACGCGCAAGATATTAACGCCATAATGCCCAATAGCAATGAGGAAAGCCGCTTGTACCTCCGAGATGCATATCATCCTTTGTTATTTCTGAGAAATAAACGTAAGAATGAAAAGACCTTTCCACAGACAATAGAACTGCACCCGGAAAACCGCATCATCGTTATTTCCGGACCCAATGCCGGTGGTAAAAGCATCACGCTAAAAACTATTGGCCTGCTTCAGGTGATGGCACAGAGTGGTTTGCTGATTCCCGTGCACGAGCGTAGCGAGATTTGCTTTTTCGATAAGATTTTAACGGATATCGGGGACAACCAATCCATTGAAAATCATTTAAGTACGTACAGTTACCGCTTAAAGAACATGAACCAGTTTTTAAAGCGCTGTAACGACCGTACCTTGTTCCTTATCGATGAGTTTGGAACAGGGAGCGACCCCGAACTGGGCGGTGCCTTGGCCGAAGCCTTCCTAGAGGTTTTCTACGAGCGTGGTTCCTATGGTGTAATCACCACCCACTACGCCAACCTAAAAGCTTTAGCGAACGAACTTCCGCACATCAGTAATGCGAATATGCTTTTTGATGGTAAAACTTTGGAACCAACGTTTCAATTAATATTGGGTCAGGCCGGTAGTTCCTTCACTTTCGAGGTGGCGCAGAAAAACGGTATCCCCTACTCGCTTATCAACAAGGCGAAGAAGAAGATAGAGCGCGGTAAGGTGCGTTTTGATGCCACTATTGCCAAATTACAGAAAGAGCGCAGTAAAATGGCGCAAACCGGTTCTCGATTGCAAGAAGAGGAATCCAAGGCAAGGGAGGAAGCGGCCCGATTGGAGAAGCTGAACGCCAAAATAAAATCCAAACTAGAGAATTATCAAGAGCTGTACGACCATGACCAGCGGATGATACAGCTGGGTAACAAAGTAAATACAGCTGCTGACAAATATTTTCAGGATAAAAAGAAACGCCCTTTGGTTTCAGAGTTACTACGTATCGTAGAGACCGAAAATAGTAAGCGTAAAAAGAAAACCGCTAAACAAGCCAAGGCAGACCGTTCCAAAAAGGTGCAAGTAGCACAAGAAGTGCAGAAAGAGGTAAAGGTTATTCGAGAGAAAAAGAAGGTGGAAAAGAAAAAGGCCATCATTAAGGAAAAGAACAAACCAAGACCTGTTTTTAAGCTAGGGGACCGTGTGCGTATGCACGATGGTAAGGCAGTTGGCAGTATTGACAAGCTAGAAAAAGGAAAAGCGACCGTAAACTATGGCATGTTTACTACCAATGTGAGTGTGGGACAATTGGAATTGGTAGAACGCAAGAAGTGAGAGGCTAATAAATTTGATTATCAAGTGGTTGTATTAAATCGTATACGATTTTAATGTTTTGGATAAGAATGATATTAAACCTATCTTGTTATAAATCCTCAACTTCTAGAAACCTCCAAAACAGTTTCTTAAATCCATTATAAAATTTAGGTGTTGCACCTCTCCTGGCGTATCTTTGTAACGTGGATGAAAACAAGAAAATTATTCTTTTTGACGGCATTTGCAATCTTTGCAATGGCTTTATTCAGTTTGTTATCAAACGTGATACTGCGGACACCTTTCGCTATGCTTCCCTCCAAAGTGAAATTGGTCAAAAACTGGTATCCGAGCGTGGAATCGATACCGCACGAATTGATTCGGTCGTTTTAATTGAACCGGGAGTTGCCTACTACATCAAATCGGACGCTGCATTACAAATCGGTAGTCACCTTAAGGGTTTTCGAACCATTTCAAGAATTTTATACTTGATTCCTAGTGGTTTACGAAATATCATATACGATTTAATCGCGCGCTATCGCTATGCCTGGTTCGGAAAAAAAGATGCTTGCATGATTCCGACACCGGAACTTCAGTCCAAATTTCTATAAATCCGCTCGCTGTTGGTCTCATTTTCCAACATACAGACCAAAGCCCTTTATTTTAGATTTGAATTAATCGTATACGATTTAAGCGGTCTTTACAACTGGTATAAGGTCTCAAATATTTCATTTGAACCAAGCTGATACCGTTAAAAATTTAATCTTTGCAGCACATTTTTTAACTATGACTACAAAAAAGAAAAGGGCCTACAAGAAGAAACGATACGCCGTTCCCGTGAGTATCATTGCTTTCTTAATTCTTCTAAGATTGCTTTTACCCTATGCGGTTAAAAACTATGTCAATAACGTGCTTGCGGAAATCCCTGGCTACTACGGTCAGGTAGATGATATTGATTTGGCTTTATGGCGTGGGGCTTACGTAATCCACGGACTGTACCTCAACAAAGTGGAGGCATCCTCGAATGTTCCCTTTCTCGACTTTGAGAAAACGGATATTTCTATGGAGTGGAATGCACTTCTGGATGGTAGGATTGTGAGTGAAATTACAATGACCCGGCCCACGTTCATCTACGTATTCGAAGACCAGCAGGTAAATGGCACTGAACCAGAAGTAGAGGACTGGTCCAAGGCGCTTACCGACCTTGTGCCCATAGACATTAATCATCTAGAGATTATAGATGGTACTGCAGCATTTGTTCAACTGCAGGCCGACCCTAATATCGATTTAAACTTAAAGAACATTCAACTTTCAGCATCCAACCTTAGAAACGTGGTGCAAAAAGAGCGCACCCTACCCTCAGAAGTTCATGCCACCGCGGTTTCTATTGGTAATGGTTCGATGCAGCTCGACGGAAAAATGAACATTGTTAAAGAAATACCCGATATGGATATCGCTTTATCCATTACCAATGCCGACGCCACCGCACTGAACGATTTTACAAAACACTATGCCAAGATAGATTTTGACAGCGGTACGTTCGAAGTTTTCGGGGAAATAGCCATTGCAGACGGATTTCTAAAGGGTTCTATTAAACCGATTATCAAGGACAGTAAACTTATTGGAAAGGATGACGGCTTCTTGGGAACACTATGGGAAGGTTTTGTTGGCTTCTTTAAGTTTGTGCTTAAGAATCAAAAAAACAACACCTTGGCCACTAAAGTGCCTATTGAGGGCGATTTGAACAATGTTGGTCCCAAGTTATGGCCCACTGTTACCGGAATCTTTAAAAATGCATGGATACAGGCCTTCAAAGGGGTTGTGGATGACGACATTGATTTTGAAGATGCGGCCGAAGAAGCGGACAAAGCCCAGGAGAAGGAAGATGAAAAGCAAGAGCGCAAAGCAAAGCGGGAAGCCAGGAAAAATGAGGACCAAAAAGACGGATCTAAACCTATTTAAGATTGTTCAAGATAAAGTCCAGCGTCCTATTGGTATTGTTATTCT
Source organism: Maribacter sp. 4U21 (assembly GCF_002742365.1). NCBI lineage: Bacteria > Pseudomonadati > Bacteroidota > Flavobacteriia > Flavobacteriales > Flavobacteriaceae > Maribacter > Maribacter sp. 4U21. The sequence continues at coordinate 204,102 of NZ_MDGN01000074.1, forward strand.
GTTGATACGCTAAATTCTCGTACCTATTTTTCTGTGCAAGACCTACATCCAGTAGATGTTTTATTACGGGCTCGTAGTCTAAGGAAACCTTTCCGGCTAAAAGTGCATCCATGCTCTTCTCCTTTAAGTAGCGTTTATAAATTTTCTTTAGACCGCTTAAGTACAAACGGTCTTTCGTAAACCCACCGCCTCGGTGCGCACGTAAGGTAATGGAGAAGGCATCATTTCTGTTGAGTTTGTACTGGCTATGTATCAAATCGAAAGTGTCGGAAAAACTATACCCTTTAATCAGACTATCCGAAGCCAATACCCGATACGCCAACTCCTTTAATCGTTTTAAAGTCAGTGCTCCGCTCATATATTCGCTAAAAACGGCCAAGCCTTCCTGGGTTTCTACATTCTTTGGAAAACCGTTGGAAAAAATCTTTAAAGGCTGGTGCATCCCATTATAGGTAGTAACCAAGTGTACCCCTATCTCGTGGTTGGCAAGGGTGAGCAACTGGTTCTTGCTGAATTTTGTATTTCGCTTAATGAGTAAGGATTGTGACGCATTGCTGACCATAGCATCCGCGGCAATATGCGTAGAGAACTTTATGTTCAAGGGAAAATCGTACTGATAGGAAAATTTCTCGAAATATGCTTTCGCCTCTTCTGCCGTGTATATCTTATCCATATCCGAAGATTCCGGTTCATTGGCATAATGAAGAATAAATTGGGCATTTTGAACATCTTTCTCGGTCGGTGAACCGTACACCCGAAGGGAATTGTAATAGAAGCGCTTATCCTGACCTATGGTTTCAATACATTGAACCATATTGGAGTAGTAATAAATGATGTCTTGATACACTTTACGTATCCGTTCATCCGTAATGCGTTCCAAACGTTGTGAAAAGAAAAGACGGTGTAACTTATACGCATCAAATTTTAACTTGGGGTATCTAAAAACGGGGTCTTCCGTGTATTTTGAAGTAAAGAACCGGTTTTTTGCCTTCTCTATATTCAAAGGATTCACATAGCTGAGCAATTCAATCTTCTTTACCAAACGGTCTAGATTGGCATCGACCTCAAAAAGGTCGGCATATTCATCCCGCAACGCAATCTGTTGTTTTTCTTCGATCATCTTAAATAATCCTGAAACTCTTTGAGCTGTAAAGGTATCAATTCTTTTAACTGTGACTCCGCGGAACGCACTACCTCGGGATAAATTATACCCTCATATTCATCACAGTACACTTTAGCTATTTCCGTGGCCAAAACCAAGGTATTTTTAAAGTTTTGAGTGATGTACTTAAGAAAGTAGCCATTGCCTTGAAAAGTATCATTGATTTTCGAGGTCGATTTTATACCGTTCGGTAGATTCATCGTTCCTAATCTTTTGCTCCACGCTGCGGCCAACGCCCCAAATCTTTCATTATCAATATTCGAGGTGCCTAAATTCCAAGTGGGTACTTCCCTCTCCCATCTTTTCCAATTGTAGCTGTGCATATCAAAAACAAGGGTTTTTCCGTACAGCGCCTCTATCTTCTGGACCAGTGCCTGTACTACCCTATAAAAATTCTGGTGCTTTTCTAAGCTCTCTTTTCGCTCTTTGGCCGAAATTGGCATTTTCCATAACTTTTTACCCCAAGCATCCTCATAAATGGCGGTTTCAGGAGCTCTGTTAAGGTCGTATTCAAATCTGCTATCGCGACCGGCAATAACAATAGGGTGCGATTGTACCATTTCCTTTGTACAAGGGTCTTCTTCATACCACCGGTCATGTTCCGTATGCAAGCAATTCTCCCAAAGCGTTTTTCTAAATTGATGACCATCATGGACCGCTCCGCAGATGTAGGGCGCGTAATTCGCAATCTTAATGGTAAAAGAGTAATCCGCAGAAACCGCCTCAAAGGGAATTTCCGCATTTATATTGGAAATGATATCGTCAATGGAAAGCTTATGCATTTTCTACCTCGTTACGGAGACGAGAACGTCTGTCAAACGCCTTTAGCTTATCGATTACCTTACTTTCTACAAAATCGATGACCTTTACTTGTATCTTGGTTTTGTATACCTTGTTCATATAGGTAACGCCTCCTGGGGACATGACATTGACCTCAACTAATTTCCCTCCTATAACGTCAATACCCACAAAAAAGAGTCCGTCCTTAACCAATTTTGGCCCTATTTGTTTGCAAAGTGCCTTCTCTTGTTTTGTTAAGCTATGCTTTGCCACAGTACCACCAGCAGAAACATTGGAACGGTGGTCGTCCGTACCCGGTACCCTTTTCATAGCGCCGATTACTTCCCCATTTAAAAGAAGCACGCGTACATCTCCTTGGTCCGCCCCTTCTATATATTCCTGAAGTATTACATAGTTCGATGTCCCGTCCGGATTGGTGATGTAAAAATCTAATAAAGACTTTATACTGCTCATGGCCGACTTTTCAATCAATATGACACCCGAACCACCAAAGCCGTTCAAGGGCTTCAAAATCATCTTATCGGCCTTTGCCTCCTTGATTTGCTGAATAAGGTAATTTTTATTTTTGGAGACATGCGTAGCTGGAATAATATTACTGTGGGAATCACCAAAAGCGGCAGTATACAGTTTGTTATTGGCTTCCCTGATGCCTTGTAGGGAATTCACAATGAAAACATCGTCCTTGACCGAATCCAAAAAATTGAGCATTATCGGGTCCAGGGGCGGATTGGCCCTCATAAAAATAACATCGAACCCCGCCAGCGGTAACATTTCTTCACGTAGGGTAGCCTGCTTATAAAACGATTTTAAACTTGTGGAAACCTTATCCATACGATTAAGTACTGTACAAAAAGCGTTCGTAACACTGTTTCTTATGGTGAGATTCGCCGGGGAACACAAGGCAACACCATGTTTTCGTTTTACACATTCGTGTATCAACGCTAAACTGGTATCGTTTTCCGGGTCTATTTCTTCCCAAGGATACATTAAAAAGCAAATGTTCATTTTCAACCGTTTTATTATTTCTATTTTACTTCGTCATAATGGTCGTCCCAATTCGCCGCCTTAGGATGATCATGTAATTTATCTACCGATTTGGCAACTATGGTTGCCACTGTTGCGTCACCCGTAATATTAACAACGGTTCGCAGCATATCCAATGGTCTGTCCACCGCAAATATCAAGGCAAGGCCTATGGCATATTTATCTGGCGGAAAGCCAACGGATTCCAATACGATGACCAGCATTACCATTCCGGCGCCCGGAACGGCCGCGGTTCCGATAGAGGCTAGAAGCGCTGTTAAAACTATGGTCAATTGTGCCGGCAAAGGAAGGTCAAAACTTAGGGCCTGCGCTATAAAAACTGCGGCTATACCCTGATACAGACTAGTCCCGTCCATGTTTACCGTTGCCCCGACGGGAAGCACAAAACTAGAAACCTCCTTGTCCACCCCAATGTGCTCCTCCACCCGTTCCATAGTAACCGGAAGGGTAGCCGCACTTGAGCTTGTTGAAAAGGCAAGTAATTGTGCGGGACTCAGTTGTTTTAAGAACCAAAAGGGATTCTTTTTTGCAAATACAGAAACTAATGTTGCATAGAACACTATCATCAAGAACAAGCCCAAAACTACCACTCCCGCATATTTCAAGAGGGCCAGCAGAATCTCCGGATCGCTCGAGGAGACGACAACATTGGCTAATAGGGCGAACACAGCAAAGGGAGCAGTAAGCATTATTAGATCTACCATTTTCAAGACCACATCATTTAAGGAATCAAAGAATTTTTTTAATGGTCTCGCACTTTCCTCTCCAATTAACAACATGGAAATTCCCATGAAAATGGTAAAGAAAATAACCTGTAGCATCAATTGATTGTTCCCCAAGGCACTGACCGCGTTATCAGGAACCATATCTTCTAAGAACTTCAATGGTCCGCTTTCTTTTTGACGGGAGGCTTCCTCCAATTTAGCAGTGACCCCTTCATCGTTGGCGTAGGTGGATGTCAATTTCTCGATGGTCTCTTCGGAAATACCGTTTCCCGGTTCTAGAAGGTTCACCAATACAAGACCTAAAATAATGGCTACCGTGGTGGTACCCACATAAATACCTATGGTTCTAAGACCTATATTCCTAAATTTAGAGATGTCCTTTAGGTCAGAAATACCTTTAATCAAGGATGCTAAAATCAGTGGGACTGCAATGAGCTTAAGTAGTTTTATAAATATGGTTCCGAGTGGAGCGATCCAATTGATCACAAATTCTTTCCCCCAATCAAAATAGGTCATTCCGAAACCAAAAAACAGTCCCAAAACCATACCTATCATTATCTGCCAGTGCAGCGCTAGTTTCTTCATACCTAAATTTACATTAGGTCAGTAAGATACCATTTTGAGAGGTATATGTCCAAAAAAGAAAACTTATAATTTAATAGTTCTGTTCAAAAGGGTATAATCTGCCAGAACCATAGCGGTCATCGCTTCGACTATAGGTACCGCTCTTGGGACCACACAAGGGTCATGCCTGCCTTTTCCTTGGGTTTTCACGGTATTACCTGCTTTATCGATTGTCTCATAAGCCTGTATCACCGTGGCTACGGGTTTGAAAGCGACATTAAAGTAAATGTCCATTCCGTTACTTATTCCTCCTTGTACACCACCACTATAATTGGTCTTGGTAGAACCATCCGAATTGAATTGGTCATTGTGCGCGCTTCCTTTCATGGTCACACCCTCGAATCCGCTGCCATATTCAAAACCTTTGACGGCATTGATGGATAACATTGCTTTCCCCAATTCTGCATGTAACTTATCAAAAACGGGTTCTCCTAGGCCGACAGGTACATTCTTTGCCACGCAGGTAATAATTCCGCCAATGGTATCTCCTTCTTTTTTAATCGATTTGATGTAGTTTTCCATCTCCTTGGCTGTCTCCGGGTCCGGGCAACGCACGTCATTGGACTCGGTTAAAGAAAGGTCCAAATCCAAATAGCTTTTTTCCAGTTTTAGTTCTCCAACTTGGGAAACAAAGGCGTTAATTTCTACACCCTTAAGAAACTGCTTGGCTACAGCACCGGCCACTACCCTACTTGCCGTTTCCCGGGCGGAGCTTCTTCCGCCACCGCGATAGTCCCTGAAACCATATTTCTTATCGTATACGTAATCTGCATGAGAGGGACGGTACGAGTCCTTAATATGGCCGTAGTCCTTGGATTTTTGATTGGTATTATGGATGGCGAATCCTATTGGTGTTCCTGTGGTCTTCCCTTCGAAAATACCGGAGAAAAATTCAACTTCATCCGGTTCCTTGCGCTGCGTCACAATGGCTGATTGTCCTGGTTTACGCCTATCCAAATCTTTTTGAATCGCATCCATATCCAGAACTATCCCGGAGGGACATCCATCTATGACGCCTCCTATTGCCTTACCATGTGATTCTCCAAACGTACTTACCCTAAATAAGTTTCCAAAAGTATTTCCTGCCATGCCTTCATTAAAAGTATAGAAACAAAGGTAATTTTTAAATCCATCAAAGAAAAATACTCAGCTTACTTAAGATTAAATTAAACTTAGCCCTTGTACGTAAGGATTACTTAACACTTTGCTGATTTAAAGATGACGTACTTTAAATACAAGCTATATACCATTAGGTTTAATTTTGTGACAAATTTGAATCTTGAAAAAAAGAAAGCTAGATATTGTAGTTTTATCTGACCTACACCTAGGTACTTATGGGTGTTATGCCGATGAGCTCCTGGTCTACCTTTCCAGTATAGAACCTAGGATATTGGTATTGAACGGAGCCATTATAGACCAGTGGCCCTTGAACACTAATAGTTTCCTCCCATCACATCTCAAGGTCATTCAAAAAATCAATGCCATGGCCTCCAAAGGCATTGAAGTCCATTATGTCAAAGGAATTCATGATAAAGCCCCCACAGATCTTTTCATTGATTATGTAAAAGTGTGTGAAAATCTAGTGTTGAATGTAGATGGAAAAAAAACAGGCTTCTTTCACGGTGCTATTCTGGCACATCCTTTCTTCAATATAAGCTGGTTCCGCAAATTTGGAAGACACGCCTTCGGCCTATTGTACTATAGTAATAAATTAAACCATTGGATTTCAAGAAAAAGCATCATACCAAAATCCGTTTTATCTAAAACCGTCCACTATAAGAAGAAGAATACTGATTTTACCGAACGTTTTAAGTCCACCGTCTCGGATATAGGCAATGCCAATCGTTATGATACCGTAGTCTGTGGTTACCTCCATCAACCTGAAAAAACAATTATAGAAAGACCGAACGGCAATGGCAATATCTTGTATCTCAATGCTGGCGATTGGGTGTCGCATTTATCGGCGTTGGAATATTCTCTTAAACGTTGGAAAATCTACAGGTACGAGAATGACAAGCTTGTACCATTCTTCATGGATGCCGAGTTAAAGGAAATGGATATGAACACGCTCATAAAAAGAATTACTTCCAAGAAAGAAAAAACCGAAAAGGCAACTCATTAAGGAAGTAAGGCCTCTTTTAAAACACTTATCGGATGTTTGGCCACTCTTTTGGTACCATCAAAAATCTGATGCCTGCAACTGGTGCCGTTCGCAGCAATTATGGTTTCCGAGTTGGATTTGTTTACCGCCGGAAATAGTTTGAGGCTGCCGATGTTCATACTTACGTCGTAATGTTCCTTTTCGTAACCAAAAGAACCTGCCATTCCACAGCAACCGGATGCGATAATCGTAACCTTGTAATTTTTAGGTAGGTTAAGGACATCAAACGTAACCTTTTGATTGCTCAAGGCCTTTTGGTGGCAATGATTGTGAATTTTCACTTGTTTCTCTTCTTCCGTGAATGCACTTGCGTCGATTTTATTATCCTCGATTTCATTGGCCAAAAACTCCTCTATTAAAAAAGAAGCGTCCGCAATCTGTTGCGCTTCTTCAGCGTTTTGGGACATTCTTTTGTATTCATCTCTAAAGGATAAAATAGCGGACGGCTCCAATCCCAAAATGGGCCATCCCTTTTTACTGAACTCTAATAAATGCTGGCTGTTTCGCTCAGCCAATTTTTTTGCCTGCTTTAGAAACCCTTTGGACAGGAAAGTCCTACCGCTTTCTGCATAAAATAATTCCACATCATACCCTAAACGTACCAAGACCTCAATGGCGTCTTTACCTACTTCAATATCAAGAAAACGAGTAAATTCATCTATATATAAAACAACTTTTCGTTTTTTATCAATGTTTTGTTTTTTAGAATTTTGAAGGTATTTATCGAAATTAAAACTATAGACTTTTGGAAGACTTCTTTCTTGCGCAACACCGCTCGTATTTTTAAGCAAGCCGCCTAGTATTTTTGATTCATAGACCGTATTCGTTAAACCGGCTACTTTGCTCCCAATTTTATTCAATTTGGTATTGTATGCAAAGAGTTTGCTTCGCAGGGGATAGCCATTCGTTTCCTGATATTGATATAAAAATTCAGCTTTGAGAGTTGCGATGTCCACATTGCTGGGGCACTCGCGCGCGCAGGCTTTACAACTTAAACATAGGTCAAAAACCTCTTTTAACTCCTTACTGTCAAAAGCGTTGGTATTTTCAGGGTTGGTCAATACCTCACGTAAGGCATTGGCCCTTCCTCTTGTAGTATCCTTTTCGTTTTTCGTGGCGTGGTAACTGGGACACATACCGCCCGCCATGTGGTGTGTTTTTCTACAATCCCCACTACCATTACATTTTTCTGCGGCTTTTAAAATACCCTCACTATCCGAAAAATCCAAAAGGGTTGCCACATCAGGTTCTTTTCGGTCAATCTCGTAACGAAACGATTGATCCATAGGATATGGGTCTACAATTTTACCGGGATTAAGGATGTTGTTAGGGTCAAAATAGGTCTTAATCCTTTTGAGTAGTTCATAGTTCTTGTCCCCAATCATTAACGGAATAAACTCCGCACGTACAATACCATCCCCATGTTCTCCGCTAAAGGAACCTTTATATTTCTTTGTCAGTTTTGCGACATCCGTGGTAATGGCCCTGAACAACTTTACGTCGTCGGATTTCTTAAGATTCAGAATAGGTCTTAGATGCAACTCACCCGCACCTGCATGGGCATAGTAAACTGCCTTTTGGTCATAACCTTCCATAATCTGGGTAAACTCACCAATAAAATCCTTGAGGTCTTCTAGAGCCACCGCAGTATCTTCAATACAGGCAACTGCCTTCATATCCCCAACGATATTGCCCAAGAGGCCCAGTCCTGCTTTTCGCAGTTCTATTGCCTTCTTGATATCATTGCCCTTGAGTACCGGATTGGCATAACTTAGTCCGGATTGCGTAATAGTAGCTTGTAATTCCTGAATCTGTTGGTCTAATTCCGCCTCGCTATGTGCGCTCACTTGGAGCATTAATAAGGCTTCCGGGTCACCATCTACAAAAAACCGGTTCGCTAGTTGTTGTCGATTGTTCTTAGTGCAATCCAATATCACCTTGTCCATCATCTCGCACAACTGCAAAGGATGTTTCATAACCGGGGCTACATCTAAAAGACAACCCTCTAATGTTCTGTAATGCGTAACGACCATGGCGGAGTACCTTGGTGGCAAATCATCCAGACGCAAGGTAATCTCGGTGGTAAAAGCGAGGGTTCCCTCGCTACCACATAGAAGACTGGCCAAATTCAAATCGTCTTCAGGTCCGCCAAAAAACGAAGATTTCAGCAGTTCGTCCACGGCATATCCCGTGTTTCTTCTATGAATTTTAGGTTTTGGGAATTGTGCAACTATTTCATCTTTTATTTGCTTATTGGATAGTTCGTTATAAATGTTCTTGTAAAGTGATACTTCAAGTGTGTTATTTGTAGTTTTATCTTCGAAATCGGTTTTGGTAATGCTTCCGAACTCCGCCTCGCTACCATCGGACAAGATTGTTTTCAAGGACACCACTTTGTCCCTAGTAACACCATATTGAATAGATGTTGTACCAGAAGAATTGTTTCCCACCATTCCGCCAATCATACAGCGGTTAGAAGTTGATGTATTTGGCCCGAAGAATAGTCCGAAGGGTTCTAGGTACTGGTTAAGTTCGTCCCTAATAACTCCAGGTTGTACGGTAACTTGTTTCTTTTCTTTATCGAGTGCTATAATTTCCGTGAAATTTTTAGAGACGTCCACTACGATTCCATCACCGACACATTGTCCGGCAAGTGACGTTCCGGCCGTACGAGGAATAAGTCCAATCTTGTTCTTATTCGCAAAACGTATCAAACGCTTTATATCTTCCTTGGTTTTAGGCAAAGCAACTGCGATGGGAATTTTGCGATACACAGAGGCATCCGTAGCATATAGACTTTTCGTAAGCTTATCATCCAGCAATTCGCCCTCTAGGTCCGTCGCTAGATTGGTGAGTAATTTATTATTCAACTTGGCACAATTTTGGGTACTAAATTAAGTTTTATTGATTGAGCACAACAAAGTATACGGAAATTTTTAATTTTGAATCAAAACAAAAACATATGAAAAAATCAAATTATCTAATCCTTATGTTCCTTTTCGCGACTATTACACTGAGTGCGCAAGAAATATCAGAACATGCAATTGGTCTCCGATTAGGGGACAGTGATGGGTTCGGAGCAGAAATTTCGTATCAAAATGCAACGAGCCAAAACAATAGACTCGAGTTTGACCTAGGCTGGAGAGATAGTAGAAAGTTCAGCGCCTTTAAATTAGCCGGACTGTATCAGTGGGTGAGACCCATCGAGGGTGGATTTAATTGGTACTACGGCGTTGGTGGTGGTGTAGGTAGTGTAGATTTTGACGGTGCTTTCGATGACGACGATGATGGTGGTGTATTTATTTTTGCTGCAGGGGATATCGGCATCGAATATAATTTTGATATTCCCCTACTCCTTTCAATGGATTTTAGGCCTGAAATCGGCGTAGCAGGTTACAACGGCTTCTCGGACAATTTCGATTTTGACATCGGTCTAGGCATTCGATACCAATTCTAGATAAACAAGCTAGTAAAAAGACCCTTGCCATAGTGCAAGGGTCTTTTTTTTATGCCATTATATAAGTACCTTTACCGCTACTAAAAATTTGATTTTATGAAAAATGGCATGCTGTTCCTTTTGGGTTTACTTACACTGGTAGGTTGTAATCAAGAACCAGATGGATTCACTATTGATGGAACTTTAAGAGGTGAAGTTGAAGAAGGGACTAAGGTCTTTTTGAAAAAGATAGGGGACAACAATCAGCCTGTAGAGGTAGATACTGCTATCATAGCCAATGGTAAGTTCCAATTTAAAGGAACTGCCACAGCTCCTGAATTACACTATATTTTTTTGGATGAGGCTCAGAGCTATACGGCTGTTATTCTTGAAAACGGAACTATTGATTTTAATGGTCAAAAAGACAGTCTGGGTTTTGCCGTTGTAAAGGGAACATTACAGAATGATGTTTTTAGGGATTATCTAGAGCAATCAAGAGCATTGTCGAACAAAGCAAGGTCCATTCAAGAGGATTTGCAAAGAGCCACAAAAGACGGTAGTCCACAAGCTTCCATTATAGCGTTAAGAGATGAAATGCAAGAACTCCAAGAGGAATATAAAGGTTTTGAGCTGGACTATATAAAAAACAATCCGAACGCTTTGATCTCGGCCTTGCTTTTAGACCGGGCGGTAGCCACCAAAGCTATAGGTTATGAAGAAATACAGACCATGTACAATGCGTTGAGCCCTGTAATTCAAAATTCGAGACCTGGAAAACGTGTATTAGATGATATTGAAGGACTGAAAAAATCGGAAGAGGCAGAGAAGAATACCGCCATCGGAGCAAAAGCCCCAGAATTTTCCGGTCCAAATCCTGAAGGGGAAACTGTAGCACTCAGTGATGTTATGGGGAAAGTTACCCTAGTGGATTTTTGGGCAGCTTGGTGTAGACCATGTAGAGCCGAGAATCCCAATGTTGTGGCCGTCTACAATAAATACCATGACAAAGGCCTTAATATTGTGGGCGTTTCTTTGGATAGAACTGCCGAAGCTTGGAAAAAGGCTATTGCCGACGACGGACTTGAATGGAACCATATTTCCAACATTGCCTATTTTGACGATCAAATTGCAAAGCTCTACAACGTAGATGCCATTCCCGCGGCGTTTTTGTTAGATGAAAATGGTATTATAGTGGCGAAAAACTTAAGAGGACAGGCCTTGGAGGAAAAGGTGGCCGAGCTACTGAACTAAAGCTAAAAAATATTATAAAAAAAGCCCGGACAGTCGTCCGGGCTTTTTGTTTGTTAGGCTATTATATCATGCCTCTTTAGAACTTATTTCTGACATCCCTATAGGTGCCGTCTACTGTAGTGTCGCCATTTCTCGTAACACTTCCAAAGATATTTACTACTGAATTGTCTCCGATAAATTCAACAGTTGCACCATCGTTCAGTACCAAGTCTCCGTAAATCGTAAGGTTACCTTCAACTCTTAATATAGCACCCGCATCTACGATAACATTTCTTCTTCTACTGTTTCGGCCTACCACAAAGGTACCGTTCATTTCAAACAAGGCGTTCTCACCAATGGTAGCATTATTTCTAACGGTCCAGGAACCACATAACAATAGCGAGCCATCCACATTAAAATTGTTGAATCTTCTTGCCCCTCTAAAAGCACCACCGCTACCACTATTGATTGTTAAGTTAGAACTACCGGAATAGGCAGCTAAATTAGCACATCTTGCAACAAGACTTTCATTTGGTCTATTTAACTTAATGATCTGTAAACCTTCTTTACCGGAAGCTGCGAAAATATAATCCCCTTTAGACGCTACAAAGTTGATAGAGCCTTCCAATTGAATTATCCCGACTAAATCGGTATTGTCATTCTTTTCTTCCGACAGGCATAAACCAGCACCACCATTTGCCATTAATAGAACTTCTTCATTCGTCGCAACGGCATTGGTAACTTCATCAACATCGTCAACATTATCCGGATTCAAAAGAATAGGCACATATTCGATAAAGCTTCCGCTAGCGGCATTATAAATTCCAGCGCCCCTTGAGCCCTCGGCTACGATAATATGTTCACCAGAGAAATCCAAGGTTCTTTTAGTATTCAATCCAAAATCGGAATCAATGGCGATATCCCTGACAACATTTAAACTTTGGTCCATAATGCTGACACCTTGGCTAGCATCTAGAACCGCAACAAAATTATCTTGAATTGCAACTGCTCTTAAATCCATGAAAGGGGCTTCTTTCGTAAGCGAAAGATCTGCTTTATTGTAAGCCTTTACAAAACCATCCCGTCCACTGGTGAGAAAAACTTCACTACCATATACTTCAACATCCGTAGCGTTAAAGCCTTCTTGGAAACCGTAGCTTATTCCCGCATCCAAATTCATTCGGCCATTAGCGGCCTGAATCTTAGCTATAAAAGAATTGTCTGTGGCACGCACCGACCTTTCCGCATCTACGCCACCAGCTAAGTACATATATCCGTTATCATAGTCAATTGCATTGATGTCCGCATTGGAATAATATAATCTAGAGGTTACCCTAGGATTATTGGGGTCACTTACGTTTATGATATCTACGCCACCGGCATAACCATCTTCTACAGTATTGTAGGATACATAGGCATAATCCCCTTCAACATCTACATGGGAGGCGGTAAGATTTTCACCTCCGTTAAAAGAAGGCACGTCTACCTGTGCTACCAAGGTCAAAGGATAGTCACCTGCTTGGTCGTTTTTAGCCGTAATCGATTTTTTACCGGTTACCGTGGCTTCATCATATATATCCAGTACACCTGCATTATTATATAAAATACTATTCTCTAATAAGGTTTCGCTGGTTTCTAGCCTCAGGTCGTCTTTTGAAGGTTCTTCAAAAACCGTAGTTTCATCACTACAAGAAGATAGGGTCGTGAGTGCTACAGCGGTTAATAGTACTATTTTTTTCATAGCTGAAAATAAGATTTGGTTTATTAAGTCATTCAATAACGACCCAAACCTATTTCTCTTATGAACGTGTGATGCTTTTCGACGAACTACATGATTTTATGGTAAAAAATACAATTATTGTAATTTAAATCTTACAATTTCATATTTTTCCAAGTTTTTCCAAAATAAAAAGTAGAATAATTGGAACAGCCAGCAATAGTACCATTACTGTGTCTGATTGCAAAAGACTGGGCATGAATAACAGGGTGGTTACATAACCTCCTATGGCCCCTCCAAAGTGTGCGGTATGTCCTATATTCCCTATTCTACTCTTCATACCATAAATGGAATAAAGCAAATAGCCAATTCCTAAGATGTATGCCGGAATGGGTATAGGAATGAACATAATGCCCAGGGAGTCATTAGGCTGCAAAAGAATTGCGGCATATAGAATACCGGTAACCGCACCGCTCGCCCCTACTGCGGAATAATAAGGTTCATCTTTATGAAAGAACAGGGCCAATAAACTCCCTGCCAAAAGACTAATAAAGTAAATGATGATAAATTTTGCAGGTCCAAACCAAGCAATTACAACATCTGCAAAGAAATACAGCGTAAACATATTAAAAAATAGGTGCGCTATATCTACGTGCAGAAAACCAGAAGTCAACATGCGTTCTTTTTGCCCGGCCCTTATGGCACCGATACCAAATTTATACCTGTCAAAAAAGTGGGAATCCTTAAATCCTTTTAATGAAACAAGGATGTTGGCGGCTATTACTGCTATGGTGGCAATGTGCATATTGTTCATAAAGAAACCCTTAAGTTTGGTTTCAAATATAGCTATATTTGCCCATTATATCCTCTTATATGCAACTACTGGTATTTGTTATAACCTACCCTTTTCTGTGGTTCATATCCATATTACCGCACCGACTATTCTATGGTTTTTCGGACTTTGTTTTCTTTCTGGTTTATTGTGTTATCGGCTATAGAAGAAAGGTAGTACAGGACAACTTGAATTTGGTTTTCCCCGAAAAGAGCGAAAAGGAAATACAGCGCATAGAAAAGGAATTTTTTAGACATATGTGCGATATGTTCCTAGAAACGGTGAAAACCATGAACCTGAGCAAAGAGCAGGTTCGAAAAAAATATGATGTTTGGAATATTGAAGTTTTAAAGGAACTTGAAAAAGAGCGTAGCATTTTAATCGTATGCTCCCATTACGCGAATTGGGAATGGAACGTAAGCATAAATAACTACGTAAAATCAAAAGGCTATGCCGTATATCAAAAAATTGGCAATGTTTATTTTGATAAGTTCATTAAAAAGGTTCGCGCGCGGTGGAATACCACGCTCATAACCCAGCAACAGACTGTAAAGACCGTTGTTCGTAACAAACGGGACGGTGTCATCGGTATTTTCGGCATGGTCAGTGACCAATCTCCACAAGCTCACAGAGCACAATATTGGGCAGATTTTATGGGTATTAAAGTACCGATTTTCAATGGCGCGGAGACCATGGCGCGGAAGTTGGACCTCGCCGTTGTTTTTCTTAAGGTGAGTAAGGTTAAACGTGGTTATTACAAGGCGGAATTCATTCCCATTGCGGAACGTGGCAAACAGACCAAGGAAAATGAAATTACGGACACCTTTTTACGTTTTACCGAGCAACAGATTAGGGAAAGACCAGAGCACTATCTATGGACACATAAAAGATGGAAGCACAGGGATAAAACCCCAGCATCCTTTGCTAAAATTGTATAAAAAATGCCCTAAGTCCAGGGCATTTTTTAGTTATCAACAAACCGAGATTTTTAAATCCTCGCTATCGCCTTTATTTCTTCAATTACACGGTCCGCTAAAGCATCGGCCTCCTTCTGGCTTTTTGCCTCCGTATAGATTCTGATGATAGGCTCCGTGTTCGATTTTCTAAGGTGCACCCAATTCTCCGCAAAGTCAATTTTTACCCCATCAATCGTAGAAATTTCCTCATCCTTGTATTTTTCGGCCATGGCCTCCAATATACCGTCCACATCCAATCCTGGTGTTAACTGTATTTTTTTCTTGCTCATAAAATAACTCGGGTAACTGGCTCTTAGTTCTGCTACCGTGCCTCCTTTCTCTGCCATAAGCATTAAAAACAGTGCGGAGCCTACCAATGAATCCCTTCCGTAATGACTTTCAGGATAAATGATACCACCATTACCCTCTCCACCAATAATAGCCTTGTTGGCTTTCATCTTGGTAACCACATTTACTTCACCCACAGCGGCGGCTTCGTAGGTACCACCGTGCTTTTCCGTAATATCACGAAGTGCACGTGACGAAGAAAGGTTGGATACCGTATTTCCCTTTGTCTTACCCAATACATAATCAGCACAGGCTACTAGGGTATATTCTTCACCGAACATTTCACCATCATTACTTATAAACGCTAAACGGTCTACATCCGGGTCTACCACAATACCAAAATCGGCCTTCTCCTTCACCACCATGTCACAGATATCCTTTAAATGCTCCTTTAAAGGCTCTGGGTTGTGTGGAAAATGACCTGTTGGGTCGCAATACAACTCTACGACGTCTACCCCTAACTCTTTTAAAAGCTTAGGGATGGCAATGCCTCCAGTAGAATTCACACCGTCGACGACCACTTTAAATTTAGCTTTCCGAATAACATCCGCATCGACCAAGGATAGGCTCAGTACTTCATCAATATGTATATCTATATAACTATCGTTCTTTGAAATTTCACCCAAATCATCAACTTCTGAAAAATCAAAATCCTCCCGCTCGGCAATTTCTAAAATCTTGGCCCCTTGGGCGGCATCCAAAAATTCACCTTTCTCGTTCAATAGTTTTAAAGCGTTCCATTGTTTTGGGTTGTGACTTGCCGTTAAGATGATTCCACCATCCGCCTTTTCTAAAGGAACGGCAATTTCAACGGTGGGCGTAGTGGATAAATCTAAATCTATAACATCGATTCCCAACCCCACTAAAGTGGAAACGACCAGATTCTGAATCATTTCTCCGGAGAGTCGGGCATCCCTGCCGATTACAACTTTCAATTTATCTTTCTTGGAATAGTCCTTTAACCAGATACCGTAAGATGCGGCAAATTTTACTGCGTCTATTGGGGTTAGGTTATCTCCAGGCTTTCCTCCTATAGTGCCCCTGATTCCTGATATGGATTTGATTAGTGTCATAAATTCGTTATAAGTTTTGGCAAATATAAAGGTCTATCGGCAATTGAGAGTTTAGCAATTCGTAAATTCGATGGCGACAAAACTATTCTCGTTCAATGAACTTCCTTGCCCATATATACCTTTCCTTTGGTGATAAAGAGATAACCATTGGCAACTTTATTGCCGATAGTATACGGGGGAATAAGTTTAAACATCTTCCTCCAAGGGTGCAACAAGGCATAACACTACACCGGCATATTGATACCTATACGGACAGCCATAGGATACCCAAAATAAGTAGCAAACGTCTACACAAGAATTATAGCCATTATAGCAGGGTCATTGTAGATATTTTCTACGACCATTTTCTCGCAAAGAACTGGAGCCGTTATTCTGATATCCCTTTAGGGGTATTTGTTGATGATTTTTATGATCTCTTGGAGGATAATTATAAAATCCTACCGGATGGTGTAAAACGCATGATGCCTTACATGATTGCTGATAATTGGATTTACAATTACGCCAAAATGGATGGTATTGCCAAGGTGTTGAAAGGCATGAACCGCAGGACCAAAAACAAGTCTAAAATGAATTTTGCCATTATGGACCTCGAGGACCATTACGCGGATTTTGAAAAGGAGTTTACGCTGTTTTTCGAAGAATTGATTATCTTTTCGCAACAAAAACTCAAATCATTATAGCGAATTCAAATACAAAACCACCAACTACCTCCTTATGAAAAAAATACTGCTCTTATCCGCTTGTTTGTTCCTTTTTGTTCAATGTAAGGAAGCCCCCGCGGAACCTACGGGATTGGTAACGGATGAGGCCATGGTGGTTTCTGCCCGTGAGGAAGCTTCTAAAATTGGCGTAGAAATCATGAAAAAGGGAGGCAATGCCTTTGATGCCATGGTAGCGACTGAAATGGCTTTGGTTGTGGCCTACCCTTTTGCGGGCAATCTTGGTGGTGGAGGTTTTATGGTCTATAGAAAAGCGGACGGCAATGTCGGTGGATTGGATTATAGGGAGAAAGCTCCTTTGGCCGGACACAAGGACATGTATTTAGATTCCCTGGGAAACGTTATTCCCAACAAAAGTACGCTGGGTGCAACGGCAGTGGGTGTGCCAGGCACCGTAGCGGGAATCATTGAAGTCCACAAAAAATTTGGTTCTTTACCCCTGGCGGAAATATTTGAACCTGTAATCGCCTTAGCGGAAAAGGGCGTAGTCGTCACTGCAAATCAAGAAAAAAGACTGGCCAGTCAACGGGATAAGTTTATTGAAGTAAATGGTGATAGTACTAAATTTGCAACGGTTTTCAAGGAGGGCGATATAATTACCTACCCCGCCCTGGCAGCAACAATGCGGAAAATTGCGGAAAATGGAAGGGATGGTTTTTACAAAGGAGAAACGGCAAAAAAGCTAGCTTCCTTTATTCAGGAAAACGGCGGATACATTACCGAGGAAGACTTGACAAAATATGAAGCCGTATGGCGCCAACCTATCATATTCAACTACAAGGATATCCGTGTAATATCCATGAGTCCACCCAGTAGTGGTGGGGTTACCATCAATCAAATCTTTAAGATGATGGAGCCTTATGAGATTTCTGAATTTGGTCATAATTCCGCCAAAACGGTACAATTGTTTACGGAGGCTTCGCGCAGGGCGTATGCGGATCGGAACTACTACTTGGGAGATCCCGATTTCGTGGATATTCCTCTTGATGTTATTTTAAGCAACGGTTATCTAAAAGAACGTATGGAGAATTTTTCTTTCGATAAGGCTACCAAATCTTCAGAGGTAGAACGGGGTAGTGTGGAAATCATAGAAAGCATGGAAACGACGCACTATTCTATTGTAGATGAGGAAGGAAATGCGGTTTCGGTGACCACGACCTTGAACGGAGCCTATGGTTCCAAACTATATTCGGACGAGCTGGGCTTCTTTTTGAATAATGAAATGGATGATTTTAGTGCCAAACCTGGAGTTCCTAATATGTTCGGGTTAATAGGTGCGGAAGCCAATAGTATAGCTGCAGAAAAACGTATGCTAAGTAGCATGACGCCTACCATTGTGGAACGCGACGGCAAACTATGGTTGGTCGTAGGGACGCCCGGTGGTTCTACCATCATAACCGCAGTGGCACAGACCATTCTAAATACCTATGAATTTAATATGAGTATGCAAGAGGCAGTAAATGCACCTCGTTTTCACCACCAATGGTTGCCGGATATGGTGATATTTGAACCGGAAGGCTTTTCCAGCGTATTAAAGGATGAAATGAAATCCAAAGGTTATATCATCAATGAAGATCGTACACCTATTATAGGCAAGGTCGATGCCATTCGCGTCTTACCTGATGGAAAATTAGAAGGTGGTGCCGATAAACGCGGGGATGATATGGCGGTCGGGTATTAGCCCCTAGCTCCCAAAGAGGGAATTTTTATTCCCTAAAATTAAATTGAAAAGTCAGGTATCAAAAACCATTATGAAGAAAATTAGTTATGATTCGTAAACTATTAAAAATCTTAGGGGTAATTTTAGTGTTGCTCATCGTTGGTTTTGCCTGTCTCTACTTCGTCTACAACGAAAAATTACCTGAAGGGCAATCAGGTCCTGAGGCTGATGCGCTAGCCCAAAAAATGTTGAACTCCCTGAATTATGAAACCTATCAACAGACACGTTTTTTGGAATGGTCTTTTCAAGGAGGGGCCCATAAGTACAAATGGGACAAACAAAAAGCTATGGTTGAGGTAAAGTGGGATAACTATTTGGTTCAATTGGATTTAATCTCAACAAAATCTAGCCTTGTCTTTAAGGATAAAGAACGTTTGAACGAGAATGAAAGTGCGTCCATTATCGCAGATGCGTTGGATTATTTTAACAACGATTCTTTTTGGTTAGTGGCGCCCTACAAAGTATTCGACAACGGAACAGAGCGCAGTATTGTACCCTTAGAAGATGGTTTAAGTGGTCTGTTGGTTACCTACGCATCGGGTGGTTCTACACCGGGGGATTCCTATTTATGGGTCCTGCAACCCAACGGATTCCCTAAAAGTTATAAAATGTGGGTGAAAATAATACCTATCGGTGGTATTGAAGCCACTTGGGACGATTGGGCCATTATGGAAAGTGGGGCTTATTTACCAAAAACCCACAAGCTGGGACCTCTTGAGCTTTCTATGGGAGATGTTAGGGGCTATAACCGCTAAAGCTCAACCAAACCAAATTCGTTCAACACGATCTCCCACTCCTTGGTTTCCTTGATATCCAGGATACGTTGCGAGATTAATTGTTCCAACGCAGTATGGGTCTTGGGTAGCCCAAAAGCATACAATTGCACATCGAATTTTAGAGGAAGGATTTCTAGGTCGTTCAAACTGGAATCTTTCTGGATTCTATATTTTAAAATAGGTTCATCATATAAAAAAGCTTCAATTTTTCCTTTTTTCAAATCGATTAGGCCCGCAACTACCCCAGGATAAGTTTTTACATTCTTAAAGAAATGTTCTGCCAAGAACGTTCGCGTACCCGATTTGGCTACCGTACCCACTTTTCGCTCCTTAAACTCATTAAATCCATCGGGGTTATTGTTAAGCTGGTTCACCGTTAAACTAGAGGCAATACTTGCCGTAAGTCCGGAGATAAACAACAAGCCCCCGAACATTAGTACCAAAGCGGAAACCTTACCAAGTTTTGTTTGTGGAGCCTTGTCCCCATAACCTACGGTGGTGAGCGTTACGGCGGACCACCATATACCGTCCCAAATTCCCCTTGGTCCGGTCCTAAAGGTCTCCGGATTTTCTTTTCGTTCAAACAACCACCCTAAAAAGCCGAAAATAAAGATGATGAGCAATAGCAGCAAAAGTCCTCGAAGGAAATTGGCATTGAAAAATCCTTTCAAAAAGACCATCAACTTTTCAAAAGAAGATACTTCGGCAACGACCGCAGTGGCATTGGAGGCGAAAAAAGAATGCGTAAACTCCATTTTCCTGCTACGATCACTAGTAATGGTCAATGGATTAATACTTAAATCGATACCTCCCGTTTGTAAAGAATCCAACATGTCCGAGAAGTTCATGGGAACCAGGGTATACTTCAGCTCTAAATCTTTCGCTACCTCTTTCCACAGCCAAATATTAAGGCCTTCCAAGTTTTTACCCTCTTTGACAATAAAGGGAGCTGCCGGTGTATAGCCAACGAGCAAGGTGTCGCGTGTAACCTGACCGCTCGCCACGAAACCGATGAAATATAACAAAGCCAATAATAATCTGCTCATAGCCTTAAGTATTCCTATTTTGCAATTAAATATACGTTTTTTAGTGTGTAACGGAAATACATCAAAACCTAATAAATAACCATTGTGCATTTAAAAATTTTATACGAAAATGTCAGTTCAAGAGGTTGATTTTCGATTTTTTCCAATCGAAAATCAAGTATATCGAGAACCCCTTGAGCCATAAAATGGTTCTGTCCCGAAGCTTCGGGAACAATTTTGCTTTATAACTTTCTGAAAAATCACTGGAACTGCCGCCTTGTTTTAGTTAAAAGGTTAAAAAAGTATACTTTTAAATATCAAACTAAAAAAATGGAAATAAAGCTACTCGGAAAAGAGGATATTTCTCAAGAATTACAAACGCAACTATCGCAGCTTTACCTGCAACTGAATGCGGAATTAAGACAATTACATTTAACCACTATTTTAAAGCGGTCAGATGCCATAGATATTGCCTGTTGTCTTGATGGACCTAAATTAGTGGGAATTGCCATGATGGCGAATTATAAGGTGGTGTCAGGTTATAAGGGTATGATTGAAGATGTTGTGGTTTCTGAAGAGTATCGGGGAAAAGGAATCGGTAGAAAATTGATGGAAAAACTATTGGAGCAAGCCCGTTTACGAAAACTAGACGATGTGCTTCTGTTCAGTGGTCACCACAGAACGGCCGCCATCAGTCTGTATAAAAGTCTAGGGTTCACTCTTAAGAGCAGCGGCTTGTACGTTAAAAAGATGGAGAATGATTAATCCACCTTCTTTACATGTTGCAGTTGATTCTTTAACTCCTGCATGGATTCCTGCAATTGGCGCAGTAAACCACTGTCCGTTGTTGCGTCTACATTAAAGGTTATCTTACTACTTACTTCCCAAATTTCCTGAATCTGAAAAGGTTTGATGTTATAGGGCGGATAGGTTTCATTTAACGAAACCAATGTAATGTTATTGGAATTTGGACGCTTCTCTATCTTTTTTACCATTACGGAATCCTGTAAGACCACCACATACATTTTATTGGCACTCACATAATCTATATGTTCAATGGCCCTGGCCAAGACCCATTCCCCGGGATGCAGATTGGGCAACATACTATCCCCTTCTACCTGAAAACCTCTGTACGTCGCATTTCTGAACTCCGGAATAGGCAAATCAAAGGCAGGCAATTGCTCGTACCAACTGGTATCCGCAATATTCTGCGGATAACCGGCCGCCGCCTTGGCATTGACCAAAACCATATTCTCGTTCTCGGCCGCGTTTACGGTAACTACTTTAGGAATAACACTAGTATTGGAAGTTTCCAAATATTGTTGCTCACTCTCCCCGAACAACCAGAGCGGATTTATCTTGAACTGTTTTAAAAGTTCGGAAACCACTTTTCCGGAGAGTTTGGTACGACCACGTTCTATATCCGCGGTGGTATTGGACACGCCTATAAGAGCGGCAAATTCTGCCTGCGTATATCCCAATTCCCGTCTAATAGCTGTAAATCGTTTTAAAGTGAGTTCATTTTCCATACTCAAATATACTAAATATGGATTATATCCAAAATATTATTTGGAATATTTCCATAATTAGGAATATATCCATATTTTTGGAATATATACAAGTACGATGAATTTTGAACGTGTTAAAGAGAAATTGAATATTTTGGCCGATGCGGCTAAATACGATGTTTCCTGTTCCAGCAGCGGCAGTAACCGTACCAATAAGAACAAAGGCCTTGGCAATAGCACGGTAATGGGCATTTGTCATAGCTATACGGAAGATGGTAGGTGTGTATCACTACTTAAGATATTGCTGACCAACCATTGTATTTTTGATTGTGCCTATTGTGTCACCCGAAAAAGCAACGATGTACAACGTGCCGCTTTCAAAATTCAGGAGGTGGTGGATTTGACCATCAATTTTTACCGTAGAAACTATATCGAGGGTTTGTTTTTAAGTTCAGGGATTTTTAAAAGTCCCGATTACACCATGGAACGCCTGGTTGCCGTGGCCAAAAAACTACGGGAGGAAGAGAATTTTAACGGATACATCCATTTAAAGTCCATTCCCGGTGCCAGTGATGAATTAATGTATGAGGCCGGATTGTATGCGGACCGTTTATCGGTCAACATAGAAATCCCCACTATTTCCGGCCTTAAACTATTGGCTCCCGATAAGAAGCATGAGGACTTTTTAAAGCCGATGCTGAAGGTGAAAAACGAAATTGTGCGCTATAAGTCCGAAAAGAAACTTATCCGCAGTACCCCCAAATATGCACCAGCGGGGCAAAGTACACAAATGATTGTAGGTGCAACAGGAGAATCTGACAAGGACATTATGTACTCCGCCACGCACTTTTACAAGAATTACAATATGAAGCGGGTATACTACTCCGGGTATGTACCCGTAGCGGATGACAAAAGATTGCCGGCCATAGGCACTCAAGTTCCTATGCTAAGGGAAAATAGATTGTACCAAACAGATTGGTTGTTGCGCTTTTATGGCTTTGCCGTTAATGAACTCTTGAACGATGCCCATCCCAATCTGGATATTGAGGTGGACCCGAAGTTGAGCTGGGCGCTACGCAACTTGAACCATTTTCCCGTGGATATTAATACGGCGGACAAACGCCTGTTGGCCCGTATTCCGGGCATTGGAATGTATTCTGTGAGCAAGATTATTAAAGGAAGAAAATTTAGAAAATTGAACTGGGAACACCTTAAGAAAATGGGGGTGGCCCTTAACCGTGCTAAATTCTTTATCCTCTGCGATTCACCTAATTGGGAACGAAGGGATTTGGATGCGGACCGTATCAAAGGAATGATTCTGCAGAACTCCTCGGGAAAGTTCAGGAATCAGTATAGTAGTCAATTATCATTATTTAATTAAACAGCATGGAATACGCGGATAGCACTTGGAAAGGTATGGGTAAGATTAGTACCAAATTTAGGTTTCTGGAACGTAGCCGAAATACCATTCTAAACACCGGTTATCAGTATGTCGTTTTTAAAAGTAGGGCCAAGAAATATGCCTATACCCTAAAAAGAAAAATCATTTTGTTTTACTCTAAATCCTAACGAATATGAACACTTCAAAAACATTAATTTACGACGGTAGTTTCAATGGATTTTTAACCGCTGTTTTTATAGGCTTTGAACAAAAAATTGCTCAGGCCGATATTCAACGTAAGGGTCAGGCACAGAACGGACTTTTTACGGAAACGGAAACCATATTCACTAACGTTGAGAAGGCCAAAAGGGTCTGGAACGGTATTCGTGGGCGTAGCAACAATGCCATAAAAAGTATCTATTTCGCTTTTCTGAGCGAGCAAAAAGGGATAGAACCCCTACTCTATAATTACATTCAAAAACTGATGGCAAGCAGAGAAAATAAGGCTACGGATTTCTCCGATGATGCCGTGCTTAAGATAAACCAACTGGCACACCGCGTAGGCAGGGAAAAACACCGTATGGAGGCTTTTGTACGCTTTCAATTGACCAAGGACGAAATCTATTTTGCGAATATTGAGCCTGATTTTGATGTATTGCCCTTGATCTCCAAACATTTTCGTTCCAGGTATGCGGACCAACAATGGATTATCTATGACCTAAAGCGAAAATACGGTCTGTTCTATAATTTGCAAAGTGTAGAGCTGATTTCGCTAGACCTACAAGATGCCCATGTAAACAGTATAAAAAGAAAAACCATCTTTACTAATGAAGAGTACAATTATCAAGAACTTTGGAACAACTACTTCCAAAGTACCAATATTAAATCCCGTATCAATAAAAAGTTACATACACAGCATGTGCCTAAGCGGTATTGGAAGTATTTGTCGGAGAAGAAAGTGAGTTAGTTAAACCCGCACCCTTCGACTCCGCTCAGGGTACGTTAGAAGAAATTGAGTTAGTCAAATTATTGTGAATTATAGAAACTAATTTTTAAAATGTCAGTTCGAGTGCTTGATTTTACAATAATTTCATTGTGAAATCAAGTGTATCGAGAACGCTTTTGCTTCGATCAGGCCATCGCCTTTTGGGACACGAAAGCTTCTCGATAATATTTTCGCCCCAGAAAAGGTCGCGAAAATCACTCGAAGTGACATCCGTACTTAGGAAACAAGCCGAAATGTACAACGGGTATAGTTCTACAACCGTACCCTGAGCGGAGTCGAAGGGTGTAAATGAGTAAAAATAATTAGTCCTCCTACCTGTTCATAAATGAGGAATAACTGCGTAGGAATGCTCTTGAAACGAATAAAGTAAAATTCTAACTTCGTTAGCAGCGGATAAATGCACTAGAAACATCACTTATCCAATCTTTGGCAGTAATTTGCAAACTGAAAAATAAAAATTAGCTATGAAGATTTTAAAATATTTCCTTTTTATTATTTCTGCGATAATTACAGTTGGAATAATTTATTTCTTACTTGGTTTATTATTTTCTTACGCTATCATTTTTTATTCTGGTTTGACAAGTTTTTGGAAAATTGTTTTTTGGATTTTTGGAGGTATTTCAATATTATTGTTTACTTACAGTATACTATATTCAATTACATCACTTTTAACTAACGCAATAATGAAATTGTCCCCTAATTCGAACTTTGCGTTATGGATCATAACCATTCTTGCAGGATATTTTTCAATTTCTGGAATAATTGGTATTTGGAATGATGGTTTTAACTGGATTGCTTTAGTATATTCAATTTTATTGATATTCTTATCTACATTTTTTATATCTACTGCCAATAAATATAATAAGCAAAACAATTTTGATAAATGGAAATTGGAAAACGAAACACCATTTGAAAAAAACCTAAGAGGATTAGAAGAAAGTTTTCTAAAAAATGCATCGAATAAAGAACGGGAGGAATACTTCAAAGGGAAAAATGACTAAACAAACAGAAAGATATATAATTGATTATTGCGTTGGTTAATAGAGGAAAAATATTACAATTTGAACGAAAGCCTAAAAAATTAAATTTAGTCGATAAAAATCTAAAAGTAAATTATTCCTATTGTAAATATGAAAATTATAAAAAAGCTAAAATTAGAATTAAAATTAATGATTTTCATAGTTCCTTAACATTGTGCAATCGATGTTTAGAAATCGATCGAAAATTTATAAAAGCAATTTTACTAAAGGCTTATATCTTTTTCGAGATAAATGATTGTCATCGTGGTTATTGTAATATATTTTTAGCTCAAGACATAGAATTATTATCAAAAAAAGAAGAAACTCTAACATTTACAATGTTGGTTAGATATTTAAAGAATGTTGAAAAAATAAAGAGAAAATATATTGTGGATTATCTACAAATAATGAAAGAAATTAAACACGAATATGTTTGTGATATATAACCTTCAATAAAAAACAATTACTACCAATAAGGTATATAGCTTATAGCTTGGAGCGGATACCGAAATCCACATTAAATCACTTACTCCGCTCCCCAACGAAATGGTCGCTCTTATTTTTAAATAGTACATTAAAAGAGGTTAAACTTCCGTAGATACGTGTAATGTACTGCTGGAGATCTATCTTTTCTTGGTCGTCCAAGTTCTTACTACTGTTTATTTTTTGTTCCATAACCCGGATACGGTCGCGTACCATCACAATCTTATGAAAAAAGCTATCAATGGGGAGTTCCTTATTGGCCAAGGCATCACCCGGTTCCAGAATTAATTTTCCGCCCTTCCACTTATCGGCGATAGCCACTTTCTCATGGGTATCGCTCCATTTTTCTAAAATTTGGACCAAGGAGCTTTCTACATCAAAAAAGCTAACCGTATCCACCTCCCCTTCTACCGCTTCTACTACTTCAAAATCGCTATCCAAGGCTATGGTTTCCAGTCCACCGTCCATAAACGTTACCCAATAGTACTTTGTGGAGACATTGGTAACCACTCCTTTCCCGTATTCCGAATGGTCTATTCTAGAGCCTATTCCTAATATTTGCATGTAATTATCATTTAAAATTCTTTAACAAATGTAAAAGCTGCGGTATACAAATCCAAGATTATAAAACGCTTTGCCCAAGAAATTTGAATCCCGCTTTTGTTCCATTTTAATATTTCAACTATTTTTAAACTTTTGCCTGATGCATAACAAACGATTCTCTCATGAAAACATTCACTAGTCTCTTTTTACTTGCACTCTTAGCGACCGCCTGTGGCGAACAAAAGAAAGAAGGTCCTAAACCGGAAACTCTAGTGAAACAGAAAGTACTTATCATCGACGGACAGAACAACCACTACATTTGGCCAAAAACTACCCGAATGATGCAGGACTACTTGGAAGAAACGGAATTATTCGAGGTAGACATCCATAGGATGGATTCTGTTTGGTTAGGTATAAAATACAATGAGAACAGACCGGAACCCTACACCTCCTTTATAGAAAAATATCCTTTAGGAAATGCGGTCTACGCCATTTCCCACGACCCGATTAAAACATCGGATTTCAGTATGGACTTCGACAAGTATGACCTGGTGGTAACCAACTTGGGTTTGGATGCTGCCTCGTGGCCTAAAGCTACAAGAACGGCATTTGAGGACTACATGAAAAATGGCGGCGGACTTATGGTAGTACACGCGGCGAATAATTCTTTTGGCGACTGGGATGAATACAACAACATGATCGGTCTTGGTGCCTGGGGAGGCCGTGATGCGAGTTCGGGCCCCTATTTCTATTACAACGAAGCGGGTAAAGTGGTGCGCGACAGTACCGATGGGGTCTGTGGTTCCCACGGAATGGAATATGAATTTGAACTGACTACTAGAGCAAGTGAACATCCTATCATGAAAGGGTTACCGATTAAATGGATGCACACCCAGGATGAACTGTATGAGCGCATGCGAGGACCTTTTAAAAATGCCACCATATTGGCCACCGCCTATGCTGATGTTGAAAAGAATGCCCCGCCATGGAATGAGAGCGTAAAGGGTCTGGGGCAACATGTGCCCATGTTAATGACCATTAATTACGGAAAAGGTAGGGTCTTTCACACGACGCTAGGCCATTTTGACTATTCCATGGAATGTGTCGGTTTTATCACGACATTACAACGTGGCGCAGAATGGGCGGCTACCGGGAAGGTAACCCAAGAGGTGCCGAGCGATTTTCCAACTTCGGAGAAAACAGCATTTCGGAAGTGGAGCGAGTAGCCTATTTTCTGGTGAACGTGAAATAAGCTTTACTCGGAGGTGTTTTGGCAGCCTTCCCTCCTTCTGGTATCGATGAGATAGATAATCTTCCAAGTATTCTTTTCCTTGAAAAGCTGAAACGAATTGACACCACAATGATGAAACTCGTTATTCAACCAAAATTCATAAGGCGTCCAGGCATTCGCCATAGCACCGTCTATCTGAATGGAATAGTCCAAAATTCGCTCTTCAAATTGTACGGAATCCGGTATGCTGGTAATGGAGCGTACCAAATCGTCAAAATTTTCGGTCCGTAAATACTGACTACCATCCTTTTTAGCTCCGACAGTCTGTAGTACAATAGTACTCGAAACTGTAGCTTTCATAGCTACGGAATCTTGTGCATGAAACGATTTAAAGAAGTCCTTTATGGTGTTTTTCACTGCTTCTTGACCATCTTGCGCTGCTGCCATGACAGAAAAAAGACAACAAAGAACGAGTAGTAGTGGTTTCATAGTTTCTCTATTTTAGAACGATACTTTAAAAATAAGGATATTCTATATGAAAAATACAGACGCGTTCGTGCAAAAGGAAAACCTATATTCTCACTAAAACTCCTTATTTTTAGCAGCAATAAATTTTAATGCATGTCCATAGCTAAAAAAGAATACAAAAGAGTTACCGTAAAGTCCTTGGTGGACATGAAAAAGAACGGAGAGAAAATCTCAATGCTCACGGCCTACGATTATTCCATGGCCAAAATAGTGGATGCCGCCAACGTAGACGTTATTCTGGTCGGGGACTCCGCCAGTAACGTTATGGCGGGCCATGAGACCACACTACCCATAACCTTGGACCAAATGATTTATCACGCGTCCTCGGTCATAAGGGCTATAAATCGTTCCTTGGTGGTGGTAGACTTACCATTTGGAAGCTATCAAAGTGACCCGAAGGAGGCCTTGCGTTCCGCTATCCGTATTATGAAGGAGAGCGGTGCCCATGCCGTTAAGGTGGAAGGTGGTGCTGAAATCAAAGAGTCCGTAAAACGTATTCTTGCCGCTGGTATTCCCGTTATGGGACATTTGGGCCTCACGCCACAATCCATTTATAAGTTCGGAACCTACACGGTTCGGGCAAAAGAGGAAGAAGAAGCCGAAAAACTCATGGAAGATGCTAAAATGCTGGAGAAATTAGGGTGTTTTGGTCTGGTACTGGAAAAAATACCTGCGGAATTGACGAAGAAAGTTTCTGAAAGCCTTACAATTCCTACCATTGGAATCGGTGGAGGGAAATATGCGGACGGACAAGTATTGGTTATTCATGATCTATTAGGGATGACCCATGAATTCAATCCTCGATTCTTGAGGAGGTATATGAACCTTTACGAGGAAATGGGAAATGCTATTTCCAATTACGTAAAAGACGTAAAAAGCAGGGATTTCCCTAATGACGACGAACAATATTAAAGGTTCATGGAACTGAAAAGGAAACCGTTCATGTCCCGCTTTTACATCATCATATTAGTGCTTCTGAATATTGGATGTGACCAAATATCAAAGGAAGCGGTGCGCAATAACGTAAGAAGTAAGGACTATATTGAACTTATCGACGATCACTTTATTCTTACCAATATTGAGAACAAAGGTGCCATGTTGGGCTTTGGAGAAAACTTCCCTCCCCTGGTCAAAAAAATTCTTTTACAAGGGCTACCTCTAGTGGTATTGATTATTCTGCTCTACAGAACACTAATCAAGACCGATTTAAATATTTTGCTTATTGTGGCGTTTGCCTTCGTTATCGGCGGTGGTATCGGTAATTTGATAGATCGCATCTATTACGGTTCCGTAACCGATTTTTTTCAAATACGATTGGGTGTGTTGAAAACCGGTATTTTTAACATGGCGGATGTATCCGTTACGTTTGGGGTGCTTTTACTATTACTCTTAAGTATTACCCATAAAAAACTTTCCATCTAGAACATAGTGCCAAAAAATCTACATTCAAACCCTAAGAATCTTCAGGTGCTACATGAGGATAATCATCTCATTGTAATCAACAAACGACCTGGAGATATCGTACAGGGCGATAAAACAGGCGATACGCCCTTGAGTGAGGTGGTCAAAGAATATATTAAAGTGAAATATAACAAACCAGGCAACGTGTATTTGGGCGTTGTGCACCGTTTAGACCGACCAACTTCAGGTATTGTGGTATTCGCCAAAACATCCAAAGCACTTCCTAGACTGAACAAACTTTTTGCAGAAAGAGGTGCTGAAAAGACCTATTGGGCGATTGTAAAACAGCTTCCCCAAAAAACAGAAGATACCCTTGTACATTGGCTTAAGAGAAATCCTAAGCAGAACAAATCCTATGCGCATAAGAACGAAGTGCCTGAAAGTAAAAAGGCCATTCTAGATTATAGGTTGATAAAGGAATTAAATAATTATTACCTACTGGAGGTTGACCTTAAAACCGGAAGGCATCACCAAATACGTTCGCAATTATCGGGGATAGGAAGTCCTATCAAAGGAGATTTAAAATATGGTGCCGACCGCAGTAATCCTGACGGAAGTATTCATCTTCATGCGCGAAAGTTGCATTTGATACATCCGGTGAAGAAAGAGCCCTTGACCATTATTGCTCCGTTACCCAAAGACCCTATTTGGGATGCATGTTCTTAATATTCGTATTTTTAAGCACACGAAACACATAACCATGATACGAAAATTAAGTGCCCTACTCCTATTAGTTCTAATATCCGGCTGCGGAAGTTATAATTCCATTGACACCTTCTACAACGCCCATAAAAACGATAACCAGGTTACCGCCGTTCGGGTACCGCAATTTATGCTTACTCTCATCAGTAATATTTCTCCTGAAATGCAATCCCTAGTCGGAAATACACGAGATTTACGATATATGCAGTTCCCTAGCGCCACACCTGCCCGAACGCAGTTTTTAAATAAGCAGATGAACGGTATAACCGGAAATTCGTTCATTGAGGTCTATCGTAAAAATGACGAGTTAAAACGAAATGTGGTTTCCATCCGGGAGAAGAAAAATACGGTAAAGGAAATTTTGATATATAACAATAACAATCAGAATGGTTCCTTTCTTTACTTCAATGGTAACTTTGATCCTGTAAAGGTTAGGGACATGGCCAAGAACAATGAATTTGAGACCCTTGGAGAAGGACTATTGAATCAATTTGGAAGTGGCACACCGAGTATTAATCCGGAACAGTAAGTTTAGGTTTTCTCGTTACCCTAAAACTTTCGATAACCACCGAGGCCAATATCAGTATACCTCCAAGAACAGTTCTTAGTTCCGGAATTTCCCCTAAGAAGATAATTCCTATTACTATACCGTAAACGGGTTGTATGCTGCTTAGAATACTCACCGTGGTGATACTAAAGTGCTTAAAGGTCATGAGGAATAAGGTATGCCCAATGGCAGTAGTTAATAGCGCGAGCACCAAAAGACCCTTCCATTGTCCCAAGACTATAGTGATATCCGTGTAAAACAAAAACGGTAATAGGGCCATACCCACAATAGCTACTTGATAGACCATAAGCATAGAACCATGGTATTTTTTTACTTGTGATTTTAACACCAGATTCCGTAACGCATAGCAGGAAGCAGAGAAAATTCCAATACCAATGGCGATGGTGTTCGATTCTTTAATATCAAAGTTGGGTGCTAGAAAATAAATTCCGCTAATGACAAGAGCTCCCAACAGCAAATGCATCCATTGTAATTTCGTCCTTAAGACCAAAGGTTCTAGAAAGGCGGTGATAACGGGGTATGTGAACAAAGATAGCATCCCAATAGCAACATTGGATAATTGCAGCGCATAGAAATAGGTTACCCAGTGCAATCCCATCAATAGTCCACTTAATATGATTACCGGGAGGTCCTTACGATTTACGTTAAGTGAAATCTTCTTCCACTTACAAAAGATGTAGAGCAGTAAAAATGCGAGAAGCCCTCTACAAGTAATAGTTACGGGAACGGGAAGTTCCACATACCTGCCCAAAGCACCAGAAGTGCCTATAAATACCATGGCCAGATTAATTTCCAATATGTGCGAGAAGTTATGGCACTTCATTGCTACAATCTCTTGGCTATCTGGTATGTAATAAGGCCTTCTCCCTAATGATTTGCGATACAGGCTTGTTCTCTAAGTGACTTTCTAACCATGAAATGATGTCCAAATACAAGAACGCCCTTTTTTCATAGGGATGATTCTCATACTTCTTTAGTTCAGTATGCAATTTCTGGAATTCGTTCCTTAGTTCATTGGGGTAAATACCGCCTAAGCCCCTTAGAAACTTGATCATTTCCTTTTGTACGGCGTGCATATCGTTCATTTTCAGCAGGAATTTGTAAGTACTCTTCAATTGTACTTCTAGATGGTAATCCATTCCCGCCTCATAGTGCGCCACCAAACTGAGCACCCTTGCAAAACACATCAAATCCTCACGCATCTTCAAGCTCTTGTTCTCTATAATCTTTTTGAGGTAGAGAATACAGGTTTTATTATCTCCTATGCCAAAATACAGGCAGGCTATTTTATAATACAGGACCATGACGTGATGCGCATCTATACGGTCCCTGTGCTTATTGATTCCGTACTCAATAATTTTCACGAGATATAAGCCTTTCTCAAAAGTTCCATCCAGAAAATGAAGGTTTAGCTTATTTGCATTCAAATAGATAAAAGCAAGGGAGTTGATATTATCATTTTTTGGAAAATCCTTGTCTTTAAGGGTCGTTTTCAATTGTTCAAGTGTTTGTTTAAATTGAGAACTATATCTCACATAAAATAAAGATTCTAGCAAATAATGATTACCCTTCAAAAAGAAAACGGGATTCAAATAGATCATCTCTTTGTTCTCATAAAATAAATCCACCCACTTATTGGCATATTTATAGCAGGAAAGGAAGTCCTGCGTCAAAAAACTATACCATAAATACGCTTTGAAGAGCCAAAGTTTTTCACGAAAATCCAAGGTATCCAAATCATATTTTGGCAATTGCTTATCAAAATAATCCTTCACTTTTTTATAGTCCTCATCACTACGAACGTACCCCACCTTGAGCATCATTCCATACAATTGCAAGGACAGGTTGGATAGTTTGCTGGTCATTACGTTCTGACCCGATAGTTCCTTCGCCTGTACTGCCAATTCATTGGCCCTGTCCGGAATACTTCTAGTTATGTATTGTGTTTCTATAATTTTTTCTAGCTCAACGATTTCATAGGCAATGTTTTTCTCTTGATTGTCTATAGCGACGGCCTTGGCCTTATCCAATATTTTTAAGCTTTGCTTATAGAGTCCCTTTTGATAAAGAATCGTAGCAAAATCTAACTGTTCCCTAATTTGTACGCGAATGTTCTGGTTTACCGGATTAAGCCGCAAACTGACCAAAATCTGTTTGTACAGGTGCGCTTTTAGGTTAGAAAGTTGGGCTTTTTTGACAATTCCACTTTCTAAAATCACCTTTTCATCGTACTGTTTAATTTTATCCAAAAGATTGAATAAAGCCAGAAATTTAGCATCGGCATTCACCCCTAAGCGACCAACATAAAGTTTAAATTGACGCTTCTCCGATTTGGATAATGATTTTACTAAAACGAACAAGGCGTCTTTGTGGGCATTTGTCATCGTAAAAAAAAGAGTTTAAATAATTGAACACCAATGTTTTGAATACACAAAAAAGTGTCTTAACATTGTAAATGCCGTAACAAGAATCACATAATTTGTGTACAGCGTTATATATTCGTTTAACTAGCTAAAACTACGTAAATATAATGAGCAAAGATATAGTACAAATTTTTGATACTACGTTAAGAGATGGTGAGCAAGTTCCTGGTTGTAAACTGGACATGGAGCAAAAACTGGTTATCGCGGAACGTTTAGATTCTCTTGGAGTTACCATTATTGAGGCTGGTTTCCCCATTTCTAGTCCGGGAGATTTCAAATCTGTGGAAAGCGTTGCCAAATTGGTCAAGAACGCTACGGTTTGTGGACTCACAAGAGCGGTTAAAAAAGATATCGAAGTTGCTGCGGAGGCACTGAAGCACGCGAAAAAACCAAGAATACATACAGGCATAGGCACTTCTGATTCACACATAAAATTCAAGTTCAACTCTAACAGGGATGCTATTATAGAAAGGGCCGTTGACGCGGTCAGTTACGCCAAAACATTTGTGGAAGATGTTGAATTCTACGCAGAAGATGCAGGTAGAACCGATAATGAATTTTTAGCACGGGTTTGCGAAGCGGTTATCAAGGCAGGTGCTACAGTGCTCAACATCCCTGACACTACGGGCTATTGTCTACCGGAAGAATATGGGGCCAAGATGAAGTATTTAAAAGAAAACGTAACGGGAATCGATAAAGCCATACTTTCTTGTCATTGCCATAACGACCTTGGGTTGGCCACAGCAAATTCAATTGCTGGGGTTATCAACGGAGCGCGACAAATAGAATGTACTATCAATGGTATTGGTGAGCGAGCAGGGAACACCTCTCTAGAGGAAGTGGTGATGATTTTACGACAACATCCTGACCTAAATCTGGATACCACTATCAACAGTAAATTACTGTACGACACCAGCAAAATGGTCTCTCAAAAAATGGGTATGGTCGTACAACCCAACAAGGCCATAGTGGGTGCCAATGCATTTGCCCATAGTTCGGGAATTCACCAAGACGGGGTTATAAAGAATAGGGAAACTTATGAAATTATAGACCCTGCGGAGGTAGGCGTAACCGAATCCTCCATTGTGCTTACTGCAAGAAGCGGTAGAGCTGCGTTGGCCTACAGGGCCAAAATCGTTGGTTACGAACTGACCAAACTTCAATTGGATGAAGTGTATGAGGAATTTTTGAAATTTGCCGATAGAAAGAAAGAGATTCTTGATGAAGACATTCATCAAATTATTGAAGCGAGCAGTATCAACTTACAAAGCATTAGTTAATGCAACTAAAAATAGCAGTTCTCGGTGGAGATGGAATTGGGCCAGAAGTTGTGGCACAATCTATAAAATGCTTACGTTCCGTTGAGGAAACTTTTGGTCATAAATTTACCTTTACAAAAGCAAGGGTCGGTGCCAGTGCCATTGAGAAAAATGGAGATCCTTTGCCCAGCAGAACTTTGGAAATATGCAAACAGTCCGATGCCGTGCTTTTTGGGGCCATAGGCGCCCCGAAATATGACGGGAATCCTTCGGCAAAAGTATGGCCAGAACAGGGTCTTTTACGTTTGCGAAAGGAACTTGGCCTTTTTGCCAATATTAGACCGGTAAAAGTTTTTCCCGCTCTTGTACAACAATCACCTTTATCAAAGAAAGTGGTAAAAAATACCGATTTGGTTATTTACAGGGAATTATCTGGTGGTATTTATTATGGCGACAAAACGGTGGATGAAACCCAGACTTCTGCAACCGATACCTGTACCTATACCGAAGCTGAAATTAGCAGAATTGCTCATTTGGCCTTCAAGGTCGCCAAGGCAAGGAGAAGAAAAGTAACCCTCGTGGATAAGGCAAACGTATTGGAAACCTCGCGTCTTTGGCGTAGAGTCGTGTATACCATTGCCAAAAGCTATCCAGAAGTTACTTTAGAATCGCTGTTCATCGATAACGCGGCGGTCCAAATGATTCTTGACCCCAACCAGTTCGATGTTATCCTGACCGATAATATGTTCGGCGACATCCTATCCGACCAGGGAAGTGTCATTGCAGGCTCTATAGGCCTGTTGCCTTCTGCCTCTGTTGGAAGCGATTATGCCATGTTCGAGCCCATACACGGCTCTTACCCTGATGCAAAGGATAAAAATATAGCCAACCCGGTTGCCTCTATTTTAAGTGCTGCCATGTTATTGCAACACTTTAAACTGAACGAAGAATCAGACGCTGTCGTAGCGGCAGTCTTAAAGTCTTTTTCAAAGAAAATTGTTACTGCGGATATTATGGGCAGTAGTAAATATGGAACGGACTATGTGGGTGACTTTATCGCCGATAACATCATGGAATTGGACGGAAGCTTCAACATGAACGATGAGAACATCGATTTAGGGAAATCTACCATCATCTAAAAACACTACTCTTTTAAAAGCGTCGAAACGAAGGTGTTGAACTCCTTTTTGAACGCTGCATATTTTTCACCGGTGGCAGGTCCGTTAAAACCCGTATGTATTTTACGTACCACACCTTTTTTATCAATAAAAATAGTAGTGGGATACGAAAGAACGTGATTTAACATGGGTAATTTTTCTTGGGCTTTACCTTTGTCGGAAGTACCGTATTGTGACAAAAGAATAGGATATGGCACTCCTACCCTTTCCACTAAACGTTTAATGCTTTTTTG
This sequence comes from Maribacter sp. 4U21, assembly GCF_002742365.1. Lineage (NCBI taxonomy): Bacteria > Pseudomonadati > Bacteroidota > Flavobacteriia > Flavobacteriales > Flavobacteriaceae > Maribacter > Maribacter sp. 4U21. The sequence goes on from NZ_MDGN01000074.1 coordinate 239,974, forward strand.
TGCCCCTTCAGAAGTCTTGGCATACTCAAAAGCCAAACCAACAACCTCTAGATTATCTGCCTTGTTTTTACCTAAATAATCTACCAAAAATTTAGTTTCATCCAAACAGTTGGGGCACCATGTACCCATGATCTGAACAATAACTACCTTGTTCTTAAATCGCGCATCTTCTAATGAAACCATGTTGCCGTCGGCATCAGGAAAAGAAAAAGCCAGTTTCTCATAGCCATCGTTTAAGAACGTTAAGGAATCCGGACTTGGCAACTCATAAAACTCATTTCGCTTGGCTACGAACGGCTCCTTAAAATGATTTCCTGAGTAAAAGGTTCCGTTCAGTAGGCTGTCTTGTATGCTGCCGGTGAACAAAAATGCATGTGCCCCATCAAAAGCAGATAATTTGAGTAAATCTCCGTCCATCACCCCTTCCAGAAATCGATAGTCCCCGGTTGTGGTCCTAAACGTTCCGGTCACCTTGCCGTTTTTTTGTTCAAAAATACCTTTACCCATATAGCTATCCTCTGTTCCCGGGCTAAATTTGGTCTCCCAAATTCCCGATATATCCGCAGCAGCTTTTTCGATATTGGTAAATCTTTCTGAGATTCCAAACTTGGCTTTAAAGGGAACAATCCTATCCAAGCTTTTTTTGATAAATTCTCCTGAGATACTATTTTCAGAAAAGGTTCCCGCAATATATCCTTCAAAAACAGGGGTTTTAATGAGGATAGAATCTCCGTTGATACTGATTTCATCAACCTGAATAGTCTCCTCAGCATTTAAAATATTTATGCTATATATCCCATTTGGAGTTTTATTCAATTCAAAATTAAAGGGTAACACCTGATTATCCATGACCTCCAACTCCGCCTGCCAAATGCCACTTTTTAACTGAATTTCTTTCTCGTTGGAAGCACACCCGAACAACAAGAGTGTTACAATGAAAACACCGATTCCATTTTTCATATAATAGATTTTTAAAAAGCGAAATAACGACTTAATTGGAAGATTAAAAAATTAAAGGTAAAAGCAAGGCTTGCTTATTGAATGTCTTAGGGCATTGTTTTATCTTTACGCCCTTTAAAACCGACTGATGAAGATTTCTTACAACTGGTTAAAGCAGTTTATAAATATAGATTGGGATTCCCAAAAAATGAGTGAACTTTTAACCGACCTAGGCTTGGAAGTTGAAGGTATTACGGCTTTTGAGTCCGTTAAGGGGGGGCTGGAAGGTGTTGTGGTCGGGCATGTGCTTAGCTGCGAGCAGCATAGCAATGCCGATAGGTTAAAACTTACCTCGGTAGATATTGGTCTCCCTTCCCCAGTTCAAATAGTTTGTGGGGCACCTAATGTAGCCAAAGGACAGAAGGTTCCCGTAGCCACCATTGGTACGAAACTTTACACTCCAGAGGGTGAGGCTTGGACCATTAAGAAGGGGAAAATCCGGGGCGAAGAAAGCCATGGAATGATATGTGCCGAAGATGAACTAGGCTTGGGTAAAAGTCACGACGGCATAATGGTTTTAGATGAAGCGCTACTACCTGGAACCCCTTGTGCGGAGATTTTTGAGGTTGAAAATGATGAGATTTTTGAAATTGGGCTCACGCCGAACAGAGCGGATGCCATGAGCCATTTTGGTGTAGCCAGGGATATAAAAGCCGGCTTACAGCAAAAAGAAATTACCAAAGAATTAATCACCCCTTCCACCAGTCATTATAACATAGACAATAGAGCATTAAAAATAGATGTTGATGTTCAGGACAACGATTTGGCCCCTAGATATTGCGGAGTAACCTTGAGTAATTTAATCGTGCAACCTTCACCAGACTGGTTAAAGAATAGGCTAAATGCTATAGGCATTACACCTAAGAATAATATTGTGGATGCAACGAACTATGTACTTCACGAATTGGGCCAGCCACTACATGCTTTTGATGCGAATAAAATAAAAGGAGGTAAGATTGTCGTAAAAACCCTTCCGAAGGGTACCAAGTTTACTACACTGGATGGCTTGGAACGTGAACTTCATGAGGAGGATTTAATGATCTGTGATGCGGAAAAGCCCATGTGTATTGCTGGGGTATTTGGAGGGTTACACTCCGGAGTAACGGAACATACTACTTCTATTTTCCTAGAGAGTGCCTATTTTAATCCTGTGTCTATACGGAAATCTGCTAAAAGACATGGATTGAACACTGATGCCTCTTTTAGGTTCGAGCGCGGTATTGACATAGAAAATGTAGAGTACAGCCTAAAGCGAGCGGCACTCCTCATAAAGGAAATTGCCGGAGGTGATATTACTTCTGAAATCGTAGACCTATATCCTAACAAAAGAGAGGATTTTGAAGTTTTTCTCGCTTTCGAGAAAATTAATAAGTTAATTGGTCAGGAGATACCTCAGGATACCATTAAGTCCATTTTGGCCTCGTTGGATATTAAAGTGAAGAATGTAACTGAGACCGGAATGGGTCTTTCAGTGCCCTCTTACCGAGTGGATGTTCAGCGCCAGGTTGATGTAATCGAGGAAATTCTAAGGGTATACGGGTATAACAACATTGCGTTCGGTCAAAAACTAAACGCTTCAATTGCCACTACAAATGCCTTTGAAGATCATAAGATACAGTATGCTATTGGAAATTTGTTGGCAGCAAAAGGATACTATGAAATTTTAACCAACAGTCTCTCTTCCCCAAATTATAATGACCTTTTAGAGGGTGCGCTAGGAGAACGAACGCCAGTTCAAATGCTAAATCCATTAAGTGGTGATCTATCCGTTTTGCGAAAAACCTCGCTATTTTCGGCTTTAGAAGCGGCAAGTTATAACATCAACCGAAAGAGACAGAACCTAAAATTTTTCGAGTTCGGAAAGACCTATCATGCAGCTAATGACGAACGAATTGAAGAAAAGTACCTAAGTATTCTACTTACTGGAGCCACAAATGAAGCCTCGTGGACAGAAGCCACTAAAAAAACAGGATTCTTTCAACTGAAATCCATAGTTGAAACAATACTTTTAAAACTGGGTATAGTGAATACGGTAGCAGATACCGATGACATCCATTTATTCTCAGAGGGACTACGCATAATCAAAAATCAAAAAGAGCTAGTGAGCTTTGGTGTTGTAAAGCAATCCATTTTAAAAAGTTTCGACATGAAACAGGAAATACTCTTTGCAGATTTCAAATGGGATACTGTATTAAAATCCGTTCAAAAAAAGGAAGTGCTTTTCACCGAAATACCCAAATATCCGACAGTAAAAAGAGATTTGGCACTTTTATTAAACGAGGAAGTAACTTTCAAGGATGTATTGGAGCTTGCCTTCAAAACTGAAAGGAAGATGCTAAAAGAAGTAAATCTTTTTGACGTCTATCAGGGTAAGAACCTGCCTGAAGGAAAAAAATCTTATGCAGTTAGTTTTACACTACAGGACAACAAAGGGACCTTGACGGACAAACAGATTGACAAGGTGATGACCAAAATTACCCAGACTTACGAAAGAGAGCTTGAAGCAACGCTAAGGTAAACTAACTCAAGGCGTCGTAGGAAAGGAACATTTAGTTTCGAGGCTAACCTAGGGGCAATATACCCCACTGATCTGTACCGATAAATTAGAGCTTTACGGGCATGAAAACACTGTCAATTTCATGCATTACACCGTTACTGTGGTTGGAGTCGGCTAGTGTAATTTTAGCTTTATGACCAAAAATATCGGTTAGAATAATATCTACGCCGTTCATAGTGGCCGTAATCTTCTCTCCTTGAACGGTTGTAAATGTTGCTATACCATTGCCCCTGCACATAGCCCTTAAAATTTTTGATGCAGAAAGTTTCCCTGCTATAATATGATAGGACATAACAGCCTTAAGTTTGGTCTTATTTAAAGGGTTCATTAACCAAGCTACTGTTAGCGGCGGTAACTTTTCAAAGGCCATATTAGAGGGAGCAAAAACGGTAAACTGTCCATCATAACCTAATACATGATCTAAATCGGAGGCGCGCAGGGCGGATAATAAGGTGGTTAGTCTATTAGACGTTTCCGTATTGGAAATGATGGATTGATGTATATCCATTTCGTAAGTGCTAATATCGTTGAGCGCGGCGACTTGGAACTCTTCTTGGGCGTTACAGAATAGAGTAAACAATACCAGACACAGCGACACGGGGGATGTCCATTTTTTCATTTTCAAGGTTCTAAAATAAGGGGCAATAAAACTAGTGTTCGTTGAAAGGTACACTTTCATCGACAATATACAATCTTGGTCCTAAAGTCAGGTGTATATTTTACCCATGCAAAACAATTTAACATAATTTTAACATTTTAGAAAGTTAAACAGAATTTTATTCAAATCTTTTATTGGCTAACTTTGATAACATTGCTAAAAAGAAAAGAAAATGTTACTACGAAAAACTAATGTTCGGGAAAAGCTGGACTTGGAAAAATCAAAACATTCCCGGTCAGAAGCTGAAGTGTTATCTCAAGTTCACGATATCTTAAAAGAGGTGGATAAGAACCATGAGCGGATAGCTCAAAACATTACCAAAGGAAAGCACACACCTGTTAATAATTTTGATTTTGAACTTCTGGAAACTTCTAGAATTTTTCATGTTGATGAAATAAAGAATATCTGTATCAACTACAGGTTGCGTTTTTTAGATTCGAAATATTTTAAAGGCGAAATTCCTGTGGAGGCCATTACCAAAATAAAAGCCCTAGAAAAACAGCATGACCTAGAACTAAAAGGTTTTAAAATCATCGCTCCGTCTAAACTCTTTAAACTAGAGGACAAGGACGATCCTTTGCTTTTTGCTCCTATTGCTAACAATTATTTTTATTTGATACACCAGTGGGGCAACGATTTACATCCTTTACGACGCGCATTGATGTGGCCCTTTAAAAATATAGTGAATTTAACTACCTTGGTTTTAGTGATTAGCTATTTCGCAACCCTTTTGGTTCCCAATGGTTTGTTCTCAAAGTCCGATTCTGCGATGGAGTTCTGGATAATCTATTTCTTTATGTTCAAATGTATTGCCTCTGTAGTAATTTTTTATGGCTTTGCCTTGGGAAAAAACTTCAATCCGGCTATTTGGAACAGTAAGTATTTTAATGTTTGATGCAGTTACTGGTCTGACATTTACAAATCGAAAATTGCAATAGGAATTCCTATAAGGTCGTAGTTGTCCACAAACATAAAATTGGGTGCGGGAGACATTCTCAATATGCCACCTTTGTTTTCCTGCCCTTTCTTCTTATAACCAACGAGTATTAAATCGTTCTTTTCGTCATAACCGACGGCGGTTGCCGATTCAATATTGTATTCAACATCCAATTGGGCAGCGGTTAAAAAATTCTCAAAGTAATATAGCACAGCTGTACTATTACTAAAATCATATACGGCCGGTATTTTTGTGCCGCTTTGCGTTTCCATGGTATAGTACATCTTTTGGGAAACATCGAACGAAAGTGCCATTGTGCTCGAAAACATGGGTTCAGCACCCTCGCCGTATCGTGTGTAGGTAACATTTAAGTCAGATGGGTTCAGCGTAGTATGCAACGTTGGATAGCCAATGATAATATTCCCATCTGGTTTAACGAACATATTACCAACATCCAGACCTAGGTTCATTTCGTGTATAGTTTCTTTAGTGGTTTTTTGAATAACTGAAACGTAATTTTCCTCGGTATTCCCTACATCCTTAGTTAACACGAATAATCGATTATTTGAAACAGCCATTTGCTTTGGTTGCACAGAAATCTCTACATCTTCATAGGTAAGATTATCTGAAGTTCTGTTTATTAATCGTATGAAGAATTTCCTTTCCTTCCCTTCTGATTCAATCATATAGGACAAAAAGACGGAATCCTCATCGTGTGCCATAGTTAATATGGTGAGGTCGCACATCCCTAAATCGTCGAAAACCGAAAAAGCGCTTTCCGTAGCGTTCTTAAAATCATACACCAAAACCTCACCGGTACAATTACCTGTGCTCTTGTAAAAGCTATATTGGTATTCGCTTCTATAATTTACATCGGGTATTTGAAATCCAGGAAATTTATTTTGCGCGTCGCTTAATTGTAACGCTTTCCCGTCAAAACTAAGAAGTGTACTGTTCAATGTTGTAGCTCCTTGTAACAAAATACCATAATCTGAACGGTTCAAATCCGTAGTCCCATCGGAAGATTCATCTGTAGTTTTACTGCAGGCAAGGAGGATTAGTGTCAGCACAAGGCCGACCGTGTAGGCGTAGGTTTTCATAAAAGCAAGAATTTGGGTTCAACTTCTACTATACAGGAACAGTATACATTTTGCCCCGCTGCTCCTTTAATGCCTTGTCAGACATATATTCATCAAACGTAGAATAACGGTCAATGTTGCCTTTTGGAGTTAATTCCACGATCCTATTGGCAACAGTTTGCGCAAATTCATGATCATGGGTTGTGAACATCACGGTGCCCTTGAAATTTTTCAGGGAATTATTGAATGCCGTAATACTTTCCAAATCCAAATGATTGGTAGGTTCGTCCAGCATTAGAACATTGGCCCTTAGCATCATCATTCTACTGAGCATGCATCTTACCTTTTCTCCTCCGGAAAGCACCGTACATTTCTTAAGTGCTTCTTCACCACTAAAGAGCATTTTACCCAAAAAACCTCTTATGTAGACCTCTTCACGCTCTTCTTCGGTCTTGGCCCACTGTCTTAACCAATCTACCAAATTGTTGTTACTGGTAAAAAAATGGGAGTTATCCGCTGGCAAGTAGGATTGTGTTGTGGTTACGCCCCATTGAAATGTGCCTTTATCAGCTTTTTTATTGCCATTGATGATTTCGTAGAAAGCCGTGGTTGCCCTAGAATCCCTGGATATAATGGCCACCTTATCTCCCTTGGCAAGATTTAAGTTGATATTTTCGAACAACAAATCCCCATCCTCGGAAGTTGACGACAGGCCTTCTACATTCAAAATTTGGTCCCCAGCCTCACGCTCTCTTTCAAAAATAATGGCCGGATATCTTCTACTGGAAGGTTTTATATCATCAACCTTGAGTTTAGATAACATTTTCTTACGAGAGGTGGCCTGTTTACTTTTGGCAACATTAGCACTAAAACGCATGATAAACTCCTGCAGCTCCTTCGCTTTTTCTTCTGATTTTTTATTTTGTTGCGCTCTTTGTCTTGCAGCTAACTGACTACTCTCGTACCAAAAAGTGTAATTACCGGAATATAGGTTCAGTTTTCCAAAGTCTATATCTCCAATATGGGTACATACGGTATCTAAAAAGTGACGGTCGTGAGACACGACGATTACCGTATTTTCATAATCCGCTAAAAAGTTTTCCAACCAATTAATGGTCTCATAGTCCAAGTCATTGGTAGGTTCATCCATAATAAGCACATCGGGACTTCCGAACAGCGCTTGTGCAAGAAGAACACGCACCTTTAATTTGGAATCTATATCTGCCATCATGGTGTAATGAAGGTCTTCATTTATTCCTAAATTAGACAATAAGGCGGCTGCATTACTATCAGCGTTCCAACCGTTCATTTCTTCAAACTGTACTTGCAGCTCCCCTATTCTGTCCGCATTTTTATCATCATAATCCGCATAAAGCGCATCAATTTCCTTCTTAATTTCGTACAGCGGCCTGTTTCCTTTTACAACGGTCTCCAGCACCGTAAAACCATCCGAGGCATTGTGGTCTTGTTCCAGAATGGACATTCTCTTACCAGGCTCTAAGTGGACATGACCCGATGTAGGTTCGATGTGCCCACCTAATATTTTAAGGAAAGTAGATTTGCCGGCGCCATTGGCCCCTATTATCCCGTAACAGTTGCCCTGCGTGAACGAAACATTTACTTCATCGAACAAAACTCTTTTCCCAAACTGGACCGATAAATTAGAAACAGATAGCATAAACAATTTTTTAAAATCCGTGCAAAAATACAGAATTTTAGGGGCTAAAACCAACAAACAAGTACTACATCTCCTTTAACGTACCTTATGACTTAAACCCCTAACATTTAACGAGCTATTAACAGGGTGCAACTAGGCGGTTGTTTAATTTTGTTCCACATTTTACTGAAACTGTGTATGAATAGATATTTACTTCTATTACTTATATTTAGTTGTCTTGCATGTGAATCCAACAAATCAGCGTCAAACAACATTTATTTTACAGGAGAAATTGTAAATCCAACGGACGAGTACGTCGTACTCTTCAAAGGAAGCGCGGTGATTGATTCTGCTAAATTAGACGGGAACAATAGATTCTCTTTTAATTTGGACAGTACAGATGATGGCCTCTACCATTTTAACCATGCCCCTGAATATCAGTATGTTTACCTTGAAAAGGGAGATACATTGTTGGTGCGTTTGAATACGCAAGATTTTGACGAATCCTTAGTGTTCTCAGGTACAAACGAAGAGGTAAACAACTTTTTATTAGAGTTGTTCTTAGCTAACGAAGAGGAAGAAAGGCTCATACGTAGGGAATATTTTAATTTTGAAGCAGATGATTTCCAAAAGGAAATAGATGCTTTGGCCGATAATAAAATAGAGGCGCTTAATGCCATTAAGTTAGAATCGGGCTTATCGGACAAGGCCTATGAAATAGCAAAAGCAAGTATTGATTACACCTACTACGGCTACAAGGAAATTTATCCTTTTGAGCATAAGCGAAAACTTAAGGAAAATACCCTGCATGAGGTAACGGACGATTTCTATGCGTATCGCAAGCACATTGACTACAATAACAAAAGTTTAATTTATCTACGCCCCTATTACGATTTCATGAAATCGCATTTTGGCAATTTGTCCTATATGACCTGTTCGCATTCTTGCGGTATAAAGGGTAATGTGGTAAACAATCAATTACATTTTAACAAACATAAACTGCATGTTATAGATAGCTTGGTGGTAGAAAAAGAATTACGTGATAATTTATTTAGGAACGTAGCCTTCAATTATCTCCTTAAAGAGCATGATGCACCTGAAAACAACAAGGTATTCTTGGATGAATTTGAGAAGGTTTCCCAAAATAACATGCATATTAAAGAAATAGAAAACCTGTATAACGGTATAAGAAATATTCAGGCTCAAAATAAGATACCGGCAATTCCCGTTGTTTCATTTGATGGTGTTACAACTACCCTAACCGAGATTTCTAAAGACAAGAAAGTAGTCTTCTATTTTTGGTCAGCTACCAATAAAAACCACTACAAGAATATTTTTAAGCGAGTGGATAAATTAGAGCAACTGAAAAAAGACCATACTTTTGTAGGTATCAACATAAAAACAGAACCAAATAATTGGGAGGGAATTATAAAAAATTTCAACTTGGACACGAGTACCCAATTTAGAACAGGCGATTTTGAAGGAATCACAAATCAGCTTGTCATCTACCCCATGAACAAATGTATTATTACGGAAGATACCCTTATTGTCGATGCGTTCTCCAACATTTACGAACGATTTTAGTTAAAGTTGTGCTAGTGGTTATTATAGGCCACTGTGACGTAAAATAAGTTGTTCATACCATTTTCCTGGCAAAAGTCTTTTTAGTACTATCGAGAAGCGCTGTAAAAAAGAGCCTACTTTGTAGTGCACCTTTGGGTTCTTGGTATTTATAATTTTATGGACTTTTTGGGCAACTAGCAAAGGATTGCCGCCACCGTCCACATCTTCATCTATTAAAGTCAATGTTGTGTTATAACTTTCTTTGTACGGGGAGTTTTGCAAAACCGGAGCATGATACCTACCTGAGGCAATGTTGGTCGCAAAATCTCCTGGAGCTAAGCTTGTTACATGAATCCCAAAGTCTTTGGTTTCCATTCGTAAGCTTTCCGTAATGAGTTCCATGGCCCCCTTCGTGGCGGAATAGATACCTCTAAAAGGTAGTCCCATATACCCAGCGATCGAAGTAATGTTAATTATCAATCCAGTATTTTGAATGCGCATTTGAGGTAGTACCGCTTTGATAACGTTCAAGGGTCCATTGAAATTGGTATCAAAAGCATTTAAAACTTCTTGGTTTGGAGTTTCCTCTAAAGGTCCAGTGATACCAATACCAGCATTATTTATAACGATATCCAGTCTTCCTTCAATGGTAACTAACTCAGAAATCGCTTTTTGTATACTTGTCGGATTTCTTACATCCATTTCTAATAACTTGAAATCAGAAAATCCTTTATAATTGTTCAAATTCCTAGTGGTGCCATAAACCTTATAATTCTTTGAACTAAGGTAACCTCCTATGGCCTTTCCTATTCCCGAAGAACCTCCTGTTATAAGTATGACTTTCTGCTCCATGACGGTTGCAAATTAACGAATTAAATTCAGATGAAACTATCAGTTGAAAAGTTGAAAAGAGTGCTTTACCATCAAATTAGTAGGGTCTGATTATGGCGCCTTAAAGGAAGTGTTTCCTTGACTTTAGCGCACAAAAAAAGGCAAGCTACCTACATCGCACCGCTACAACCATATACCCTTGCTGCGTTCCCACCCTGGGGGATTCTACAGGAGCTGGTCGTGTAGGACTTGCCAGCTGCAAATATACAATCTTTTAAAACTTTCCCAATCCTTTTTACATTCTAAATTTTATGAATAAATTGCTCTTTTATGTGCTTTCAATTTAAAAACAGCCCGGTTTTATTTACCCTACACTAAGATATATTCCTATGACCTATTTTAAACCCTTCTTTATCAGTACAATTGTATTACTTTTTATGGCCTGTGGTAGTGGAAACCAAAAACCGTCATCACTATTTGAAATCGTTTTGGAAGGAAACTCTACGTCCATAAAACAAAATGAAGCGCTAGGTGTAAGTGTAAAAAACCTAAAGGACAAATCCATTGACAATATCGTTTATTCGGTGGACGACGAGCAAATGCAGTTAAATGGAAACAAAATCAAGTTTGATATTCCCAAACTAGGGAATAAGGTATTAAAGGCGGATGTCACCTATGAAGGCAATACGGTAAGCGTAACCAAGAAAATTAAACTACTCGCCGCTACGGCCCCAGAAATATATACCTACACGATTATAAACGAATTTCCCCATGATACCAATGCCTACACGCAAGGTTTAGAGTTCTACAAAGATACCTTATATGAGAGCACCGGTAAGAGAGGTCGCTCTTTTTTAAGGAAGTTAGATTTTAAAACAGGTAAGGTATTTGAACAGATAGATTTGAACAAAACCTATTTTGGTGAAGGCATCACCATCTTACAGGACAGGGTATACCAGCTCACATGGCAAAGTGGATTAGGTTTTGTTTACGATGTAGACGGATTAAAAAAACTAGATAATTTCCAGTACGGAAAAAGTAGAGAAGGTTGGGGTTTGGCCAACGATGGAGAAAAAATTTTTAAGAGCGACGGTACCGAAAAAATATGGGTCTTGAATCCGGAAACACTTGGAGAAGAAGGATATATTGAAACCGTAACCAATTCTTCGGTATTCAATAGGGCTAACGAACTAGAATATGTAGACGGGAAGTTATACGCCAATGTATACCAAAAACCGAGCGTCATGATTATTGATAGTAATAGTGGCGCAATTGAAGGTGTCATTAATTTTGGAGGCTTAAGCGATAAGGTAACCAAAACGGATACTTGGGTAGCTACGGATAATGTATTGAACGGAATAGCTTACCACCCTACAAGAAAATCTTTTTTTGTGACCGGTAAGGACTGGGATAAGTTATTCGAAGTTCAAATTCAAAAAAAATAAGATGTCTTTCTACCAAAAGGAAATTGAGGTTTCCGCGGAGGATTTAGACGATTTAAATCACGTTAACAATGTGCGTTACGTGCAATGGATTCAGGATATCTCCAAGGAACATTGGGTAGCGAAAGCACCACAAAATATACAGGAAGAGGTAATCTGGGTGGTAATGACGCATTATATCGAATATAAATCTGCAGCTGTCCTAAACGACCCAATCTTATTAAGGACCCATATCAAAGACAGTAGTGGCGCCAAATGTACTCGTGTGGTAGAAATGTACAACAGCATAACAAATACCCTTTTAGTACGTTCAAATACAGAATGGTGCTTGCTCAACAGACAGAGTCTACGACCCATCAGAATCTCGGAAGAGATCAAGGCAATATTTTCCTAAATATTAATATACGTGCGGATTAAGGTTTTACTGGTTTTTCTTATAACAGGGCTATTCGTTTGGTTCAGCTCATGTAGAAAAGATTTTGAATATGCTCCCAGTGCGGGTAACCTTTCCTTTTCCAAAGACACCGTTTACTTAGATACTATTTTCAGCAATATTGGCAGCAGCACCTATAGTCTTAAAGTATATAATCCTACTAGGGACGATGTAATCATCCCAACCATTGGGTTACAGAACGGCCCAACCAGCGCTTACCGATTAAATGTGGATGGAGTTGCTGGCAAGACCTTTCAAAACATACCCCTAAATGCTCAAGACAGCCTGTTTATCTTCATTGAAACTACGGTGGATATTTCCGATAATGATTTGAATACATTGCTCTATACGGATGCCATTGAATTTGATGCTGGTAGTAACATACAAGAAGTACAGTTAGTGACTTTAGTTAAAGATGCCATATTCTTATTCCCCGAAACGGATGCCAGTGGAGAAACCGAAATGATAACCTTGGACTTTGATTCCGAAGGCAACCCAATACAAGTAGAAGGTTTTGAGCTCTCGGACACGGAATTGAATTTTACCGGTGAGAAACCTTACGTCATCTACGGTTTTGCCGTGGTGCCTGAAGGTAAAGAACTACTCATAGACCAAGGAGCAAGAATACACTTTCATAAAGATTCTGGGTTGCTGATAAAAGAAGGTGCTACCATGACCATGAACGGTGCGTTAAGTGATGACAGGGAACTTCTGGAAAATGAGGTTATTTTTGAGGGCGACCGTTTAGAACCCAGTTTTTCTGATATTTCAGGGCAATGGTCGGGCATATGGATAGCAAGGGGAAGTATTTCGAATGCAATTTCTTATACCACCATCAAAAATGCAACGGTCGGCTTATTTATAGAAGGTGACGGCGTCCTTGATACGCCTACCTTGACCATTAAAAACAGTCAACTCTATAACAACGCTAGCCACAATATTTGGGCGGAGACAGCTTATATAGAAGCGCAGAACGTAGTTTTAGGTTCGTCGGGTTCCTCTTCCCTATACTGTAGTCTTGGAGGTAATTATTCCTTTATCCACAGTACTATTGCCAACTATTGGAGCAATGGTTTTAGAGTTGATGCCGCTTTAGAAATTGATAATTTCATACCTAATCTTGACAATAATGCTAATAGTGCTCATCTGGTAAAGGCCGATTTTAGGAACTGTATCATTGCTGGAAATGGGTATACAGAGCTTTCCTTAACATCAAATGATGAAAACGATTTTAACTTTAATTTCTCCAATTGCTATATAAAGTTCGATGATATTTCCAATAGTTTTCAAACCGACCCTTTGTACGATTTTGAAAATAATTCCAATTATGAAAGTGTCATTCTCGAGGGAGATTTGGACTTTTTTAGGACCAATAGGAATGATTATAGAATTGGACTTGATGCTGAGGTAATCAATCAGGGAAATCCAGTGTTCTCCGCAGAAACACCGCTAGATATTCTCGGTATTGACAGAACATCCAATCCAGATTTGGGCGCCTATCAAGCTGGTGATAAGGAAGAAGAGTAATTTTATTGAAAGTTTTTTCTTTCAAATAGGAGGTTTCAACTCATTTTATAACAATATCCTCCATTTTTATAAGGTTTTCCTCGGTCAGTTTAGTGTTAGCAATTATTAACTTGCTGTAAGAACACTATTAATTTTGGAATACAATTACAGTATAATAGACTCGGATGCGGTCTCAAATTTGCAATTACAGGCATTTTTGGACGAGTATGGCGACTTTAGCTGTGTAGGAAACCTAAAGAGCCCGTCCGATGGTCTGAACAATATTCTCAAGTACACTCCAGATATTATTTTTGTTAATTTAAACGATAAGGCTTCTGCCCTATTTCAAATGGTTGTGGAATTGCATCAGTATGTCACCACCGTTCCCTTGGTCATCGGTATATCCAAAACAAAAGAGCATGCTTACGAAGCGATAAAAAATAATTTCTTCGATTATTGGTTGCTACCGTATAACGAGTTCGACATTAGAAAATCTCTACTCAAACTAAGGAAAAAGCTTCCAAAGGAGGCTACACCCCAAACCATATGTCTAAAATCCTATAATGATTTCCAATATCTGGACACCACGGATATTCTGTACCTACAAGCGGATAATAACACTACGGAATTTCACATGATAGGTGGCAACGTTACCCATGCGTACAAGACATTAAAAACGTTTGAAAAGCAGCTACCAAAAAACTTTGTGCGTATACATCAAAGTTATATCGTTAATACGGACTACGTTTCTAGAATAAATTTTGGGAAGTCTATCTGCGCCTTAAAGAAAAATAATAAAAGTCTTCCTTTTTCTAAAACTTACCGAGAGAACATGGATAATCTTAAAAAAATCCTTTCCCAAAACTCCGTTTCTAACTTAAATTAACAGATTCTCTCAAAACTAAGGCAAATACTCGTAGACCTTCTACAATCACTAGTTACGGGCTCTAATACAGTCTTTACCCCGTCATGCTTATTACCTTGGTAATATAATAAACGTTTACAAACTAAAAAATAAATAAACATGAAAAAGGTAATCAGCATTTTCGCAGTAGTAGCAATGGCATTTGGAGTAACTACTTTTGTAGTGGATAACAACTCAAACGAATTCGATTTTTTAGATGATATTAGTAGTATGATAGCTTGTGATGATTGTTCTGGGTCCGAAGATGACAGAGGAAAAGAAAAAAAAGCTTAAAATTTAATTTTAAAGATATCTAAAGCCTTGAAGAAAAACTTCAAGGCTTTTTTTTATCTTGTACCTAATGTTAAAAGGTAATCTGATAAAGTATAGAAAAAAGTTAAGAATAATTTCAGCTACTTTAATTACTGTATTCGTACAATTCGCTGTAGGACAAGAAAAAAAATTAAATCTATCAGAAATCACCAATGATAGTATAAATAGACTTATCCAATCATTTCAGAATAAAGTTGTCACAACCAAAGATGATTTTTTATGGCTAAAGGAGGCCTATGCTTTTACAAATTCCCTGAATAATGAACAACTAAAACTCAAACTAGTTTCCAAACTTTCCTTTAAAGGAATTCGTGCAGAGGACACTGCTTTATTTCGGAGGATAAACCGTTCTGCCATCAGCATGGGGCGTATTGCAAAAGATTCTGTAGTACTAGCGGAAGCCCATTGGGATTTAGCGGTGTTCTTCAAAAGAAAAAAGGTATTAGACAGCGCTTATTTTAATTATCTAGAAGCTCAAAAAATATATGAACAACTTAATGATAATTTAAATTCGGGTAAACTGCTGATGTTTACTGCCAGCATTCAAGAAAGTGTGAAAGACTATTTAGGTGCCGAAACGAATCTCATTTTAGCTATTGAAAGACTGAAAAGAACCGATAGCAATCGAAACTTATTCTTTGCCTACAATGATTTAGGTATAGTCTCTGAAGACTTAAGGCAGTATGAAAGGGCCATCGAATACTATAATGAGGCACTTTCATATGTTAAGAATTTAAAGAACGGTGAATCTTACCGAATTCGTGTAAAGAATAACGTCGGAATAGTTTATAGAGAAAGTGGCAAATATAGAAAAGCAATCGAAAAATTCGAAGAGGTATTAGGAACGCCAAATGCTGACAAAATAAATATCAGTTTATACGCAAAGGCCTTAAACAACCTAGCACTTTGTAAAATCCGTATCGGTGATACCATAGGTGCTGAAAGTAAGATAAAACGGTCCATGGTACTGAACGATAGTTTGGAATCAGGTAGCTTGGTTTCCTCCTATTATAGCATGGCGGAGTTAAGGCTTTTACAGAAAGACACCAGTGCTAGTATTGAATGGGCAGAGAAATCCTTACAATTGGCCCAGAAAAATGAGAACAATAAACGCATCTTGGAAAACCTTGCATTTTTGGCCAGAATTGATGCCGAAAAAGCTTCGGACTATGCGCAAAACTATATTGCACTTACCGATAGTCTTCAATTAGAAGAAAGGAAAATACGTAACAAATTTGCCCGTATCCGCTTTGAAACGGACGAGTTTATTGCAGAAAACGAAGAACTTGCCAAAGAAAAGGAAGTGCTTAGCCAGCAGAAACAAATGTGGACGGGGATTGCCTTGGGCTTCTTTTTGCTGGGGCTCTCCGTGTATATTATCATCAACCAAAGTGCTAAAAATCAAAAATTACGTTTTCTTCAACAACAGCAAGAAAATAATGAGGAGATTTTTAATCTTATGCTTGCCCAAAAACAGAAGGTGAATGAGGTGAAACGAATGGAACAGAAGCGTATTTCAGAGGAATTGCACGACGGGGTGTTGGGGAAAATGCTAGGAGCACGGATGGTTTTGACAGGTTTGAACAAAAAAACGGATTCCGAAGCTATAAAGGAGCGCTCTTCTGCAATCGTAGCCTTAAAGGATGTTGAAAATGAAATTCGCTCTATTTCTCACGAGCTTAGTCATTCCGCTTATACCAGAATCCATAATTTCGTAAATTCCATAGAGGCATTATTACAATCGGCGAAAGGGAACAACAATATAAATACCATCTTTAACTACGATGAGAATGAAGATTGGGACAGCTTGGTAGGGGATGTAAAAATCAATGTTTATCGCATTATACAAGAAACTTTACAAAACGCTGTAAAACATGCAGTCTGTAAAAATTTCTTTGTTAACTTTGAAAGAATAGATAACGAATTTGTCGTTACCATGAGGGATGATGGCAAAGGTTTTAAATTTGAAAAGGAGAAAAAAGGTATTGGCATGCGTAATATAAGGTCCAGGGTCAATAAGCTGAACGGCAATTGGAAAATAAGCTCAAAGCCCGGAAATGGAACCACTATTCAGGTCCAGATTCCTTTAAAGCCGAATTCGTCACTAAAGGACAATACTAAAAATCAACTACAGGACGTTTAAACTTGTACTAGTACAATTGTAAAATGGATACCATACGAATATTAGCGGTAGATGACCATGAGATGACGACTTTGGGATACAAGTATATCCTTGAGGAGCAGAAATTTGATGATTTTTCGGTAAAGGTAGAGATCGCAAAAAGTTTTGACAAGGCAAAGGAAAAAATTGAACTCTCCGCAAAGGCTCTTCCCTACGATATTATATTATTGGATATTCAACTATTTCCAGCGGGCTCAAAAGACCCAAGGACCGGGGTAGATTTAGGGGTTATAGCCAGAAATAGTGTCCCTACATCTAAAATAGTATTCATGTCGTCCTTTAGCGACAATTATAGAATAAATAATATATTCGTTACCGTAAACCCGGACGGGTATATGGTAAAATCAGAAATTGACGAACTGTCGTTGAAAACCATGGTGGAGACGGTTCTTCGTAATACGCCGTATTACACGTCTAGTGCATTGGTAGCAATCAGAAAAAAGATGGCCAATAATATTGTTATCGATAATCAAGACCAGAAAATACTTTATCATCTATCGTTGGGTGTGAACACAAGAGATATTGGACCCTTGATTTCTTCAGCAAATACGACCGTAGAGGCAAGAAAACGACAATTGAAAGCCATATTCGGTGTTAAAAAAGGTAATGATTTGGCGCTAATTGAAGAAGCAAGAAAAAGAGGATTTTTATAATTGTAAGTAAATTCTTTAATTATTATAATTTAATTCTTAATTTTTTTGATATAGCAAGGCATTTTATAATAATATCCTCCGAAAATCTAAGGTTTTCCTAGGTCGAACGAAATTTAATTAAACCTACCTTTATAATAGGATATTAAATAATTTCATTCGTTTATGTCGGCAAACTTAAATAACCAAAGTTCCTCAGATTTTTTACGTCCCTATGTCAATTTTGAAATCAACGGTCTGGACGACTACTTAAAGTTTCTTGGGTATCACTATTTTTCTGAAATCTCACTTAGAAATTACAATATCCACGAGAAAGGCATAGACATGGCACTAGACATGACTTGTAGCATAGATTTGTTAGAAATGCTTGCTCATTTTAATAAGAACAGATGGGGTAAAAGTAACAACTTATCAGATTCTCCACTTCTTAAGGGTTCCAATCATCTGGCGGAAGATAATCCGTCAATCGATTTAGATATTGAAGAACTAACACTTTTTCTAAATGACACCAGTATCATCATAAAGCGCACATCAGAAAAAACTATAGTGCAACAGTTTAATGGTATTATTACAGAACTTGCTAACCACTATATCTATTTTACCAGAGGGCTAACCGAAAAACCTTATGAAATTTTTATTCCGGTATTCGAAGATAATATTGACAATCCACCATTGGATACACCAAACAAAAAACCCCAAAGTTATTTTGACTTTTGGGGTATTTATCTGGAAACTCAGGAGGATGCTCTAATCTATGATTTAAACCGTAACACGTTCATCCCCGCTGATTTGGACTTATCTATGCACTAGGAATTGCTTTCCTTACGCGTTTTGAAGTATATTGAAAATAGGTCTTTCTCCCATCATGGCGTTGACCTCTTTCTTAACAGTATTGATTACGGCACTATCTCCTGGATTCGTAATTACCTTATCTATTAAGGAGACAATAATCTCCATATCGCTCTCTAAGAGTCCTCTAGTGGTTATAGCAGGTGTTCCAAATCTAATACCTGAAGTAACAAATGGTGATTTATCATCAAAAGGAACCATATTCTT
Organism: Maribacter sp. 4U21; assembly: GCF_002742365.1. Lineage (NCBI taxonomy): Bacteria > Pseudomonadati > Bacteroidota > Flavobacteriia > Flavobacteriales > Flavobacteriaceae > Maribacter > Maribacter sp. 4U21. The sequence goes on from NZ_MDGN01000074.1 coordinate 258,761, forward strand.
GTTCGCCGTAATATCAGCAAGTACTAGGGCCTTCTCAGCATCTTTTCCTGAAATATTCTTGTTCCGCAAATCAATAAGCATCATGTGGTTGTCCGTACCTCCTGATATTATATGATAATCTCTATCAACAAAGGCTTTCGCCATAGCATCGGCATTTTTTTTCACCTGTTCCATATACTGACCAAATTCAGGCGTGAGCGCTTCGCCAAAAGCTACTGCTTTGGCTGCAATGATATGTTCTAATGGACCTCCTTGGTTTCCCGGAAATACTGCCAAGTCCAATAAAGCGGACATTTTTCTCAAATTTCCGTTCTTCAATCTAATTCCGAAAGGATTTTCAAAATCAGTTCCCATTAAAATGAGTCCTCCTCTTGGTCCTCTTAACGTTTTATGTGTGGTTGTAGTTACAATGTGGCAATGTGGCAATGGATTATTCAATAATCCCTTTGCAATTAGTCCAGAAGGGTGTGAAATATCCGCCAATAAAAGCGCGTCAACGCTATCAGCTATTTCCCTGAACTTTTTAAAGTCCATATCCCTTGAATATGCGGACGCACCTGCGATAATTAGTTTAGGTCGTTCTTTTGAAGCAATTTCCTGGATTTTATCATAGTTGAGCAATCCCGTGGCTTCGTCCACACCATAAAAAACGGGATTGTACAGTCTACCTGAAAAATTGACCGGCGACCCATGCGTTAGGTGTCCGCCATGCGACAAATCAAATCCTAAAATAGTATCTCCCGGCTTAAGGCAAGCATGATAAACCGCGGCATTGGCCTGTGAACCGGAATGCGGCTGAACATTGGCATAAGCCGCTCCGAACAACTCCTTTGCCCTATCTATGGCCAACTGCTCTACTTTATCTACAACCTCGCAACCTCCGTAATATCTTTTACCAGGATATCCTTCGGCATATTTGTTCGTTAGCACGGAACCAGAAGCCTCCATTACTTGTGGGCTCGTAAAATTTTCCGAGGCAATTAACTCAATACCTTCTATTTGACGTTGTCTTTCTTCTTCGATTAAATCAAAAATGCGATTATCCCTTTGCATGTCTTTTTGTAATTATTAATAAAGTATAAAAATACAAATACCTATTGGTTAATTGGAAAAATTACGCTTTTTGAGAAATAATTTATCAAACAAAAGTTAACAACTAAACGTATGTGTGGGATTAGGTAAAAAACGCCTACCTATGTATTTAAACGATTTTGTACTATTCTTCATCCTTTTGCGTTATAGCAAAAACCAATTATGGCATAGCTATTGAAATATGCTATGAAACTTTAAATATTATAGCCATGAAAAAAATTCTACTTTACAGCGTATTAGTTCTTTTATGTTCCTGTAGTGGAGTGAAAAGAACGCAGGAGGCCCTGAATACGGGAAACTATGATAGGGCTATTCAAAGGGCGATTGATAATATTGCGGAAAATAAAAACAAAAAGGGCAATCAGCCTTTTATAGCCATGCTAGAGGAAGCCTATAAGAAAAATACGGAAAGGGAGCTTCAACATATCAAATTTTTAAAAAAGGACGGTAATCCTGCAAATTTCGAGGAAATTTATACTACCTATTCCAGGTTAAGATCTATTCAACAACAGATAAGACCCTTATTACCTTTGCAATTATTCGATGAAAACAGGACCGCACAGTTCACTTTTAAGGATTATGATAATAATTTACTAGCTGCGAAGGATAAGCTATCGGTTTATCTTTACGATAATGCCGTATCGCTCTTGGAGAATGCCGTCTACAAAGCAGATTACAGAAAGGCCTACCAAGACCTAAAATATCTAGAGGAGCTCAATCCCAATTTTAAGGACGCGGTTCAAAAAATGGATATCGCTTATAGAAAAGGGATTGATTACGTAATGGTAGAAATGAACAATAGGACGAACAAGGTAATCCCTGTTAGATTAGAAGAAGAACTGCTAAACCTTAACACGTTTGGATTGAACGATTTGTGGACGGAATATCATACCAATAAGATTACTGACCAAGAATATGATTATGTAATGGAGGTTGCGTTTCAAGATATCAATATTTCTCCTGAACAAATCAATGAAAGACAGATTATCAAGGAAAAGCAGATAAAAGATGGTTTCAAATATGCACGAGACCAAAATGGAAATGTGGTGAAAGATAGTCTTGGCAATAAAATAAAGATAGATAATTTTAAGACCGTAAAAGCGGATTTTTACCAATTCACCCAATTCAAAAGTGCTCAGGTCACTGGTGTTGTTAGCTTTACCGATTTAAGAAAGCAGCAACAAATAAATCAATACCCCTTAGCTAGTGAATTCGTCTTTGAACATGTCTATGCGAACTATGATGGCGACAAACGTGCTTTGGATAATGATTTGATATCGCTCTTGCAATTGGCACGGGTACCTTTTCCCAGTAATGAACAAATGGTCTACGACGCCGGTGAAGATTTAAAAAATAATCTAAAGAATATTTTGAAAAGACAGCAGTTCAACTAATAAAAGGCTCCCACTCGGGAGCCTTTTTATATATATTGTTCCAAAGCAATTTCTGATATAGCACCATGGGAACTATGGGCTACCACTACTCCATTCTTAACAACCAATAATTGCGGTGATTGATGCATTACTTGAAATTTTTGTGCTACACCATTAGAGACTTCCCGGTGCGCATGTAGGTCCAAGAAATAAAAATCTGCCTGATTCGATTCTAAGGAGTAGCCAGAGGCAAACATATTCAGTACCATTCTACTAATACCACAGGTAGTAGAATGTTTAAAAATAAATTGTGGCTTTGCGGAAGATTTGGCTATTATTTCGTCCAATTGTTCAATACTCGTCAGAGCAACCCACGGTATTTCAGGCTTGCTTTTCTTACCCCCGCCATCTCCCTTTCCAAAAATACCTCCAAATAATCCCATAATTGTTTTTCCTTTTGGTCTGCAACTTTAGTCAACCTTACAAAAATGACTAAATGTCTTGTTAAATACCGATTTTAATGACATTTTGTCTTTAATGTTTAATTGGTAGAGTTGTTGCCATTTCAACATCAAAAATAAGATTCAATTTAAAAATACATATAATGAACTTTAATAATTTCACTATAAAATCGCAAGAAGCGATACGGCAAGCGCAACTATTGGCGCAATCCATGCAGCATCAGCAAATTGAGAATGAACATATTTTTAAGGCAATGTCCCAAGTGGAGGAAAATGTAATTCCATTTATCTTTAAGAAACTGGGACTCAACCTTAAATTAATCCAACAAATTCTCGATAAGGAGATGCTCAGCTTTCCAAAGGTAGAAGGTGGGGACATTATGCTTTCCAAAGAGGCAGGTAAAACCTTGAACGAAGCTACCATCACCGCCAAGAAAATGGAGGATGAGTACGTATCTATCGAGCATCTGCTTTTAGCACTGTTTAAATCGAAAAGTAAAATTGCACAAATCCTAAAGGATCAAGGAGTAACAGAGAAAAATATTGATGCGGCCATAAAAGAATTACGAAAGGGAGCCAACGTCACTTCCCAAAGTGCCGAAGAAAGCTACAATTCTTTAAACAAGTATGCCAAAAACTTAAATGAACTTGCAGATAGTGGAAAGCTAGATCCTGTTATTGGCAGAGATGAAGAGATAAGACGCGTACTTCAAATATTATCGCGTAGAACTAAAAACAATCCAATGTTAGTTGGCGAACCCGGTGTTGGTAAAACGGCTATAGCGGAAGGTCTAGCGCACCGAATCGTTCAAGGGGATATTCCGGAGAATTTGAAAGACAAAGTACTTTTCTCCCTAGATATGGGTGCTCTAATCGCTGGAGCCAAATATAAAGGTGAATTTGAGGGTCGCCTCAAAGCTGTCATTAAAGAAGTTACCGATGCCGAGGGAGAAATCATATTGTTTATCGACGAGATACATACGCTTGTAGGTGCGGGCGGTGGTGAAGGTGCTATGGATGCGGCCAATATTCTAAAGCCTGCTTTGGCAAGAGGTGAATTAAGAGCTATTGGTGCTACTACCTTGGATGAATATCAAAAGTATTTTGAAAAGGACAAGGCACTAGAAAGGCGTTTTCAAAAAATTGTAGTAGACCAGCCGGATACAGAAAGTGCAATCTCCATTCTTAGAGGGATTAAGGAAAAATATGAATCCCACCACAAAGTGCGAATTAAGGATGAGGCAGTCATCGCCGCAGTAGAATTATCCCAACGATATATTACCAACCGTTTTCTGCCGGACAAGGCGATAGACCTCATGGACGAGGCCGCTTCCAAATTGCGCATGGAAATCAATTCTAAACCAGAGGAACTCGATGTCTTGGACAGAAAAATTATGCAACTGGAAATTGAAATCGAGGCTATTAAAAGAGAGAATGATAAGCCAAAATTGCAAATTTTAAATCTAGAACTGGCAAATATCAAGGAGGAGCGAAATGAAATTTTTGCACAATGGGACAGTGAAAAGTCGGTAGTGGACCATATTCAGAAAACCAAAAAAGAAATTGAGGACCTGAAAGTTGAAGCGGAACGGGCAGAGCGTAATGGAGACTACGGAAAAGTAGCAGAATTACGTTATGGAAAAATAAAGCAGGCAGAGGAAAGTCTTGCTAAGTACCATAAGGAGTTACAGGAACAGCAGCAATCTGGCACATTGATAAAAGAAGAGGTTACCAACGAGGATATTGCCGAGGTAGTAGCAAAATGGACCGGAATACCGGTTACCAAAATGCTTCAAAGTGAACGCGAGAAACTATTGAACCTAGAGGATGTACTCCACAAACGGGTCATTGGACAGAATGAGGCCATTGAGGCGGTCTCCGATGCCATTAGGAGAAGTAGGGCCGGTTTGCAGGATAGCAAGAGACCTATTGGTTCTTTCTTGTTCCTTGGTACAACGGGGGTAGGAAAGACAGAGTTAGCCAAGACATTAGCATCATATCTCTTTGATGATGAGAGTGCCATGACTAGAATAGATATGAGCGAATATCAGGAAAGGCATTCCGTGAGTAGATTGGTAGGAGCCCCTCCTGGTTATGTTGGGTACGATGAAGGAGGTCAATTGACTGAAGCTGTTAGAAGACGCCCATATTCGGTGGTACTTTTGGATGAAATAGAAAAAGCGCATCCGGACACCTTTAATATTCTTTTACAGGTACTGGACGAAGGTAGACTTACGGATAATAAAGGAAGAGTAGCGGATTTTAAAAATACCATTATTATCATGACCAGCAATATGGGTAGTGAAATCATTCAAGAAAAGTTTGAAAATTCCAAGGATATCTTTAGTGCTACTGAATCGGCTAGAATAGAGGTTCTTGGTCTTCTGAAAAAACTGATTCGTCCTGAATTCTTGAACAGAATAGATGATATTGTTATGTTTACCCCTCTTAACGAGGACAATATCAAGGACATTGTAAGGCTCCAACTAGAGGCATTGAAAAAAATGCTGGAGAAACAACAAATTACCTTGGATGCCACGGAAGATGCCATTGCTTATCTCTCTAAAAAAGGGTTCGACCCGCAATACGGGGCAAGACCCGTAAAGAGAACCTTGCAAAAAGAGGTACTGAACAGTTTATCCAAAGGACTTTTAAGTGGTGATATCAAATCAGATAGTATCATTCTTCTAGACTCTTTTGATCACAGTTTGGTGTTTCGCAATCAGAATGACCTTGTCGTTTAAGGGAGAACATATTAAGAAAAAACGTCCTTTCCAGTTGGAAGGGACGTTTTTTTTATAAACAATATATACCATACAGTATAGATTTTCTATCTTCGTAAAAAACGACCAAACATGTCTACCAAAGCCGAAAGAACTACCACCTACATTATCAAAACAGTGGCACCCGTTTTTAATAAGCATGGTTACGTAGGCACGAGCATGAGCGATTTAACGGAAGCTACGGGACTCACTAAAGGAGCCTTGTACGGAAATTTTGAGAACAAGGAGGCCTTGGCCCTTTCTGCCTTCGAATACAACAGTAAAATTCTGTTGGCAGCTATCGATGAACAACTGAATCATCCCGGAAGCGCTTTGGACAAGGTCTTTAGTCTGACCGATTTTTATAAAAAATATGATATTTTCACCTTAGATATGGGAGGATGCCCCATACTCAATGTAGGTGTGGACGCCCAACATAATAATAGTTTACTGGCCGCAGCTTCAAGGGAGACCCTAAAGGAAATTGAGGGCAAACTGGCTCTTGTTCTGGAAAATGGCATTAATGCAGGTGAATTCAAGATTCCAGTAACTCCGCTGCAATTCGCAAAGCAACTCATAACCATGTTGCAAGGAGCAATAGCAATGGCCACCATCACAAAAGACCGAAAATATTTGCATAATACGGTGACTTATCTCGAGGTCTTGATTAAACGAGAGTTGAAGAACTAAACCCGTCAAAATCCTTTGTTACTCCTATTGATTTCTTCGTGGCGAATAAGCTCTTTGAACCATACGGCACTATTCCCCTACCACTCTAAAAATCCAAGTCTTTTCGGAGTACTGTCCATTAAATTTAGAATCCCTAGCTTTTCTTGCTTCATTAATTGAATCGTATCTTTTTAGGTAGACGTAATTATAGTTATTCAATTCTCTGTAGAATGATTTGGGTGCTAAGCCCTTCTTTTTTAAATCGGCCATGAAGGCGTAGAAATAGCGTTTGGTACCAAAGACATTAGCTATCAAATAATAGCCAGGTTCCAATAATCCCTCTGTTACCACTTCTTCATATTTTTCACCTGCCTGTGGGGTAACCACTTCCTTTTGACGCGCTAAGCGTTCTAGTTCTGCTTTCTTCTCTGCTGCTTCAGCTGCGGCCAATTGAGCTTGCGCGATAGAATCCTTTCGTTTTTGTCTAGCCAACGCAAGGGCCGTTTCTTCCGCTTTTTTAGCCGCTTGAATGGAATCCGTTTTTCTTTTTAGTTCTCTCCTAGATTCCTTCGCAGAGGTTTCAGCATTTCTATTCGCAACTTGAATAGAATCGTTCATTTGTCTTGTTATTTCCTTGTCAAGGCGCTTTTGTTCCCTATCCAGACGTCTTTGCTCCTGAAGTTTTTCTTTTTGTGCCAATGCTTCCGCTTTGGACAATTCTTCTTTAAGCTCCTTTTCTTTTTCAGTTTCAGCAGCAATCAGTTCTTCTTCCTTCTTCTCTGCGTCAGTTTCTATTTTACCTAATTTATATGCAGTAACTATTTCAAAGGACGGGTCTTTACCGTCCAGTTCAGAACCGATACCAAACTCAACAATCGCTCCGATTGACAATCGTTTAAAGAAACGACCACCAGCACCACCTGATACACCATAGAAGCTATTATAACCTCCTTGGGCCCAAAATTTACTGGTAGACAGCACGGAATTAAATCCTATTTGAGTGTCAAGTCCCGGAATCGTTTTAAAATAAACCGCGGGACGTAAAAAGGAATTGCCATCGGCATTTAAAATACCTACAGGAATATCATAACTGGCCAGTCCAAAAAACATTCTATCGTCAGGGCTGGTATTTCTTTCGTTGGTCGTAAAATTATAATCGAAGAGGTTCTCTGAAACGAAACCAACGCTAAATTTATCCACTCTTAGATTGATTCCAGGAGCCAGCTGTAAAATAAAATCGTTAGTAGGCGTTCTCTGAAACGGATTTGGTTGAATAAAACGTTGATCTGCGAGTTCTTGCTGATATCCAAATAAATTGAGACCTACTCCAAGCGTCATCTTAGGACTAAGTTCTATTTTGTAGGCATAGTTCAAAGCGGCACCAGTATTAAGAAATATACCGGTATTATGTTGAAAAAAGCCTGCGGCCGCAGAGGAGGCAGGATTTATTCGCGTCGTATAATTCAAAAAAAGTGAGGTAGGGTCCGCATCTATTGTCTGCCATTGCCATCGAGACCAAAATGCTATAGAAGATGGATTGTTCCTATCCAAAGAATACGCAGGATTTAACAAGCTTGAATTATAATCAGTAAGATTCTGTTGTCTAAAATCCCCAGGTAACGATGGCTCCTGGCCATGAATGCCAAGAACTACAAACAGAATAAGAAGTGCCCCACAAAAATTTTTCATATGCAAAAAAACAAAAAATAGCCTATTTATAGTACTATTTTCCTGTAATTTTGGTTTTAATAATTAGCATTTCAAAATATACCGATGAAAACAATTCAGATATTAACCATAAGCTTTGTACTACTTTTTATATCCTGCAAGGAAGATAAGCCAGCAAGCAACGAACAGGAACCCGTCACAATAAGTACGTTCTATCTGATAAGACATGCTGAAAAGGACAGAAGTGACTCAGAAAACGCGGATCCTGAACTAACCCAAAAAGGATTGGGCCGAGCTATGCACTGGGCAGAAATACTTGATGAAGTTAATCTTGATGCGATTTATACGACCGACTTTAATAGGACATCTATGACGGCAGCTCCCACATCGGTTAAAAAGAATATCGATATTCAGTACTATGACCCTAGAACAATTGACATAGCGCAATTTAAAATGGACAATCTAGGAAAAAAAGTACTTGTAGTAGGTCATAGTAATACTACGCCAGACTTTGTCAACAAACTCATTGGAGAGGAGAAACATGGTCAGATAGACGATAGTGAAAACGGTAATCTGTACATAGTTCAATTAGTGAATGATATCGCTACGGATTCCAAACTTAACTTCAATTGTAACTGTCCGGAGTAACCTTTATATTTTCCAATTTAATTTCTGAGAGTAACTCTAAGCCATCATTAGTGTATAGACTATCAATACTGGAAATGGGTGTAGCTGTGTTTGGGCTTTTGTAATTTAAATAGTCTACAAAACGTATTCCCTTAACTATTCTTTCGTTATAAGCAACCCTGAAGCGCTGTCCTCCCCCATCAACATGAAATTCATATGCTAAATAATCTGGCTTATATGTTTTGGTATTGAACCAATAGATATAGATATCATCAAAATCGTCTCCGCCACCTTTTTCATTGAACGTGACTTCTATTTCATAATATTCTGCGGCACCTATCGTAGCCATGCCAAGAAATCTTTTTTGCACAGCCTTATCATTAAGTCCATAAGGCAAATAAGCAAAATAATGCACGGAGTTAACGGCGTTAGAATAGGCCGTGGCCAGCGTATCGGGAAGTATTACGAGAGTATCGTTCACGAAACGTTCAAATCCGTTTGGAGACCGGACATCAAGAATTTCCGTAGAATCCGTCAAAATTTTTCTTTGAAGAATCTTTTGGTTTCCCTGAGGAATGGATTGATATTTCTTACCCCTAAAATCAAATGAAATGGTATTATACAAATAGTTTTCACCTCCGCATATCTCAATACTTCTGTCGACAATTTCTTGAGCGGTAGGTTCAATTTTAGCTTCTTTACAACCAATAAATAATACGATACCCGTGAGAAGAAGGATTCTATACATGAATAAAGACTTTAGTTAGGAACAACATCAAATTTGTCTGTATACAAAGGAAACATTTTAATTCCTTTTAAAATCAAAGCCGATTATATAATTGTTCCTATTTTTGTCCACAATGCAGAAGAACATCAACATAAAGAATAAAAAAGCACGTTTTGAATACGAGCTTCTAGATAAGTATACCGCAGGTATTGTCTTAGCCGGTACGGAAATTAAATCCATCAGATATGGAAAAGCTTCAATTTCCGAGAGTTTTTGTGAATTTAATGAGCGTGGTGAGCTTTTCGTCATCAATATGCAAATTGATGAATATTCCCATGCATCGCATTTTAACCACAAACCAAAAGCTGAGCGTAAATTATTGCTTCAAAAAAGAGAATTAAAAAAACTGCATAAAGAAGTCAAAGCTTCGGGACTTACTATTGTGCCATTAAATTTATTTCTTAACGACCGCGGTCTTGCCAAGATACAGATAGCCCTAGCAAAAGGTAAAAAGCTTTATGACAAAAGGGAGTCTATAAAGGACCGTGATAACAAGAGAGATTTGGCACGAATTAAGAAAAGCTTCAACAACTGATTTTAATTCTTATCCTCTAGTAAGGGCACAAATTTGAAAGAACCATAGGTGCTCTTCTCAAATTCCTTAGCCGTTGTACGTGCGTACAGGGTCATAATTTGCTCCTCAAAACCCACTGGGATAACCAATCTACCCCCTACTTTTAACTGTGAAAGTAGCGCTTTGGGCACTTCTGGAGCGCCGGCAGTTACAATAATTTTATCAAAAGGTGCATTTTCAGGTAGTCCCTTATAACCATCGCCAAAAATAAATTTTTTAGGCCTATAACCCATTTTCTTAAAGAAAAGACTGGTTTTTTTGAACAGCTCTAATTGCCGTTCAATGGTATAGACCTTAGCCTTACACTTTAAAAGGACCGCGGTCTGGTAACCACTCCCTGTCCCTATTTCCAAAACGGTCTCATTGGGTTTCAACTCCAAGAGTTCCGTTTGAAAAGCAACCGTGTATGGCTGGGAAATGGTTTGGTTAGCTGCTATGGGAAAAGCTTTGTCTTGGTAAGCATGTCCTTCAAAACTGCTATCCATGAACAGATGTCTCGGTGTATCTCGTATGGCATTTAGAACAACCTTATCGGCTATTCCCTTGGATATCAACACTTCTGCGAGTTGATTCCGCATTCCCCTATGTTTTAAGGTATCTTTCAATAGTAGTTGGTTTGGAAACCAAAGTTAGGAAAGTTCCTTTTTCTTAAAGAAGAAGTTTCAAAAAACTTGTAAGTAATCCGGAAATTTAAAAAGACCATTAAAGACATCTTATCAAAGTATGCTTATTTTTGATAAAAAGTAAAAACTATGCTGAAAGTTGGTGTTTTAGGAGCGGGACATTTAGGTAAAATTCATCTTCGTTTGCTAAATGAATCTAAAGAATATGAATTGGTAGGTTTTTACGACGCCGATATCATGAACGGAACGGCCGTAGCCGAGGAATTTGGTTATACCTACTTCAAGAACATGAACGATTTAATGGACGCGGTTGATGTAATCGATATCGTCACCCCTACGCTTTCGCATTATGACTGCGCCAAAAAGGCGATAGAAAAAGGAAAACATATCTTTATCGAGAAACCGATTACCACCACTTACGCGGAAGCTGAACATTTGTTAGCGCTTGAAAAAGAACATCACATTAAAGGTCAGGTAGGTCATGTAGAGCGTTTTAATCCGGCGTTTACCGCGGTCAAAGATGCTATTCACGAACCTATGTTTATTGAAACGCATCGTTTGGCGGAGTTTAATCCTAGAGGAACCGATGTGCCGGTTGTACTAGATTTAATGATTCACGATATAGATGCCATTTTAAGCGTGGTAAACTCGGATGTTAAACAAATAAACGCCAGCGGTGTATCCGTCATCAGTAAATCCCCCGATATTGCGAATGCCAGATTAGAGTTTCAAAACGGTTGTGTTGCCAACCTGACGGCGAGTAGGATCTCCTTGAAAAATATGCGTAAATCACGTTTCTTTCAAAAAGATGCCTATATATCGGTAGACTTTCTAGAAAAAAAGGTAGAAGTGGTTAAAATGAAAGATGCCCCGGAAGCACCTGGAAAATTTGATATGGTGTTGCAGAATGCCGAGGGTTTAAAAAAGCAGATTTATTTTGAGAACCCTAAAATTGAGGCAAATAACGCCATATTGGACGAACTGGAATCGTTTGCAGATGCTATTAACAATAACACAACTCCCGTGGTAAGCCTTGAACAAGGAACACAGGCCTTAAAAGTAGCTTTACAGATTATTGAATCTTTTGACACCAAGGAAATATGAAAAATATAGCTGTCATAGGTGCCGGTACCATGGGGAATGGAATCGCCCATGTTTTTGCACAAAACAACTTTAGTGTGCATCTTATTGATGTCTCACAGGAAGCTTTAGATAAAGGTCTCGCTACCATATCAAGGAATTTGGATAGGATGGTGACCAAGGAAAAAATTACTGAGGCGGACAAGTTAAAAACCTTAAAAAACATTACACTGTTTACAGCTTTAGAGAAAGGCGTGCAACATACCGATTTGGTCATAGAGGCAGCCACGGAAAATATTGACCTTAAGCTTAAAATTTTTAGGGAATTGGATAAATATTGTGGGGAAGGTACCATTTTAGCGACCAATACCTCGTCTATCTCCATCACACAGATTGCAGCGGTTACCAATAGACCTGAATCCGTAATAGGGATGCACTTTATGAATCCGGTACCGATAATGAAATTGGTAGAAATCATAAGGGGTTATAACACTTCTGACGAGACCACGAATACCGTAATGGCGCTTTCCGAAAAATTAGGAAAAACCTCGACCGAGGTAAACGACTATCCCGGATTTGTTGCCAATCGAATTTTAATGCCCATGATAAATGAGGCAATAGAGACCCTACATCACGGTGTGGCGGGGGTTTTTGAAATTGATACGGTAATGAAATTGGGTATGGCCCACCCCATGGGTCCCCTGCAACTTGCAGATTTTATTGGATTGGATGTTTGTCTATCAATATTAAAAGTGATGTACGACGGCTTTAAGAATCCGAAATATGCACCATCCCCCCTATTGGTAAATATGGTAACGGCAGGTAAATTAGGTGTAAAATCTGGAGAAGGTTTCTATGATTACAGCACTAAAAGTAAAGCCGAAGTAGTTTCCAATCAGTTCGACAAAAAATAAATGGCTACCGTAAAACCTTTTAAAGCCATACGACCTACAAAGGACAAGGCTCCTTTTGTAGTTTCTAGATCATACCAAGAATATTCAAAAAAAGAGTTGAACGCCAATCTAAAATTCAACCCGTTTTCCTTTTTGCACATTATAAATCCGGGTTATAAGTTTGATAAGGAAGTGACTGGTACCGAACGTTTTTCCTTAGTCTACAATCGATATCTAGAGTTTTTAGAGGATGCTATTCTTAAAAAAGACAATACCCCTGGTTTTTATCTGTACGAAATTGAACAGAACAGATTAAAGTGTAGTGGCTTGTTTTGCGCTACCTCCATAGCGGATTACAAAAATGACATCATTAAGAAGCACGAGGATACCATTAAACGAAGGGAACAATTATTTGCAAACTATCTGAATACTGTAAAGTTTAATGCTGAACCCGTTTTAATGACTTATGAGGATAAAGAGGCCATAAGCGTCTTGTTAGCGCGAGAAAAGCAAAAAACGCCAGAATATCATTTTACCACAACCGATAAGGCAACGCATAAGCTTTGGGTGATTGCTGATAAAAAAGTCACAACCCAAATACAAGACTATTTTAAAGAGGTAGATACGTTATATATTGCTGACGGGCATCATAGAAGTGCCTCTTCCTATTTATTATCCAAGATGATGGACGATAAGAAAGAAGGAGACGATAAAGCTTCGGACTATTTTATGAGTTATCTCATCCCGGAGTCCGAAATACAGATATTTGAATTCAATAGAATGGTCAAAGACTTGAACGGACTCTCCAAAGAGGAGTTTCTTATTCGTTTGGATACCTATTTTAGAATCGAAAATAAGGGCGCAATGCTGTACAGACCCACCAAAAAACATCATTTTAGCATGTATTTGGACGGTGAGTTCTACTCGCTCTACTTGCGGAAGAAGGTTTACGAATTTACGGACCCGCTTAGTGCTTTGGACACACAGATTCTCTACAAGACCGTATTACAGCCTATTCTAGGTATTTCGGATTTGCGTAACGATGAACGTATTACATATGGTTATGGAAAACACAACATTATCCGCATGAAAGACGAAATTGATGCGCTTAAATACAAGGTTGGCTTTAGCATGTTGCCCGTGACCATATCAGAAATAAAGGAAATTGCAGATGCGGGTCTCGTTATGCCCCCAAAGAGTACCTATATTGAGCCAAAGCTAAGAAGTGGCATGGCCATTTACGAATTATAATATAAATGTATGTCGATAGAAAAAAAAATAGTAGCACTAAAAGAAAGCATTCCAGCCCATGTGACGCTGGTTGCGGTTTCCAAAACAAAGCCGAACGAGGATTTGCAGGAGGCTTATGATGCCGGTCAGCGCATTTTCGGTGAAAACAAGGTTCAGGAAATGACCCGTAAATGGGAAAAACTGCCAAAGGATATTCAATGGCACATGATTGGTCATGTGCAGCGGAATAAAGTGAAATACATGGCCAGTTTTGTTTCCTTAATTCATGGAGTAGACAGCTTTAAGTTATTAAAGGAAATAAACAAACAGGGAAAAAAGAACCATAAAAAAATACCTTGTTTATTGCAGATACATATAGCCGAAGAAGATACAAAGTTTGGGTTTGACGAAAAGGAACTTCTGGAACTGGTTCAGGACAAAGCGTTTTTAGAATTAGACCATGTTGAAATCAAAGGCCTTATGGGTATGGCCACTTTTACCGATGATAAAAATCAAATACGAAGAGAGTTTAAATCCCTCAATACGCTGTTCCAAGGATTAAAGACAACTCTAGACGGACTTGAAATTCTGTCCATGGGTATGAGTGGAGACTACCAAATTGCTATTGAAGAAGGTAGTACCATGGTACGCATAGGAAGTAGTATCTTTGGGGCTAGAGACTATGTATGAGTTTTCAACTTTTCTTCTTATAATCATTAAATAAATACATGTACGTAATACTGGATATTGAAACGACCGGAGGCAAATTCAATGAGGAAGGTATTACGGAAATTGCGATCCACAAGTTTAACGGACACGAGGTGGTGGACACTTTTATTAGCTTGGTTAATCCCGAGAAAGAAATTCAACCTTTTGTGGTAAACCTCACGGGTATTAACAATAAAATGTTAAGGACAGCCCCTAAATTTCATGAGGTTGCAAAACGTATTGTAGAAATAACCCAAGATGCTGTAATCGTTGCGCATAATGCGCAATTTGATTATCGTATTCTACGCACAGAATTTAGAAGATTGGGCTATAATTTTGAACGTAAAACGTTGTGCACTGTAGACTTATCCAAAAAACTTCTGCCCGATTCAGAATCTTACAGTTTGGGTAAGCTCGTTCGTTCTCTAGGTATCCCCGTAAGCGATAGACATCGTGCAAATGGTGATGCGCTTGCAACGGTGCAACTATTTAAACTGTTATTAGCCAAAGACACCGAGAAGACCATCATCCAGGACGTTATACGAAAAGAAGCTCATGGAGAGTTATCCGAAAAACAACTGGATATGGTGCAAAGTCTGCCCAATGAAACGGGGGTATTCTATATGCATAACAAAGATGGAGAAATCATTTATCTGAGCAAGAGCACGGATATAAAGAAGAAAGTAAATCAACTTTTCACTAAGAGCGGCACGAGGTCTAGAAAACTGGCGAAGGACACCAAAAAAGTGACCTTTGAGAAAACCGGAAGCGAATTGGTGGCCCTCCTTAAAGAACATCAGGAATTACTTAAAAACAAACCAAAGTATAGTAGCCTTCCCCGTAAGCGAATGTTTTCTCACGCCTTGTGTAAAACCAAAAACGAAGACGGATATTTTCAGCTAGTAGTTTCAAACGTATCTAACTGTAAAAGTGAGGTAGGTCTTTTCAACGGGGTTTTCAGCGCAAAGAACCATCTATTCAAAATAACCCAAGAGTTTAACCTTTGTGACAAGCTCAATGGATTCAGTGATGCAAAAAAAAACTGCGCTAAATACAATGATAAGGAGTGTTACGGCGCCTGCGTTCAAAAAGAGAGTCCAACTGAATACAACCAAAGATTGGAGGAGGGCCTAAAAAAATATAGTTTAACAACGGATGATATCATCTTAGTGGATAAAGGCCGAGAAGTGGGCGAAAATAGTGCCATCCTGATAAGAAACGGTTCCTTAGTTGGGACAGGGTATTACAATTTAAACCATCAAATAAATAATATTCATATATTAGAAAGCATTATAACGCCGATGAACGGAACTGCTAATGCTAATTTTATTATTGAATCCTATCTAAGAAAGAAACGTATTCTGAAGACTATACCTATTACGACCAAGAATTGAAAGAAGAAAAGCACCAGAGCAATTGGAAAAACAGACTTCATGAAATTATTTATGAGGCCGATACCCCCATGGGCAAATGGTTTGATTTAGTTCTTATCTTTCTCATCCTTCTAAGCGTTCTTTTGATATTACTAGAAAGCGTCAAGGAAATTGATGTGGAATACCATCGTACCCTTCTTATATTAGAGTGGATAGTAACTATCTTTTTTACCATCGAATATATCGCAAGGATTATATGTATTAAAAGACCTTTTAAATATATTTTCAGTTTTTACGGTATTATAGATTTTATATCCACCATACCCTTATATCTTTCTTACATATTTGCAGGTTCTCAAGTACTTCTAGCGTTTAGAATATTTAGAATGCTTCGTATCTTCCGGATTCTTAAGCTCGTGCAATTTATCGGGGAGGCTTCACAACTTAAAAAAGCGCTTAAAGCAAGTAGAACCAAAATTGCAGTCTTCATCTACGTGGTATTGATTCTCTCCGTAATCATGGGTACCATTATGTACCTTATAGAAAGTGATGAAGCTGGTTTCACTAGTATTCCCAGAAGTATTTATTGGACCATAGTAACGCTAACTACGGTAGGTTATGGTGATATCGCACCCCAAACCAATCTAGGCCAATTCATTGCTACCATCATTATGATTTTAGGTTATGGGATTATCGCGGTACCTACCGGCATCGTTACCGTGGAGTTTTCCAAAAACAACTCGGATAAAGAGGATGAAACACCAGTTGCTTCTGATAATTTTGATGTGCATCTTAATACCCAAGCCTGTCCCTACTGCGCAAAGGAACGCCATAGAGATGACGCAAAACACTGTTATAATTGTGGTAATCTGTTAAATGAATAAGGTTTTAATATCGGTCGTTGGCCCTACCGCGATAGGAAAGACTAAATTAGCTATTCTACTAGCGGAATATTTTCAAACGGAAATTATTTCTGCCGATTCCAGACAGTTTTTCAAGGAAATGAGTATAGGTACTGCTGTGCCTTCCGACGAAGAACTAGCTGCTGTTCCCCATCATTTTATTCAGAACAAAAGTATTATGGAATTCTATTCCGTGGGCGACTTTGAAAAGGAAGCCCTACAGAAACTTAAGGAACTGTTTCAAAAAAAAGCCGTTGTAGTCATGGTCGGTGGAAGTGGACTCTACGTCAATGCAGTAACCAAAGGTTTGGATGAATTTCCAAAGATAGCAGAAGGCATTAGAACCGACTTAAATAAAGAGCTAGAAACATTAGGACTAGAGCATCTTCAAACTAAATTAAAAGCCTTGGACCCTGAATATTATAGCAAGGTAGCCATTGAAAATCCACATAGAATTATACGCGCCCTTGAGGTTTGTATAAGCTCAGGAAAGCCATACTCAAGCTTTTTAAAATCATCCTCAAAGCAAAGGGATTTCAAAGTTCTTTCCATTGGTATTAACGCAGAACGCAGTGTTATCTATGAACGGATAAACGCAAGAGTGGATGTAATGATGGAAGAAGGACTTCTGAATGAAGTTACCCGTTTAGAACCCTATAGAGCACTGAACGCCTTACAGACCGTAGGCTATAAGGAGCTCTTTCAATATCTTGATGAGAACTGGGATTTGGAATTCGCCATATCTGAAATCAAAAAAAACACCCGTAGATTTGCCAAACGACAACTTACGTGGTTCAAGAAAACAGAGGGTATTAAATGGGTTCCACATGACTATGACAAAGACACCATTTTTGAATTGGCAAAAACAGAACTAACCCGTTTGCAACATGTATAATAAGCAGATAATTTATATTATGGGCGTTTCAGGCTCGGGAAAATCTACTATTGGGAATATGCTGTCCAAAGAATTGGGCTACCCGTTTTATGATGGCGATGATTATCATCCTAAATCAAATATTGAAAAAATGTCCTATGGAAAACCCCTTAACGATGACGATAGAATGGGTTGGCTAGAAAGCCTAAATCGTTTAGCACATGATAATATGCATACTGGGGCGGTCTTCGTGTGCTCTGCACTGAAAGAAAAATATAGGGCTATCCTCAAAACTGGACTTGATACGTGCTGCACCTTTTTGTTTTTAGAGGGAAGCTTTGAAACCATCAGTTCCCGGCTTAAACAGCGCAATAATCACTTTATGCCAAAAGAACTACTTCAATCACAATTCGAAGCCTTGGAAGTTCCAGAAAATGCCATAACCATAAGCATTACCAATAGTCCGGATAAAATAGTAGCACTTGCCGTACAATCCCTAAAAAACTAAAAAGCACCTCTTTCAAGGTGCTTTTCGTTTAAATTATGGAAAGAGGAATTATTATTCGTCCGTCTTTATGACCAAACGGAAACCTTCTCCATGAATATTCAAAATTTCTACAGTATCGTCTCTTTTTAAGTACTTACGAAGCTTGGCGATATAAACATCCATACTTCTTGAGGTAAAGTAATTATCGTCTCTCCAAATCTTGGTCAAGGCTAATTCCCTAGGCATCAGATCATTTTCATGAAGTGCCAATAGTCTCAAAAGTTCGTTTTCCTTTGGTGATAACTTAATGGCCTCTTCCTCTTTATACTTTAAAAATCTTAGTTTGGAATTAAGATGAAAACCACCTATCGTAAATTCAAATTTCTTGCTGTCCGCTAGACTATTAGAAGCCTTTCTTTGAAGTATTGCTTTAAGTTTCATAAGAAGCACCTCCGAATCAAAAGGTTTGTTCAAATAATCATCGGCACCAGCCTTATAACCTTTAAGAACATCTTCTTTCATGGTTTTGGCCGTCAAGAAAACGATGGGAACATTTTCGTTCTTCTCCCTGATTTCTTTAGCAAGGGTAAATCCGTCCTTGTAAGGCATCATGACATCTAAAATACAGATGTCGTAATTGTCCTTTTTAAACTTTTCAAAACCTTCCATACCGTTCTTGGCCAAGGTTACATCAAAATCGTTCATTGACAAATAGTCCTTCAGAACGATTCCGAAATTCGGGTCATCCTCTACTAAAAGTATTTTCTTATTAATTGTTTCCATAACTTGTTAAATTAGAGGTAATTTAATGAAGAATGTGCTGCCTTTGCCTTTTTCACTTTCTGCATATACATCACCTTGGTGATCGTCTATTATTTTTTTTACGTAAGACAGGCCTAAACCATGTCCCTTTACATTATGTATATCTCCTGTATGTTCTCTGTAGAACTTTTCAAAAACCCTTTTTACGACCGCCTTGCTCATTCCCGCACCTTGGTCTTTAACCTTTATAATGATATAATTCTTTACTTTCTCTGTGTACACGTCTATTTTCGGAGGCTCTACCGAATATTTCATTGCGTTATCCAACATATTTACGATGACGTTGGTAAAGTGCATTTCGTTCGCCAAAACTTCGGAGCGTTCTGCCTCCAAATGTGTTTTTATGTAACCTCCTTTATCGGCCACAATTAATTCCACATGCGTAATGGCATCCTCAATTATGTCGTGTGCGTCTACCCTATCCTTACTAATGTCTAACTGATTCTTTTCTAACTTGGATATCCTGAGTACGTTCTCTACCTGCGCATGCATTCGTTTATTCTCATCCCGTATCATCTGCAAGTAACGCTTCACCTTTTCTTCGTTAGCGATTATCTTTGGATTTCGTATCGCCTCTATCGCAAGATTTATAGTTGCTATAGGCGTTTTGAATTCATGCGTCATATTGTTAATGAAATCGGTTTTTATCTCCGATATCTGTTTTTGCCTTATCAACTGATAAATAGCTCCGGAATAGGCGACAACTATAATTAAAGTGAACAATAAAGACAATAAGGCCAATCCAAGAATGGATTGTACTAAAAAACGCTTTTTCTTCGGAAAGGAAACGAGTAGGTCAAAATTTGAATTTCCCTCAAAATCAGCGAACATTGCCGATTTATAAATATTCTTTTCGGAATACTTGAATTTTTTAGATTTTACCTTGGTTGGAAATCCATTACTAAAAACTCCATATTCAAAATCAATGTCAACTCCCCTATTCTCTAGTTCTCGCTGCACTAACAATTCTATCTCCTGAGTGGACACTCGCTCATGAATGGGTACTCTTTGGGCAAAAGTGTTGAACATTTCCTCCATGGCCACTTTGTCTATTTTGGAAAGACCACCGATTTTCTCAATACGCTGTATGGGTGTTAGTCGATAACCCTTCCCGTCTAAATCGTAATCTTCTTTAAATATAGATGTGGTTCTTTTGCTCGTATAATTTCGTATTACTGTGGTATCACTACCGTCAGCATTATCAAAGAACGTGGAAGAAATGCCGTAGTCCTCTTCTAAAATACCATGTTCGTAAAGCAGTATTTCGTTGGAATTGACATCTCGGTCAATAAAAAAGAAATTTTTGAATTGTGCCTCTTTCAGCTCCCCTACACTATCCTTAACTTGGAGATATCTATCGGAATAATTTTTATACTCACGTTTAGAAATCTTGTCCGTAACACTGTTGAGTGCTTCCGAAACCATATTGGAAAACTGATCCTCTTTATCCTCAACGGACTTCTTTATCCAAAAACTTTGAACAAATATTAATCCAATAAGGGATAAGCTCATTAGAACTACTAAGAGCACAAATAATCTCTTGTTCATTTAGTGTTAAAATTAAAGATTTAACAGGAGGTCAATAGTACGTTTAACCTAACCTTAACACAAATGTTAAAATTGCGGGATTCCTAGCAATATTCAAGCAGAGCCGTATGAAGGGCAATTACTTTATCCTTAGTTTCTTCTAAATCTATGTTTTCAATAATATAATCGGAACGCGCAATTTTGACCTTGTCCTCCAATTGATTTTCAATCCGGGACAATACTTGCTTCTCCGAACTCTTATCTCGGTTAAGAACACGCGCCACCCTCATCTTTTTTGGCGCCGTTACCAGAATAATCTTATCGTACAAATAATCGGCTTTATTTTCGAATAAGAGCGCTGTCTCTTGAACTACGTAAGGGTGATTTTGCTTCTCCGACCATTTTATGAAATGCTTTCTAACTGCCGGATGAACGATTCCGTTCAGTTTCTCCAATAAGTCTTTATCGGCAAACACTGCTTTAGCTATAAAGGGTCTATTCAGTGATTCTCCATCATAGGCTTCCTTCCCCAAAAGGGCAATAATCTTATTTCTAATTTTCTTAGAAGATTCCATTAGACGTTTTGCCTGTGCATCAGAATCATAAACAGGTACGCCCAATGTCCTTAGAAACTTTGCTACCGTAGATTTGCCACTACCTATGCCTCCAGTTAAACCAACAATCATTCTTCTACCCTTAAAATAAATTCTATCTCGTCCGTTGAAAGTGATGCATTACTGATACCCTCAGGTGCAGCTGTGAGCGCAATTGGAAGTTTACTCTGATTATTTCCTTTTAGATTCAGATAATCTGCCGTCACAATAAAATCAGTAGGATCCAAGCTCTTTAAATCCTCAATCTTACCCTGACACAAAATGGTGACGGCATCGGGAAACATCCTAACCTTGGTGCCCTCTGGTACGTTGACCATTGTAACCGGAACTGAAATCTCCTTTTCCGCAAAACGATATACCTTTCCCGATACCTGAACAGCATTAGGCACAAAGGTAGTTTTGTTCAGCTCACGTGATTTAAGGACTACCGTGGTAACCGAAAAATCTTCATCTACATTGGGCATGTCCAGATATGCCGTTCTTACTTGAGCTATTGTGTCAATTTGTTCTTTAGGTCCTTTTATTTTTATGGTCGAAGGACTAACCGTTATCTTATCCTCCAACATATAATTCTTGGCAAGGCTAAAATTAATCCTGGGAACAACGGGTACTTCTTTCGTAATCACTCTAGTAAAGTCTAAAAAAATGGTATCCGTCTCCAATTCTAATAAAGTCATTGTTTTGGGAAGCTGATTCTCAATTTGTCTTCTATACGTCTCTTGAGCTATATAGTATAGTGCACCTTTTTTATTTGCCTTGGATAAATCTAGTTGTACGACCTTTCTTTTTATACCAAATCCCAAAAATTGAAAACCTACTGCCTTCAACTTTACATTTAACTGACTTTTTGGAATTTCCGATAGTAAAAAGGCATCAGAAATATTTACGTATTCGATATCAAAATTTGTTGTGCTAACAAATGATCGTGAGAGATTATTAATAAGCCAAGCCAAAGTCGAAAAAAACAGAAATACTAGAAACACCCTGAATTTACGTTTCTTTACACCTTTTTTTATTCGCTCTAAAATCATTGATTATTCTTAAAAAATAACTTGGGGAAAATCTCCTCAGGACTCCTTTTACTAAAAGTAGTGTAAATCGTTGACTTCAAAAAACCAATTCCGTAACCAACGAACTGAACAACTGTGGCAAAAAGCGCCATCAAGGAGACCGCTAAATTTCTAGTCCTTAAAAGCGCATCTGTAAACAAAAGAACAAAATAAAATACGAAAAGATAAAATGGTAAAGGGAAACCAGCGAATAATGCTACAAGTGCTAACAAAAATCCGCAGCAAAACAGTGTTGGAAACCAATAGGTTAATTTTGCGGTAGACGGATGCCACTTATTAAGTATAGGCCGCACCATACCAAATTTATTTACCTGTGTATAAAATTTGTTCCAGCCTATCCTTCTTTTATGATAAACGTACGCCTCCGGTATCAATTTGGTTTCATAACCTGCGTTCCAAATTCGTATGGTCAAATCCGGGTCTTCACCAGGGTGTATGTTACCGTATCCCCCTACATTCTCAAAAGCCTCTTTGGATATACCCATATTAAAACTTCTAGGCTGAAATTTATCCACGGCCTTCTTGCCGCCTCTTATCCCACCAGTGGTTAAGAATGAGGTCATGGCATAATTAATGGCCTTTTGAACCCTACTAAAAGATTCATGGGCAGCATCCGGTCCGCCATAACAATGCACAAAAGCATGAGTAAGACTTTTTTCCGCCTCAACCAAATATTGCGGCGGTAGAATACAGTCAGAATCCAATACAATAAAGTAATTCCCCTTGGCCCGGCGCATTCCATAATTCCTAGAATCGCCAGGGCCTGAGTTTGGCTTCTGATAATACGAAATATGAAGTTTGTCCTTAAAGTTTTCTATCACCTTTTCCGAAGATTGGGTAGACCCGTCCTCAACAATGGCTATCTCAAAATCCTTAGTATACGTTTGCTCCAAGAGACTTTCTAAAAGCTCTTGAACTTCGTTTGGTCTATTATAAACTGGGATAATAAAGGAAAAGGACAGCTCCATTTTTATTATACTTTAACCCTGAAAGCCATTCTACAACCGACCAGGTTTAATGATAAAGGGTTTTTAAAACTTGTCGATGACCTCTTGACTAACACCTGTATTGGAAAAACCACCATCATGAAACAAGTTCTGCATGGTAACTTTTCGGGTTAGGTCAGAAAATAGGGTCATGGTGTAATCCGCGCAATCTTGCGCTGTAGCGTTGCCCAAAGGGGACATTTTTTCAGCGTAATTGATAAACCCGTCAAAACCTTTAATTCCCTGTCCGGCCGTTGTAGCTGTAGGAGACTGTGAAATCGTATTTACTCTTACTTTCTTCTCTTTCCCAAAGAAGTATCCAAAACTACGGGCTACGGATTCTAAATAGGCCTTATTGTCCGCCATATCGTTATAGTCCGGAAAAGTACGTTGTGCGGCCATGTAGGTCAAGGCTACGATACTTCCCCATTCGTTCATGGCATCATGCTTGTACAGGGATTGCATTACTTTGTGAAAGGATAATGCGGATACATCCCACCCCTTTGCGGTAAAATCATAATTCTCGTCCGTGTAGGCGCGACCTTTTCGCACGTTTACGGACATCCCGATAGAGTGAAGGACAAAATCTAATTTACCCCCCAAGATTTCCATGGATTTGGTTACCAGATTGTCCAAATCTTCTGCATTGGTGGCATCCGCAGGAACGATTTCAGAACCCGTTTTCTCGGCTAAATCCTTAATCTGACCCATTCTCATGGCAATAGGGGCATTTGTTAAAACAAAGGTTCCTCCTTCATCGTGTATACTTTGCGCGGTTTTCCAAGCAATGGAATTCTCGTCCAATGCGCCAAATATGATTCCTTTTTTACCTTTTAATAAATTGTAAGCCATGTTCGTTGGTTCTAGTGTTTAAAATTTATAAATCAAAGATATTTAAAATATATCAATCGTTATTTTAATGTCGCCTTATTAATTCAATAATTGTTTGGCATGTGCTAGCGCCGAATCGGACAGTTCCTTCCCGCCTAGCATTTGTGCAAGTTCTACCACTCTCTCATCATTGGATAGCTTCCTCATATTCGTTTCCGTTCTATCTGCCGTATCTTTCTTAAAGACCTTAAAGTGATGGTTACCCTTTGAGGCAACCTGTGGCAGGTGGGTTATGGAAAATACCTGCATGGCACCGCTCATTTCTTTCATGATATCTGCCATACGGTTCGAGATTTCTCCTGATACACCGGTATCTATCTCATCGAACATAATTGTAGGTAGTTTTTCATATTTTGCCAAGATGGATTTAATCACCAACATAATTCTGGACAATTCACCGCCAGAGGCCACTTTCTTCAGTAAACCATAATTACTACCCTTATTCGCTGTGAACAGAAATGACAACTCGTCCATGCCATTGGGTTTAAAACTATCGGATGGCAATAATGAAATGTCAAAGGAAGCACTTGGCATGCCTAAGAGCCCTAAATTGGATTCCAGTTGTTTCTTTAGATTGGGTATTACACTATTTCGCTTTTCCCTAATCAAAAGTGCCCGTTCCACTAAGGATGACCTAAATTCCTGTAATTCTTTGGTTTTTAATGCAATTTTCTCATCTACATGGGCAGTCTCAAATACCTTATCCGCCAAATCGTTCTTAATACGGATCAATTCGGAAATCTCACTGGCATTATGCTTTTTCTGAAGATTATATAATAATTGCAGTTTGGTGTTCACCTCTTCCAAAAGCGAAGGATTGGACTCCACACGCTCTTGAAAACCTTGCAGTTCCGTGTTGATGTCATCCAACTCTATAAAGGCCGATTGCACACGTTCGTTTAGCTCTTGATATTGATGGCCAAAACCCGCAAGTTTAGTGAAGGTTGCTCTAATCGCTGTCATCAAGGACAGTAGGCCTGCCTGTTCATCGTTGAACAACTGTTCACCTTTGGAAAGCTCTTCCATAATAAGCTCCACATTGTTCAATTGCTCGTATTGTTCTTCCAGCTCCTCTAGAATTCCTTCCTTTAACGGGGCGGACTCTAGCTCCGTAAGTAAAAACGAATTGTAGTCTTGTTCCTTCATGGCATTACTTTGAAATAGGACCAAATCTTGAAGTTCCTTCTCCGTAGTTCTAAATTTTTGTAGTTCCTCGGCGTATGCAAGCAAACGCTTGGTGTTATTGGCGAAAGCGTCTATCAGCTTAAACTGAAAATCGTTCTCCGTTAGTTCTAAAGTTTGATGCTGCGAGTGAACATCTATTAGCCGAGAGCCCAGTTTGGACAATACATCCAAAGTAACGGGTGTATCGTTTATAAAAGCTCTGGACTTACCACTCGGTAAAATTTCACGTCTTATGACCGTAACATCTTCATAGTCCAAATCGGCCTTAGAGAAAAAAGATTCCAACTTATAGTCCGCAATGGTAAAATCGGCTTCTATAATACATTTTTTTTCCTTGTTACGAAGTGATGACAAATCCGCACGATTGCCTAAGACTAGCGAAAGACCTCCCAAAAGAATTGATTTTCCGGCTCCCGTTTCACCAGTAATTACCGTAAAACCGCTATCAAACCCAACCTTAAGGCTGTCGATTAATGCATAATTTTCAATGGAAAGATGAGCTAACAATGCTTTTGCTTTTAGTAAAGCAAAGGTAATCTATATTATGATTTGAAAAAAGAATCAGTATTTTATATCGTTCCAGGTACTAGAATATAGAGGGGCAATATTATTCAGTGTTTCTTTAAGTTTTACGATATCAACTTTAGGACCGTCGGAGAAAATATTCTGAATCTCTTCTGACTTCGCATCAAAAAAAGTTTGTATCAAAAAAGCATTGGGGCGCCTCTTAATCATGGTTTCGAAAAGTTTCATGGTTCCTGCAACGACTTGTTTTCCGGTGCTATTATTATCGCCCATGATATCCATCCCTTTTCTGTGATAATTATACATGGCCACTCTATACTCACGGAAGGTGTTGGAAAGTAAATTATCTACCAGCTCAAATCTACTACGGTCGCTGGACTGTCCCCAATCCTTAAACCCTTTTCCCTGAGCTTGGGTTACGATATTCTGCGCTTTTCTAAAGTGATCCGTACCACCTTCTAAACTAAAGGTATCCGCATCCAATCCTAGCACGATATAGATGTAATAAGAAACAACGCCCACCAGATTGGATTCAAAAACATTTTCATTGAATACCAACGGCTGAAACTCTATATACTGAAAGTTGAACTGGTTGTCCTTATAATTAAATATGGGGCTCTCGTAGGAAGTATTATAAACCGGCCTAGAGGATTGAATCTGAATATTTCCTTTAAACCTGTCGGATTCATAATCCGTTATCGTTATGAACATCTGAGCATTGACCCGTTCATTTTCTTTATAGACCCTGTTCGTCCATTTGTTCTTGTTCACAAAATCGTTCAAGGAGCGCTCTAGCGTCTGAAAAATTTGCTGATTGGTCTGCGATACTTGATCGGAGTTTACGGTAATGGTACAATTTAACTCCTGTGCCTTAATACTAAGGCTTATGAAGAAAAGAGCAATAAAAAATACCAGTTTACGCATAGCGTCTTTTAATAATTTCGTTCAAAATATCCTTGGCCACTGCTGCCTTGGTCTTCAATTCAAACGTTAGTATTTCCAAATTGGTATCTATGAAGCTAATTTTATTGGTGGTCCCGCCAAAACCGGCTCCCTTATCGTTCAATGAATTTAACACAATAGCATCCAAGTTCTTGCGCTTTAGTTTTCCTTTGGCATTTTCAACCTCGTTTTCCGTCTCTAGAGCAAATCCTACCAAGTACTGGTCTTTCTTAGCTTTCCCAAGAGAAAGGAGAATATCCTTATTCTTTACTAGAGCGATGTTCAACGCTTCATCGGATTTCTTTATTTTCTGCGTGGCCATGGTCTTGGGCTTATAGTCCGCAACTGCTGCTGCACAGATAACAACGTCGGAATCGGGATAGTGCTCATGCGCACTTGCGTACATTTCATCCCCGCTAACGACCTGCACCAAAGAAATAGCGTGGTTTTCAACAGTGAAGCGCGAGGGGCCAGAAACGAGAACCACTTTTGCACCAAGATTAGCCGCTGCATGTGCCAATTCAAAACCCATGAGCCCTGAGGAATGGTTCCCTATAAAACGTACCGGGTCTATGGCTTCATAGGTTGGTCCGGCCGTAATCAAGACTTTTTTACCATGCAAGGGCAGTCCATCAGATAAATGATTTTCGATAAATCGGAGGATATCCTCAGGTTCTGCCATTCTACCTTCTCCGTGCAGGCCGCTGGCCAATTCTCCCGAGGTTGCCGGAATCATAACGTTTCCAAAGGACTGCAGTTTAGTTAAGGTTGCCACTGTACTAGGATGCTTGTACATATCCAAGTCCATTGCCGGAGCAAAGAAAACAGGGCATTTTGCGGATAGGTAACTAGCTAAGAGTAAGTTATTGCAACCACCGGAGGCCATTTTAGACATGGTGTTGGCCGTGGCAGGAGCAATTAACATTAAATCTGCCCAAAGCCCCAGTTCCACATGGTTATTCCAATCGACCGTATTGGCATCAGATTTGACAAAATCGGTAACTACGGGGTTTTTTGAGAGGGCGGCAAGTGTAAGCGGAGAAACAAAAGAGCTGGCACTATCGGTAAGTATAATCTTAACGTTAGCGCCAGCTTTTATAAAGAGTCGGACTAGGAATGTAGTTTTATAAGCAGCAATTCCTCCGGTAATGCCTAAAAGGATATTTTTGCCGTTCAACATAGACCTATGCGTCTTTCTCTGTATTTCTGTGGTATATTTTATCCATTAACCACTCTTCTACCGCTAGCGCATGTGGTTTAGGTAATTTCTCATAGAACTTAGAAACTTCTATTTGCTCTTTGTTTTCAAAAACCTCTTCTAAGCTATCGCTGTAGGTCGCAAACTCTTCTAATTTCTCTAAAAGCTCTTTCTTAATCTCAGAATTAATTTGAACAGCTCTCTTTGCCGTGATGGAAATAGCTTCATAAATATTCTGCGTCTTGGCATCAAATTCGTTCTTATTGTGGGTTACTGTAGAAACCGCAGCTTTAGAAGTTTTTAAATCGTTCATGTTCATAATTGAAACTATTTATTTGGATTCTGATTCTGTATTGAATTTTTGCAATTCTCTTTCTAGTGTCTCCATCAACCTTGAAGCTTCTTTTTCAAAAGCGGTTTCAGGATACTTTTTCTTAAACGATAAATAGGCCGTTTTAGCATTCAGCAAACGTTCTTCTTGTAAACTTTCAAAACTGTTCAGTGCCATATTGGTCAAAGCGTCCACTTTAACAAGCATTGCCTCCTCTCTAAAAACGGACCCTGGAAAATCTGAAACAAAATTTTCCGAAGCCTCTACAGCAGATTTCAACATATCAAAGTTGAATTCTCCCAGTTTATTGTATTGCTTCATTATCTCAAAAGCCTTTTTCTCCTTTTTTGTAGTGAGTTCCTTTGCCATAACATTGGACTCGGCAAAAAATTCAGATTCTGAATAGGCGTTGATAAAATTCTGTAATTTCAACAGGGCCTTATCCGTATCCGTTTGGTCCAAAGAATACTTCGGGGATAGCATAAAATAACTTTTGGCACCCAAGAATGATGCTTCCGCTATTTTATCGCTTTTTGGATAGGACTTAATAAAACGCTCAAATTGATATCCCGCCATATTATAATCCTTACGTTCAAAATACGTATTGGCCAAAAAGAACATTACGCGTTCTCCCTGTGGCTTACCTATGTACTTAGGTGCAATTTGCTCCAACAAACGATTGGCTCTCTTGAAATCGCCCTCCTCATAGTATTTTTCGGCCATATCGTACTTCGCCTTTACGTCCTCGTTCTTAAGTACTTTTTGGTACTCGTTACAGGATTGAAAAGCTATAAGTAAACAACCTAAAAGAAAAATGTGCCTTATTCTAAAAAACATTTTGCAAAATTAATGATTATCAATGGATTTAAAAAACATTTTTAATCTACTAAAATAGAATCATTTTCCTTTCAAATAAGGTCCTTTGGGTAAGTTTTAACTAAAAATAAATTAAGCCGTAACCTTGGACAGTGATGCTATAAAATCAGCGAGTTTAGATTTTAGGGCGCCACTGGCAGCGACAAGTGGTAACCTAACGGAAGCTCTTGCCAGGCCCAATACTTCAAAAATGGCTTTAATACCCGCGGGATTCCCTTCTTCAAATATCAACTGCATGCCATCTTGTAGCCTATAATGATAGGCATAGGCTTCCTTGGCGTTTCCCTGTAGTCCTAAACGAACCATTGTTGAAAATTCTGTAGGTACACCCTGACCTAGGACAGAGATAACACCGTCTCCTCCTACTAGTATGGTAGGTAAGGCCGTTAAATCATCTCCTGAGAGTAGTAAAAAGTCTTGAGGCTTAGAAGCTATGATTTCCATAATCTGTACCATATCTCCGCAGGCTTCCTTTATCCCGATGATATTATCGAAATCCTTTGCGAG
Organism: Maribacter sp. 4U21; assembly: GCF_002742365.1. Lineage (NCBI taxonomy): Bacteria > Pseudomonadati > Bacteroidota > Flavobacteriia > Flavobacteriales > Flavobacteriaceae > Maribacter > Maribacter sp. 4U21. The sequence goes on from NZ_MDGN01000074.1 coordinate 288,418, forward strand.
CCTAACCGTGGTAGACGGCAGCATGTTACTACCTGTTCTACCGGGAACGTTATACATTATAATGGGTTTTGGCGAGGCCATGGCCAGCGCTTCAAAATGCCTGTAGATGCCTTCCTGAGTAGGTTTGTTGTAGTAGGGAGAAACAGAAAGAATAGCATCAAAACTGGACAAATCCAACGTCTTTAGTTCCTGGACTACTGCGGCGGTATGGTTTCCTCCTATTCCTACGACTAGGGGCAGCACTCCATCATTGGCACTAACCATGGTATCCAATACCAGTTGTTTTTCAGTTTTACTCAATGTAACTGATTCTGCCGTGGTTCCCAAAGCCACTAAATAGTCTATTCCGCCTTGCTTGCAGAACGATACAATATCAATAAGGGCCTTCACATCAACACTGCCATCTTCTTGAAAGGGTGTTATCAATGCTACTCCAGTACCTCTTAATGCTTCCATATTAAATCTCTTTAAAAACGCCTAAATATTTTTTTAATTCAGCTTTGAACATATTAAAATCGGACATCGGTGTGTCCAATATCAGGTCATTGAAACTGGGGTCCACCTCCTTAAAACCCACTTTTAGGCGAGCCTTAGTTTTAACGGACATTAAATTTAGAAGTAGGTTATCCTCATTGTAATAATTGACCAATAAATCATATTCCCTACTTAGAAACTCTAATGCGTAGCTATTCTCGATAGCTCCTTTCCATCCCAAGTCCTTATCAGAAAAAACCGGTGTAGCATAAGGCGAATTTTTATCGTAATAACTCTTGTACCCTATAATTTTCACCGCATTGGGCTTCAATTTAAAATCTTCCAAAAACTGATAGAACAAATCGGCATTTTGAAATTTATCCAAATCCACTATGCAACCTAGTTTTGTGATTCCTTTGGACCTTGTGGTTTCGGAAGCACCATTCTCTAAGGTTTGCTTAATAAATTTACGCCCGGATTTCTGTTTAAACTTGTCCTTAATTCCTTTTAAAAACATGTATTTTTACATTTATACAAATGTAAATAATATCCGTTCAACTCTATGGCGAAGTTAAAACACTTTGGTATTTTAAAAATAAAACATTTTGTTTTATTTGTAACAATACTAGGTTTCAGCTCTTGTAAGGAAAATGCTAGAACGCTGCATCGTATCACCGCAGAACGCATTGCAGTGGACCATATGCACGAAGAATCCGAAGCTGTAAAAGATTTTATAAAGCCCTATCACGACAGAGTCAATCAAATGCTGGACAGTACCTTGGCCTATGCCCCTGCCGAAATCTCCAAAATGGACGGGATGTACAATAGCTCTGCCGGGAATCTCATGGCGGATATTATGCTTTTGGAGGCGAACCCCATATTTCAAGAAAGAACTGGTAAGTCCATCGATTTTGCGCTTATGAACCATGGAGGCATACGTGCCACTATTTTCAAAGGCAATGTATCGGCCAGAACGGCCTATGAGGTAATGCCCTTTGAGAACAACATTTCCGTGGTGGAGTTAGACGGTAAAGCTGTCTTACAAATGATAGGCTACATCATTAAATCTAAAAGAGCGCACCCTTTAAGCGGTATCCAAGTTGTGCTCAACAGGGACGAGAGCATCAAGACCATAAAAATACAAGGCCGACCTTTTGATGTTGACCAACACTATTTCATAGCTACCTCCGATTATTTGGTTAGCGGCGGAGACGATATGGTGTTTTTCAAAAATGCCTTGACCGTTACCGATACGGATTACAAGATCAGAAATGCCATGATCGATTATTTTTCAAAGGTCGATACTTTGGCCCCAACTGTGGATGACCGTTTTTACAAAATTAAGTAGCATGAAAAGAAGAAAGTTTATTCAACATACCGCAGCCTCAGCTTCATTCATAGGAGCTGGTGGACTAAGTTTAAGCTCCTGCTCGGGAGCTAAGACCAGCCATATTACCATTTTACATACTAATGATGTGCATAGCCATATCGATGCTTTTCCAAAAGACCACTCCAGTTTTGCCGGTTTAGGAGGCCTGGCGCGCAGGGCTGGATTGGTAAACGCTATACGCAAGGAGAATCCCAATACCTTGTTGTTCGATGCCGGTGATATTTTCCAGGGAACTCCGTATTTTAATTTCTATGGTGGGGAGTTGGAAATGAAACTAATGACAATGTTAAACTATGATGCTGCCACGATAGGTAATCACGATTTTGATAATGGGATTGAGGGCCTACTGGCACAGATTCCCTATGGTAAGTTCGATTTTGTTTCTTCCAATTATGATTTTAGCAATACGGTTTTGGCTGGTTTTACCAAGCCTTTTCAGACCTATGAGCGGGATGGTGTTAAAATTGGAGTATACGGTCTGGGAATTCAACTAAAGGGATTAGTGACCAAAACACTGTACAAAGAAACACGGTATTTAGACCCCTACGAGATTGCCAATGATTTGGAACAACGCCTAAAAGATGAGGAAAAATGTGACCTGGTCATTTGCCTGTCCCATTTAGGTTATAGCTATGAGGACGAAAATAAACCGGATGATCTGAAATTAGCCGCAAAAACGAAGCATACGGACCTCATCATCGGCGGACATACCCATACCTTTCTGGATAAACCCAGTATAGTTAAGAATGCTATGGGCAAGGAGGTTCTGGTGAATCAAGTAGGATGCTACGGCGTTAATTTAGGCCGTATCGATTTTTATTTGGATACGAACGGTATTACTACAAACGGGGTTTCCATTAAGGTCTGATAAAACATTACTATGGGTCGGATAATACGAACGGATTCGTCAAATACCGATTTTAGAGCCTTAGTGGCCTTGCTGGATGAAGATTTAGCACTTCGTGATGGGGAAGACAATGCCTTCTACGCCCAATTTAACGGTATTGCCGTTTTAAAACACTGTGTGGTCTACTATGAAAACGGAATTGCTCTGGGTTGTGGCGCACTGAAACGTTTTGATGCGAATAGCATGGAAGTAAAAGGAATGTTCGTAAACCCTGAAGTACGGGGAAAAGGTATTGCCTCCCTCCTGCTTGTAGCACTGGAAAATTGGGCCAAAGAACTCGGCTACGAACAATGTGTTCTAGAAACCGGTTTACGCCAACCAGAAGCCATTGCACTCTACAAGAAGAATAAATACAACATTATTCCTAATTACCCACCCTATGAAGGCGTGGCCAATAGCGTATGTTTTAGAAAAGTGCTTTAAGCTTTTACCAGCTCCTCGGCGGCAATAGCCTCGGCGATGGCGACTTTCACATACTTGTGACTGCCAAAAAAATACCTTCTGGATACCAAGGTAATGGCAGCTATGGATTGTCCCTTAGCATCCTTAGTTACCCTCGTAACGGTTACTTTTTTCCCTTCTAGATTTTTAAACGATACTATTCCGCCCCGTTTAATGATGAAATTCGGTCTGGGGAAATGTATGTGTTTGTAGGTATTGGAAGAGGCTTCACCGATAATGAAAATAGCTCCGATTTCCACCGGATAATCTAAACTTTGAGCCCTACTACTAACTAAAGATAAGCTTACAAAAAAAACAAATAACACAAATTTTTTCATGATAAATGGATTTTAAGTTCGTCTTTGGAATTTACGAAAAAATAGCCGGAAAACCACCAAAAAATTCCTGTATTATAAGTTGGTCCATTATTAAAAATTGTAGTTGTATACAAGGTATTTTTCTTGGTACTCTTGCCCAGATTAACGAACTTTCCAAAGAAGCATAAACCGATTCCTATTAAAACTTATAGTCTTATCCTTTCTATTATCTTCCTTATCCTTCTTAGTGCCTGCAGAACGGGGGACCAAAACTAATGTTCCACCGGAAAAATACCAGTTGGCCACACCGGAAGAGGTAGGGATGATTACTGACAGCTTAAAACAAATCGACCAAATGGTCATGGATTTTGTAGAGGCCAAGAAGTATCCAGGTGCGGTTACCTTGATTGCTAAAAATGGTAAGATCATCTATGAATCCGAAGTGGGGTGGTCAGACTCCTAAAAAACCGAACCTAACCGAAAAGACCATTTGTTCCGAATGGCTTCAATGACCAAGCCTATCGTTTCGGTTGCGGTCATGCAATTGATAGAGAACGGAAAAATGACCTTGGACGACCCCGTGGGAAAATTCATCCCCTCATTTAAAAAAAACGGAAGTGCTAACCAGTTTTAATGCCGCAGACACCACGTGGACCAGCATACCTAGGAACAACACCCCTACAGTGCGTCAATTGCTTACGCAATCCGCAGGAGTTCCCTATGGTTTTATGAATCCGCCCGTGAACGGTGCCATTCTGGCAAAGCATGGTATTCCGGATTTAAGCACGCATTTGCCCATTACCATTGAAGAAACGGCAAGCAAGCTAGGAGACCTTCCCCTAATGCACGAACCGGGTGCTCAATGGATGTACGGTCTTAATACGGATGTCCTAGGGCGTGTGGTAGAGGTAGCTTCCGGTCAAGCGCTGGACGAGAATGTTCAAGAGCACATTACGACACCTTTGGGAATTGAAAAGCTTAGCTTCTATTTCAATGATTCGCTTACCGATGACCTGAGCAAAATTTTTATACCTGACCAGAACGGAACAATTAGACAAGCTCCTAAGGTAATGGGTAAATTCTATATGGCCAACTATCCCACTCAGGGTGCCAAGACCTACTTGTCCGGAGGCAGCGTAATGACGGGTACGGCACGCGATTATTTTCTGTTCTGTCAAGCGCTGCTTAACGACGGAATACTGGGAGACACCCGCATTTTAAAGACCGAAACCGCACAGGCTATGCACAAAGACCAGATTGACACTCTCTCCTATCCCTGGGGAACCGCCCGATTTGATTTTGGCTTTGATGTCTCCAAAAACCACCCGCAAAGACCGGATGGCACCTATAGTTGGAGCGGTGCTTTTAGTACTGTTTTCTGGATAGACCCTGAGAACCAACTCATCGTGATACAACTGCGTCAGGTTTTACAGTCCGCTCACAACAACGAAATCAATTCTAAATTAGAAGACATCGTCTATAGTGCCTTGCAGCCCTAGTCGACCTGAAACGAAATCGCACTTCCCACTAAAACCATTAGGAGTTGCGTAATTCACCAACCTATGAAGAAGTTTTGGCCTAGCCTATGGAAAACCCAAAATCTAGCGTATTTTTGCCAAAAATTAGAGTAAAGATTTAGAATCATACCCATGGAGCATCAAAATTTGACAATTATAGCGACTATAGTAGCCAAACCTGAAAAGAGGGAACTGGTTAAAGCGGAACTACTGAAACTCATCGATAAAACTAGAGCTGAAAAAGGTTGTATTACCTATGACCTACACCAGGACAATGAAGATGAAAACAGGTTTCTATTTTATGAAATCTGGGAAACAAGGGCTTTATGGCAAACCCATATGGCCAATGACCATTTAGCCGATTATTTACAGGCGACCGAGGGAGCCATAGCCGACTTTTCCTTGAACGAGATGACATATATTGAATCAGAAAATAGCTAAATCACGACCATTTCGGGAGTATCGAAAAGCACCTAGGTCACTAAGAGAAATGACTTCAACTTTAGGTTAATGGTTCCCGATAAAATTTTTCGTACCTCAAAAACACTCCTTTAGATTTGTTTAAAGAATGGATGAAATGTAATTATTTTAATAACCTGAGTTCGATTAAAAAAGGATAAGCTGATTAGTTTTGACAGTTTGATATTTGATACTTGGTTTTTTTGGGAGAAAGCTTTATGCTATAAACCCTGTGATGATATTGACCAAGAAGTTCCCGAAGCTTCTGTGCCTTGAATGCTCTATTTGGCATATGTTCTTGAGTTCGTCGTTTACCGTTTCAATGACGGAACGTTTTCTCAACAATATCTTGTCGGACATGGTCATCAGGGAGTTCTTCATATTGTTCCTGATCGATGTTATAAGTTGTACTCCGTCGATGAACAGCATCTCCATCAGGCTTTTTCCTATGTAGCCCTTGTCCGCATAGAGCTTTCCATATATCTTGTCCAGAAAACGCTCTTTCTTGAGCGTTTCCCTATCGTCAACGTTCGCCTGGGTTATGGTAAAGTTCAGTATTTCCCCCCTGTCGTTTATGATGATGTGCAGTTTGAAGCCATGGAACCAACCCATGGTGGAGCGCCCCGTAGTGGCGATGCCCTTGAACACCTTATGGTTCGGGATACGCTTGTTCTTGCAGACCCGGACAGGGGTCGAGTCTATGAAGGAGATGCCGGAGCAGTCCCCTAGACAGCAGGTCTTCAGGAACAGGGTCATCGCCATCGGGTTGCCCTGCATCAGCTCGGTGAACCTGTTATAGGATACCGTATCGGGGAACTCGTTCTTCATATGGACCTTCACATAGAA
>NZ_MDGN01000075.1:0-372 GCF_002742365.1 Maribacter sp. 4U21
CATTTTAAAAAAACCATAGCCTTGGTTCCCCCGAAGTGTCGGGGCTGGAGGCACCAAAATTTATCCTCGCAATAGTGAGTATTTTTTGTTTATATTTTTTCCAAATGCATTACCTGTACATTCTTTACAGCGAGAAAATAAGCAGATACTATATCGGGGAATCTCCGGATTTAGTAAATAGGTTAGAACAACACAATGCTCATTATTTTAAAAAAGCATTTACAAAAGCGGCGGACGATTGGGAAATTGTAGTTTCGATGCAATTAAACAGTAGGAAAGATGCAATCTATCTTGAAAAATTCATTAAACGAATGAAAAGCAAAACCTTCATTCAGAAGATTGTAAAGGACAATGACATTCTATTGGATATCC
>NZ_MDGN01000076.1:0-516 GCF_002742365.1 Maribacter sp. 4U21
GTTTGCGCATTGAAGGGAAGCAATGGAACCATAAACGGGTCCACCGTGTGTACAAGGCCCTTGGACTGCCTTTGAGAAGAAAAGCGAAGAAGCGTCTGCCGGCAAGGGTCAAAGAGCCCTTGGAGGTCCCCGGCGAGCTCAACCACACCTGGAGTATGGATTTTGTGACCGATGTCCTTGAAAACAAGAGACGCTTCAGGTCGTTCAACGTAATCGATGATTTCAACAGGGAGGCACTTTATATAGAAGTGGACTTTTCCTTGACCAGCAACCGTATCGTCTGGGTACTGAACCATCTTATCAACAAAAAAGGCAAACCGAAGAAGATACGAATGGATAACGGCCCGGAGTTCATAGCTCATTTAACGAACGATTGGAGCCAGATGCACGGGATAGAATTCAAATATATCCAACCGGGAAAACCGACCCAGAACGCTTTTGTGGAAAGGTTCAATGGTAGTTATCGGCGAGGGGTCCTTGACAAATATATATTCGAGGATATCGACCAAGTAAGGG
>NZ_MDGN01000077.1:0-1593 GCF_002742365.1 Maribacter sp. 4U21
ATGTTGTGGATATCAGCTCTTGCGCGGACGGTCGTATTACCGTGAACGCAACGGGAGGAGACGGCAACTTTGTATATGCGTTCATGCCTACAGGAAACGTTCCTGTCCCTGCGGACTTCGGTGCTTCCAATACGTTTGCCGTTACTACGGGTAACGATGGGGATTACGATGTTTATGTGTGGGACAATAACGGAACAGACCCACATTGTGAATTTACAACCACGGAAACGGTAGCACCGGCGGTTACCTTAGCGTATACGGCCACCCCTACTGCTCCTGAATGTCATGACGGAACGGGCTCCATTGCAGTGAACATTACTGCGGGCGATAGTCCTTATACCATTGAAATTATCGATTTGGACAACGGTGGGGCATCCGACCAGACGAACACGAACGTGGTTGCCACTACCCAGAACTATTTTAACCTTGGCACGGGGAACTATACAATTATCGTTACCGATGCAAACGGTTGTGACAGAACAGAAACACCGGTGACCATTACCAATCCCGATGAGCTTACAGCGGACATTATAGGTATTGCACCGGTAAATTGCGACCCTGACCCAAACATGTACGGTTTTGAATTCGACAATTATCCATTGACCTTAGGCACATTAGAATTTAGTGCCGACGGTGGTTCAAACTGGCAATCTGGCGATACGTTCGTCGGAGCTGCATATACATCAGGGACAGAAGTAGAACCATCCATTAGAGTTGTAGGTACTAACTGCCAGACCGACTTACCTAGGTATACCATCCCTTATCCTTTGGATGACCTCGATATTAGCATCTCTGCTATCATTGTGGATTGTAACGATCTTCAGGTTACGGTTCAAGGTACCGAGGGACTAGCACCTTACGAATACACCTATTCGGAAAACCCTGTTAATTTTAATCCTGCATCTGCAACGTGGCAACCAGGGGGAACAGTCGATTCTGGTGGTAACACCGTGCCAGCAGGAGAAGGAAGCTTCGTGTTTACCGGACTTGTGCCTGGAAGAACCTATGTGTTTTATGTGCGTGATTCTAGTCCGTGTGTGAGGCAGAGTTCACAAAACGTAAATACGCTTGCACCACCACCCGTACAGATATCAGCAGATGTAACACCCACTTGTGACGGAGTTACAAACGGACAAGTTACGTATACGGTTACAGAAACAACACTTGGAGAACTTGGCGGTTCTTTTGATTGGGATTTTTATCGCTTGGACGATACACTACCAATTGGAGCACCTACACTTATAACCTCCGGCACAGAAGGAACCTTTGTTTCAGGGGATTCTTTTACGGTACCGACTCCAGCAAATTTAGGTACGGGGGACTACTTCGTAGAAATAAGAGGAGCCGCACCGAACAATTGTGTCATAGGAAGTGAGAACGTAGAAGTAGAACAACTAGACCCTATAACATTCACCCCTAACGTACTTTCACATATAACCTGTGCCAACCCGGGATTAGTGGACATCCGGAATCCGCAAGGTGGTGGAGGAACATATACGTATACCCTAAGTAGCACTAATTTTATTTCAGATATCGTTACAACCGATAATCCAGTAGAAGTGCCTATTGCTAATTTAGTCGATGTAACGGCAA
>NZ_MDGN01000078.1:0-44497 GCF_002742365.1 Maribacter sp. 4U21
TTCATTACTTAATTTTTAATAGTTACGGCGCAATCAAAAAGGAAATTGGACAGTATTGACCGCGCCGATAACTTTATCTTCTTATTTGCCTATCCTATCATAATGACAGCAAGCAGGTAACTGATCATATGTTCCTTTTTCCGCCTTATAATTTTTAGTATCGTGGCCCGCTTTTGCAATCGTCTTTTCTATTTCTGAAAGTGTAGTTGCACCCGCGTCAAAGGACACCTCCATCATTTTGGTATCCTTGTCCCAAGAAATATCAGATACTCCGGCTACACCTTTGGCAGCCTCGGTAATCCGTGCCTCGCACATACCGCAATTACCCGCGACCATGAGTTTTTTGGTCACAGTCCCTTCCGTTTTAGCGGAGAGCGACTGTTTTTCCGACGCTTCAATCGTACCATCTGCTCGCTCTATTTTGGTAGTTATTGGGGTATACCCCGCTTTTTCTACCTGTTGATGAACGGCAACCAAGGTCAGTTCTTTTTCCGCTGGATAAGCAAAACTGAAATCTCCAGTCTCAATATCAATCTTTACCTGTTTAATACCCTTGAACTCCTTGAACTTTTTCTCTAGTCCGTAAGCGCAAAAAGGGCAACCAAGGCCGTCTACCTGCACCATAAATTTATCCATCGCTTTTTGAGCATTTGCTCCAAACACGGTCATCATCCCGACGACCAATGTTACTATTATTGTTTTCTTCATTATTATATTCTAAAAAAAATTATATTATCAACTTATTTATAATTCAATAGATTTAACACCTCCCTTTTCCCTCCTTGATAGGAGGGATATTCGGTTTAAAATGTAAATCGACCTCCAAAAAATATGCTGTACCGCAGGTTCCTGCCCACTTCAAAATCACTCACCAAAGGAACTTGAATCGCCAGCTCAAACGTAGTCGCCTTTCTTGCATATTGTATGCCTTGCGCATATAACAACTGATACCAATCTCTTTCTACTAGCCAGGAATTGGTATATTCAAAAAAGAGGTTCACTTGCTTGTTGGGATACTGTGGTTTTAAAAGAGGTAGTCCAAATCCTAATTTATAGCGGAACTCGTCCAAAGTACCATCGGGCACTGCATTGTAGCCTAACTCATTGGATATGCCGTATTTTAGGGTTTCATATCCCGCGACGATACCGTAATACCCGGCATACTTACCCGTACTTAATTCCATTAAATCAAGCTCTTCTCCCGTGGGCAAAGTCTGTACCGTCTTGGCTGATATCCTAAAAGTCTTACCCGTGGCATCTTTTCGAAAAAATTGATATTTCCCTATTATTTTGATATCGGCCAGAGCACTGCCACTTGCCTTGTTATCGATATCATAATTCAAATAAGGAATATCTACACCTATTGAGGAGTTCGATGTTGGCAGGTAACGCATCATTAGCGGTACATAAACAAATGAACCTCGCTCCGTGTTTCGTAATTCCGTTAATGTTCTAGCGGTAAAACTGCCCGCCCCGAGCATAATTGGTTTATCAGCGGTTATTGGCGGACCCTGAGCTGCTGAGAATACTGCGGACAGTATGGATAAGGCTACTAACCTAAGTTTATATTTCATGAATGTTTAATTTGATGTTAACCCAAATCATGGGTTGCTTTTGTTTATTTCCATCCTAGGCTGGCCTAGCAGGGTAAATCCAAAATATCCTCTAGCGAGGAATCACATCAAATTAAAAAAGTTTCGTCAAGTAACTGTATGTCCCTGACCAGAAGTGGTGGTGGGTAATACTCGTTTATATTCGTTTGCTGTTCACTACTAGAGAACAACGCAACGTAGGCCTTCGCAAAAACTGCGATAAAGACCTGCTGGTCTAAAGTAATATCGTTAAAAGAAATTTTTAGATCATCTTGACCTTGAATCGTCAGGGTTTCCTCACCACAACAGTGGTTTTCATCGGAGTCTTCTTCCATCATCAGCATCGCTGCTTCCATACCACAATCCTGAGCCTTTGAGAATAAAGCAACATCCATTACACGACCCATACACGTGTGCTTTTCAATAGTCCATGAGACTGTTGAAAACAATACTAACACCGCCATGACCACGGACCATATTTGATGTGCTACACTTTTCATCATACAAAGATACTATTTTAGAATTTTGGTTGATAGTACTTAACGAATTTTTAAGGCTGTTCTTATTGTTAGTTTCCTTTTAAAAATCGACTTTTGATTTAGATTATTGAAAATAAGAGACCATGTTAGATTCCCTGAGACCCAAAATAAAGAGCATTATCCACTCCAACCAAGAAAAAGATACCAAGCTCCAAGAGATCTGTAATCTCCTTCAAGAAAGTGTTCCTCATTATGACTGGGTAGGGTTTTATTTTAGGAACGGTGACAAAGAAGAATTAAAGTTAGGTCCCTATACGGGAGAACCAACGGACCACACGATTATACCGTTCGGGAAAGGAATCTGCGGACAAGTGGCGGTCAGTAACGAAAATTTTGTTGTGCCTGATGTGCAAGCGCAAGACAACTATATTGCCTGTAGTCTTACCGTAAAATCAGAAATCGTTGTTCCGCTCTTCGTAAACGGTGAAAATATTGGTCAGATAGATATTGATTCCAATACGCCCGACCCGTTTACAAAGGAGGACGAACGATTCTTAGAATTCGTAAATGAAGAATTGGCGAAGATTATGGAACACTAGTATGGTAATTTAAACGCATACGCCTACGTAAATAGGATACAACCTCTTAACCGTTCAAAACTTTAGCCTATTTGTTGATAACCTCGCTGTTGTACTTCTCTTAAAAAAATTACTTTTGTGTGCTTAAATTACTAATCACAAGCACTACCCATGAGCACTGTTAAAAAAGCGACTTCTGCCTTAATTTCCGTTTTTCATAAAGACGGATTGGAACCCATAGTAAAAAAATTCAAGGAACTTGGCATTACCATCTATTCTACCGGTGGCACGGAGAAATTCATTAAGGACCTGGGCATAGACGTTGTTCCTGTAGAAGATGTCACAAGTTATCCCTCCATTTTAGGCGGTCGCGTTAAAACCTTACACCCAAAGGTATTTGGCGGTATTCTCAATCGACAGGACAATGATGGTGATGTTGCGCAATTAGCAGAATTCGATATTCCACAATTGGATATCGTAATCGTAGATTTATACCCTTTTGAGAAAACCGTTGCAAGTGGTGCCCCGGAACAGGACATCATAGAAAAAATAGACATTGGAGGTATTTCTCTGATACGTGCTGCCGCAAAAAACTTTAAAGACGTCATGTGCGTATCTTCTATGGAAGATTATTCAGAATTCCTCGAGGTCATTTCTAAGGATAACGGAAATACCACGCTGGAAGATAGAAAGCGTTTTGCCGCAAAATCCTTCAACCTTTCCTCGCACTATGATACGGCTATATTCAATTATTTTAACCAGCACCATGATATCGCCGCACTTAAGGTCAGTGAGACCAACGGAAAAGTGTTGCGTTATGGAGAAAATCCGCATCAGAAAGGATTTTTCTTTGGAGATTTTGATGCCATGTTCTCCAAACTTCACGGCAAAGAACTCTCTTATAATAACTTGTTGGATGTTGATGCCGCTGTAAACCTTATGGGAGAATTTAAAAATGACGCCCCAACCTTCGCCATTTTAAAACATAATAACGCATGTGGATTAGCGCAACGCAGCACACTTCACCAGGCTTACGTGGATGCTCTGGCCGGCGACCCGGTCTCTGCCTTTGGTGGAGTCTTGATAAGCAATAAAGAGATTGATAAAGCCACGGCGGAGGAAATCCATAAATTATTTTGCGAAGTTGTTATTGCACCAAGCTATGCAGCGGACGCCCTGGAAATACTTAAAGGCAAGAAGAACAGGATTATACTAGTTCAGAACGAAACCACTATGCCGGAAATGCTGGTAAGAACTTGTTTAAACGGCATGTTGCTTCAGGAGAAAGACCATAAGACAGATGCTATTGCAGATTTAAGCTATGCAACGGACACCAAGCCAAGCGAGCAAGAACTTGATGATTTACTGTTCGCTTCAAAATTATGTAAGCATACAAAGTCTAACACCATTGTGCTGACAAAGAACAAGCAACTGTGTGCTAGTGGTACGGGACAAACTTCGCGAGTAGATGCCCTGAACCAAGCCATACACAAAGCGCAATCCTTTAAATTTGACCTAAACGGTGCCGTAATGGCCAGTGATGCATTCTTCCCATTCCCTGATTGTGTTGAGATTGCAGGCCAAGCAGGAATTACAAGTGTTATACAACCGGGGGGCTCTATCAAGGACCAGTTGAGTGTGGATTATTGTAATGCGAACGGAATTTCAATGGTGATGACGGGCACCCGTCATTTTAAGCATTAATTTTACTACTTTTGTCGATGAAATGCACCCCTTAATCCATAACCAAACAAATTTATATGGGATTTTTTGATTTCTTGACTGAAGAGATAGCCATAGATTTAGGAACGGCGAACACGCTTATCATCCATAATGACAAGGTCGTAGTAGATAGTCCTTCTATCGTTGCTCGTGATAGAATTACGGGTAAAATTATCGCAGTTGGCAAGGAAGCCAATATGATGCAAGGAAAAACCCATGAAAATATAAAGACCATTCGTCCTTTAAAGGATGGGGTAATTGCCGATTTTGATGCATCTGAAAAGATGATTAACATGTTCATTAAAAATATCCCGGCATTAAAGAAAAAATGGTTCCCGCCTGCCTTGCGCATGGTCATCTGTATCCCATCTGGTATAACGGAAGTAGAAATGCGTGCGGTAAAGGAATCTGCTGAACGGGTAAACGGCAAAGAAGTATATCTTATTCACGAGCCCATGGCCGCCGCCATTGGTATTGGTCTTGATATTATGCAGCCCAAAGGAAATATGATCGTAGATATAGGTGGTGGTACTACGGAAATTGCAGTAATTGCCTTAGGGGGTATTGTTTGTGATAAGTCGGTCAAGATTGCAGGTGACGTTTTTACCAATGATATTATCTACTACATGCGTACGCAGCATAACCTGTATGTAGGTGAAAGTACTGCGGAGGCGATTAAAATTGAAATTGGTTCGGCGACGGAAGATTTACAGACTCCTCCGGACGAAAAGTCGGTTCAAGGACGAGATTTACTAACGGGCAAACCCAAACAAGTACAGATTTCTTATCGGGAAATCGCAAAAGCACTGGACAAATCCATTTTGCGCGTGGAGGACGCGGTAATGGAAACCCTATCGCAAACTCCACCAGAATTGGCAGCGGATATCTACAATACAGGAATTTATTTGGCCGGGGGTGGTTCTATGCTACGTGGCCTGGACAGAAGGTTATCTCAAAAAACGGACCTGCCCGTATACATTGCAGAAGATCCTTTAAGAGCCGTAGTTCGTGGTACAGGAATAGCATTGAAAAACCTAGAGCGATACAAGAGTATCTTGATCAAGTAATTTTTGAGTACTTCAATTTGAAAACGTAAAAGTGAATGCAGCAGATTATAAATTTTCTGATTCGGTATAAAACGTTCTTACTTTATGCCTTTCTGCTCTTTATTTCCTTGATTTTCACTTTTCAATCGCATTCCTATCACCAGTCTAAATTTCTAAATTCCGCTAACTATTTTTCGGGCAGTATTTATGAGACTTCCAATAATATCACCGCTTATTTTAACCTTCGCGAAGAGAACCGTAATCTCGTAAGGGAAAATGAATTACTAAGATTTCAACTTTATAACAAGCAAGAGGGCATCACCCCAATAACAGATTCCTTACTGAATAGCTATACCGTAGTACAGGGTACCATAGTAAAGAACAGCTTTTCCGACCAAAGAAACTATATCACCATAAACAAAGGTCGCTTAGATAGTGTAAAACAAGATATGGGCGTAATTACGGACAAGGGTATTCTGGGGATCATAGAAAATACATCTAAGAACTATGCCACCGTGCAGAGTATATTGAACGAAAAATCGAATATTAACGCTAAGATTAAAAATTCCAACCATTTTGGTTCGTTGGTCTGGAATACCAAAGACTATAATACCGTTCAGTTGATAGATATTCCCAGACTGGTTCAGTTAACGATTGGGGATACTATAGTAACCGGTGCCATGAGTAGTATCTTTCCTGAAAACATTCCCATTGGCACGATAAAGAAATTTGATTTGGACACGTCAAAGAGTTTCTATTTTATTGATGTGGCCTTATTTAACGACATGACCAATTTGAAACAGGTATACGTTATTCAAAATTTGAATAGGAAAGAAGTTTTAGAACTGGAAACAGAAACACGAACAACCAATGATCAGTAGTTCCTTTTTTATAAATATTCTAAGGTTCATCTTGCTGATTTTGGTACAGGTGCTCGTATTCAACAGATTAAATTTCTTTGGCTTCATCAACCCCATGATTTATATTCTGTTCATCTATTGGTATCCGATAAAGGAAAACAGGACCACTTTTTTAATCATAAGTTTTATCCTTGGTTTTCTGATAGATATCTTTTCCGATACCTTGGCCATTAATGCAGCTGCCACAATTACCATAGCCTATTTAAGACCTACAATTATGCGGTTCGTATTCGGTGTAAACTATGAATTTCAAAGTTTTAAATTAAACAACAGTACCAAGGCACAACAATTTACTTTTTTGGCGTTATTAATTGTAATACATCATGTTGTATTCTTTACTTTAGAAATTTTTAGTTTTGCCAATAGTCTCTTAATCATACAAAAAACGTTTGCTATAGGCCTTGCTTCTTTGATATTGGGTCTATTGTTCAGCACCTTGTTTAGCACTAAGAAAGAATGAGGAAAATACTTTTATCATCAATTATCGTCATCATAGGAATTACCTTCCTTAGCAGACTTTCCTACCTTCAAATTTTCAGTTTTTCACCAGATCAAGTATTAGAAGACCCTGCCAT
Source organism: Maribacter sp. 4U21 (assembly GCF_002742365.1). Classification (NCBI taxonomy): domain Bacteria; kingdom Pseudomonadati; phylum Bacteroidota; class Flavobacteriia; order Flavobacteriales; family Flavobacteriaceae; genus Maribacter; species Maribacter sp. 4U21. The sequence goes on from NZ_MDGN01000078.1 coordinate 6,913, forward strand.
CAAGGCAATATACGACTACCCCGAACGCGGTTATATTTACGACAGAAATGGGGAGCTTTTGGTCGGTAACGACCCAGCTTATGACGTCATGGTCATACCCAGAGAGGTCAAAGCTCTTGATACGCTAGAATTTTGCGGATTAATAGGGGTTGATAAGGAAAAATTCAAGGAAAAACTTAGAAAAGCTAGAGTATATTCCCCGAGACTGCCATCGGTCTTGGTTCCACAATTATCAAAAGAAGATTACGCTAGACTTCAAGAAAAGATGCGTAAGTACAAAGGATTCTACATCCAAAAAAGGTCCTTACGTTATTATGATACGCCTAGTGCTGCCAATGTACTGGGTTATATTAGTGAAGTCAACGAAGGGGATTTGGCAAAAAACAAATACTACGTTCAAGGAGAACTAAAGGGGAGAACCGGTGTAGAACGTTATTATGAGGACTTATTGCGGGGAAGAAAAGGTGTGCAGTACATTCAAAAAGATAGATTCAATAGAGATATTGGCCCCTATAAAAATGGAGCATTGGACACACTTCCAGAGCAGGGCAAACAAATTAGCATTACACTTGACAAAAAGCTTCAAGAGTACGGAGAGCGTCTAATGAACGGTAAAAGAGGTGGCATTGTAGCCATTGAACCCGCCACCGGCGAGATACTTTCCATGATATCCGGCCCTACCTATGACCCTGCACTTTTGGTCGGCCGGCAACGCTCTAAAAACTATACCAAACTCTATAACGACACTATAGCGAACCCTACTTGGGACCGATCAATTCATGCCCAACAACCCCCTGGGTCTCCATTCAAGACGCTTAACGCACTTATTGCGTTACAAGAAGGTGTTATGGACGAGTCCTCTACCATTCGCTGTTACAACGGGTTTTATGTCGGAAAAAAGAAAAGAGGTTGTCATTGCGGCGGAGGTCTTCGTAATATGAACAGTGGAATCTATCAATCTTGCAATGCTTATTTCGCAGGTACCTTTAGGAAGATTTTTGAAAAGTTCGATACCACCGACGAAGGAATGGACGTATGGGAAAAGCATATGAAGAGTTTCGGTTTGGGCAATTACCTTGGCTATGACCTTCCTTTTGGGCAGAAAGGAAGAATCCCTAGCAAAGAGTATTATGATAAATGGTACGGAGATAATCGATGGAGCTCTTCTTTCATCATATCAAATTCCATAGGGCAAGGAGAAATCTTGGCTACTCCGGTACAACTGGCCAATATGACTGCGGCCATCGCAAATAAAGGCCATTATTTTACGCCGCATATCCTTAAAAAAATACAAGGAAAGGATATTAGCGATCCCAAATACACAGAACCTAAAAGGACAACTATAGATCGAAAACATTTTGACCCGATCATTCAGGGAATGGCCGATGTTTACAAAAAAGGAACGGCCAGATGGGTACAAGTACCAGGCATTAATATTGCGGGGAAAACGGGTACGGCAGAGAATTTTACAAAAATAGACGGCGTACGGACCCAACTTACGGATCATTCGGTGTTCGTGGCTTTTGCTCCAGTCGAAAATCCTAAGATAGCTATTGCAGTGTATATAGAAAATGGGTATTACGGCTCGCGTTATGCAGGACACATCGCCTCCTTAATGATTGAAAAGTATATCAAGGGAACCATTACGAGAACCGACTTGGAAAAGAAAATGCTAGACAAAACTTTAGAACATGAATACGCTAAGCCCTACAGCGGTGAAGAGTTCAAGATAAACGAGTATGTCTGGTAGAAGTATCCTTAAACGAATAGATTGGCTTACGGTATTTATCTACTTTTCATTGGTACTTATAGGCTGGTCCAACATTTACTCTAGCACCTTTACCGAAACGCAGGACACACTTTTTGATTTTAGCACCTTACATGGAAAACAGCTTTTTTTTATTGGCGTAAGCTTAGTGGCCATTTTGGTAATCATGGCCTTGGAAGTGAATTTCTACGAACGTTTTTCCAGTGTTTTCTATCTATTTTCCATAGTCTCACTTTTAGGACTCTTCGTCTTTGGAAAGACCATCGCCGGAGCTACCTCTTGGTACAGTTTGGGGTTTATGAATTTTCAACCCTCAGAGCTAGCGAAGATTACGACCGCTCTTGCTCTCGCTAAGTATTTAAGCGATATCCAAACGGATATTAAACGAAGAAAGGACCAACTCTATGCCCTATTAATTATACTTATCCCGGCGTTGCTCATCATTCCGCAACCGGACCCGGGAAGCGCGCTCGTATTCTTTGCCCTGGTCTTTGTTATATTTAGAGAAGGACTACCGTTATTTTATCTGGGTATCGGTTTTTTCGCCATTCTTATTTTTGTAACCACGCTCATGTTCGGAACCATTTGGGTTACCATTGGGCTAGCCTTGCTCCTGGTACTTCTGTTCGCATTAAAACGAAAGAGCTTTAAAGTTCCTATTTTTCCTTTGGTCATCGTGACCACAATCACAATACTGTTTTCGCTCTCCGTCAATTTTGTTTTCAACAATGTATTCGAACAACGTCACCGCGATCGTTTTAGCCTCTGGCTGCGACTAGAAAAAGACCCGGCTAAACTAGAACAAATTCGTAAAACAATTGGCTACAACACCTACCAGTCAGAAAAAGCCATCGAGTCTGGAGGCTTCTTTGGCAAGGGATTTCTAGAAGGAACAAGAACTAAAGGAGACTTTGTACCCGAGCAACATACCGATTATATCTTTAGTACCGTTGGGGAAGAATGGGGCTTCATTGGCACGGCCACGGTAATCATACTTTTCTCCATTTTATTTTTAAGATTGATTTCCTTGGCGGAGCGACAAAAAAACGATTTCTCTAGAATGTACGGATATGGTGTCATTTCAGTGCTTCTTATCCACTATTTTATAAATATTGGAATGGTCATAGGTGTGCTGCCTACCATTGGAATTCCTTTGCCCTTTTTCAGTTACGGTGGGTCTGGATTATTATTCTTTACCATTCTATTGTTCATATTTCTTAAGCTAGACACCAATAGATTAAAGGAAAGCTTTTAAAACTTCCAGTTTTTCAAGCGTACTCTAGATTCCATCACGGCCTGCTGCTCAACCGGTAGTTCTCTAAAGAAATCAATTCCAGTTCTCATTTCTATAGCATCAATGGTAACCACAAAATTAGATAGGGGTGTGGTTTGCTCTTCATTCGGTAAGATAAACCCGATAACTTCTAATTGATCCGGGCTTCCCTTCGCCACAATCTTATAAAAATACCTCGGAACCGCTACGTCTTCATCACCAATTTCATCCAAGCCATCCTCCAACACACCTCCAGTTATTACATATAATTTCCCGTATCTTTTTGCCCAAGACCTCGTCTTCATTTCTAATCTATTCCAAACACCTGCGTTGAAATCCCTGTCCTGCGGACTTATGTTGCTGGTATAGAAGGTCTCGTTGTAAGCTTGTTCTGAAAACCTACGGTCACCGGCAGGAACCAAATGCCCACGATCATAACCGGAGCCTTTGTAGTTTTTCCAATCGGCTGATTTCGATTTTACCCAAGGATCTTCAATAAAATAAGGTCTTTTTCTATCGTCATACGTCAAATGTTCTTTGTTCAAGACATAAGCTACCCATTCTGACTGTTCAAAAGGCTCGTTATAGGACAAGGAAAAATAAGAATGGTGCACTATTTCATCTGTTGTAGAGCTAGGCAACAGGTTTTCAGGAAAATTTGCTTCTTTGAGAGCTTCTCTGCTCGTAGAATAGGTGCCGGGTGTATAAAAGTTTTCAAAAAGCCAAAAACCTACAACACAAACAAGGATTAAAATTGAGTAAATAGTTCTATTTTTAGTATCAAATCTCATCGTCCGAATATAGCTTAATTTTGTAAGAAGCAATGTACTAAAACGACTAAGAAACTATAGAACAATTTTAAAGAAAGGAAGGAAAATTATGACTTTAACATGGAAAGATGTTATTCATTTCTCAGTGAACGGAAACCCTGTTCCTGATAAGAGAGTTGAGAAAACCGAGAGTGAATGGAAACAGATCTTAACTCCCGAGCAATTTAGGATTACCCGAAAAAAAGGTACGGAAGCACCGCATACCGGAGCACTTTGTAGCGTACATGACGCAGGCAAATACGAATGTATCTGCTGTAATACGCCACTTTTTGATTCTACCATAAAGTTCGAATCCGGGACGGGATGGCCCAGTTTTACGCAACCAATAAAAGCCAACTCCATAAAATATATAAAGGATGTTAGTTTTGGAATGATACGGGTAGAGGTACTTTGCAATACTTGTGATGCCCATCTTGGCCACGTTTTTCCAGATGGACCGGAACCAAGTGGACTCCGCTATTGTATAAATTCTGAATCCCTAAAAATTACGAAAGAAGCTAAATGAAAAGCAATATAGAAGTTATAACCGTAGGTGGTGGATGTTTTTGGTGCACCGAGGCGGTTTTTCAAGAAGTAAAAGGTGTTGAAAAGGTAGTATCTGGTTATACGGGTGGAAACGCTCCCGGGAAACCAACGTACAGAGAAATCTGTTCCGGTTTAACAGGGCATGCAGAGGTTGTACAAGTAAGCTTTGATGCCTCCGTAATATCACTTTCGGATATCCTCATCATATTCATGACCACGCACGATCCTACTACGCTCAATAGACAAGGAGCGGATGCCGGAACGCAGTATCGTTCGGTAATTTACTATAAAAACGACAGACAAAAGGAAACGGCCAATGCGGTAATTAAAGAACTAAACCCTTATTATGATAATTCTATAGTAACCGAGGTAAGTCCTTTAGGTATTTTTTATGATGCGGAAGAAGCCCATCAGAACTACTATAGAAACAATACATCCCAGGGCTATTGCCAAGTAGTCATTAACCCTAAGCTTTCTAAGCTACGAAAGCTACATGCGGACAAGTTGAAGGAGTAACGAAAAAAGCCGCTCATGGAGCGGCTTTTTTTTATACGTTGTAGCATTGCACTAGCCCTTTACACTAGCTAATTTTCCGTTTTGTATGTTCTTTATATTGTTCATTTTTAAATCTTGCAATACATTTACGGCTTCCTCTACATAAACATCCTTTGCTAGGTTCTTATGCCAACGGTTTCTCTTTTCCCTGAGAACAGAATCTTTTGTAAACAAAGCTTCTTCATACTTCAGTGATTTAAAGGTAAGTTTAGAATCGTACTCGGAAAGACTCTTGAAGTAATTTGATTTTTCCTTGTCTTTAGATTTCTCTTCCCTATAGGTTTCATAGTTCAGAGAAATCTCCGTTTCTTCCTGCTCCGCCTTAAGCCATTGCGCATTTTCCTCTATAAGTTTAATCTGGGCATTTGCAGCCATTCGCTTTTTGCTATTCGCTATGGTCTGGTCATAATCGATATAGCCGTCCCATATTTCATATTCCGCAGGTGTAATCTTATCCCATTTTAAAGGATTTGACTGGTCTCTTTCTCCCAAATCTATATAACTGTACTTGTCCGGAACCACGACATCACTCTTAACGCCTTCTAGCTGTGTTGAACCTCCGTTAATACGATAAAACTTTTGCGTAGTTAATTTAATGGCTCCTAAATCTCCATGCTCGTTACTACGTACGATATTATCCAAAGCAATAACGTTCTGTACGGTACCTTTACCAAAAGTTTGTTTGCTTCCTATAACCACTGCGCGCTTGTAATCTTGCATTGCTGCTGCCAATATTTCAGAAGCTGAGGCGGATAATTCATTAACGAGTATTACAAGTGGTCCATCCCACTGAATCCTTTCATCTTTATCCACGTAGACATCTTTTTCCTTACTACTTGATCTTACCTGGACCACCGGACCCGATTTAATGAACAAGCCGGCCATTTCAACTACAGTTTTTAAAGAACCTCCCCCATTATCCCGTAAGTCCAGGATAAGACCTTCTGCACCTTCTTGCTTTAAACGCTCTACCTCTTTGGCAACGTCCGTAGCCGCGTTTCTCTCACTATAGTCTTCAAAATCTACATAAAATTTGGGTAGATTAATTAGTCCAAATTTTTCATCACCTCTAATAATATTAGCCGATTTCGCGTAAGATTCCTCTAACTCTACCACATCTCTGGTCAACGAAACCTCTTCCAAAGAACCGTCTACCTTTCTCACCGTAAGATCAACAATCGTTCCCTGCGCACCTTTTATTAGTTTAATGGCATCATCCAAACGCATTCCAACAATATTGATCGGCTCTTCTCCGTTCTGACCCACTTTTAATATCTGATCACCTACTTCTAATCTGGCATCTCGCCACACCGGACCTCCAGAAATAATTTCTACAATCTTAGCTCCTTCCGGTTTTTTTTGAAGTCTGGCTCCAATACCTTCGAACTTGCCGGATATGCCCATATCAAATCGCTCCTTATCCTCAGGGGCAAAGTAAAGCGTATGCGGGTCAAATTCGTCCACGATAGTATTGATGTACTGTACAAACCAATCTTTACGATCCAAATCTGCAATAAAATCGAAAAACTCGTCTAAAGTAGACTCTGTAGATTCCCGTGATTCTTTTTCTGCTTCTTCTGGAGAATGGGCTTTGTGATCATGATCGTCAAAAGCACCGTCGGCATTATCTTTCTCAGCATGTGCAACTTTAGAATCATAAGTTCCCAAAGTGGCATACTTCAACTGTTTTCTCCATCGTTCTTTTAATTCGGCTTTATTGGCGACAAAGTCTTCGTTTTCATATTTAATACTGATACTTTCGTCCTGGTTGTAATCAAAAGGGGTCTTTAGCACTTCTTTATAGATTTCCTTTGCATCGTCCATACGTTCAAGCAATCTATCGTAGACCATGTTGAAGAAAGTAATATCCGTATTTTTGATTTGATCGTCTATTTGAAACTTGTATTGCTCAAATTCCTTAATATCCGTCGCTAGAAAATAACGTTTTGTAGGGTCGATGACATCTATAAAATCCTCAAAGACATTAGCCGAAAAATCATCGTTGATACTTTTTGGCTCGTAGTGCCCTTTCTCTAAGACGTAGGTTATAAGGTCTAACAATAGTTTATCCTTATCGTCATTCTCAAAAGTTTTATTGGTAAAGCTGCAAGAAGCAACCGCTATGAGCATTACTACTAAAACGTAGGCTAAATTTCTTTTCATAAAACTATCTTTTTTATTCCTTTTCAAAATCTTGAAATTAAAGCGTTAGAACGCGTCAGAATTCCCTAAGATAAAGAAAAAACCATGCCAATTATGGGACATGGGATTAATTTTTTGTTAAACGACTAAATCGAACAATCTTATTTAAAAACGTATTTTTACGTCATAAAGTATGTTTCATGAAAAAACCTTTGATACTGGTTACGAACGATGATGGAATAACCGCTCCTGGCCTTAGGTCATTGGTCTTGCTTATGAAAGAAATTGGGGATGTTGTAGTGGTTGCGCCCGACAGTCCGCAATCTGGAATGGGACATGCAATTACGTTGGACAGTACGCTTTATGCCACGAAGATGAGTTCCGATTTTGGAGCGTCAGGAGTTGAGGAATATAGTTGTAGCGGCACACCCGCAGACTGCGTAAAACTAGCACTGCAGGAGCTCTTGGAAAGAAAACCTGACATCTGTGTAAGTGGCATAAACCATGGAGCCAACTCCTCCATAAACGTGATATATTCCGGAACTATGAGCGCTGCTATCGAGGCAGGTATCGAAGGAGTACCGGCCATTGGTTTTTCGCTATGCGATTACAGTTGGGACGCAGATTTCTCACAAGGCAAAGCATTTATTACAAACATCGTAAAAGAAGCTCTTGACCACGGCATACCAAAAGACGTAGTGCTCAACGTAAATATTCCCCGGTTAAAAACAGAGAAAATTAAAGGCGTTAAAATATGTAGACAGGCCAAAGCAAATTGGAAAGAAAAATTCGATAAAAGAACCAACCCCATGGGCAGGGATTATTATTGGCTCACAGGGGAGTTTGAATTATTGGACAAAGGGGAGGACACGGACGAGTGGGCCTTAGCCAACGGTTACGTCTCTTTAGTTCCTACACAATTTGACCTCACCGCTCACCACGCCATACAAGCTATAAACAACTGGAATTTAAAATGAACACTAAGAAAGAACTGCTCATAGGCTTTGCCGTAGGACTTATAGCCAATACGATTGGAACACTGTTGTATATACTCCTGTTTTCTGATCTGAGCATCACAGAAACCTATAATGCGGCAATAGCTCAAGGACATGTGGGCAGCCTGCTTGCATTGGGCGCTATTTTGAACCTAGTGGCATTCTTTGGATTCTTAAGGATTAAAAGAGACCAACGCGCTAAAGGTGTATTGATCGCGACGCTGCTTACGGCGTTATTGATTCTCTATTATAAGATTTTCTAATGAAGTATTATATTATTGCTGGGGAAGCATCGGGTGACCTTCATGGTGCTAATCTTATTAAAGAATTGAGGCTCCAAGATAAGGATGCGAACATACGCTGCTGGGGAGGTGATTTGATGCAGAATGCCGGTGGAACCTTGGTCAAACATTACAAGGAAATGGCCTTTATGGGCTTCATGGAAGTACTATTGAACCTAAATTCAATTTTTAAGAACATTACATCCTGCAAGGAAGATATTATTAATTTTAGTCCCGATATCCTAGTCTTCATCGATTATTCCGGATTTAATCTTAGAATCGCTAAATGGGCGAAAGAAAACGGACTCAAAACCAATTATTATATTTCTCCCCAAATTTGGGCTTCAAGAGAAGGACGCATAGAAAATATAAAAAGGGATATTGATGCCATGCACGTGATTTTACCCTTTGAGAAGGATTTCTACGAAAACAAACATAATTTTCCAGTGAATTTTGTAGGCCACCCGTTATTGGATGCCATTGCCAATAGGCCAATACTCGATGAAGCACGTTTTAGACAAGAACATCAGTTACATCCCAACAAACCCATTGTAGCGCTACTACCGGGTAGCCGTAAACAAGAGGTGCAAAAAATGCTGCAGGTGATGCTATCGCTTTCCGATGATTTCAAAGACTATGAATTTGTCATTGCCGGCGCACCTAGTTTGGACAGAACCTTCTACACCTCTTTCTTAGCTGACGAGAACGTGAAGTACGTACAGAGCAAAACCTACGATTTGTTGTCGTTAGCCCATGCAGCGCTTGTTACGAGTGGTACGGCAACCTTAGAAACCGCCTTGTTCAATGTTCCCCAAGTGGTGTGCTACAAAGCCAATTGGATATCTTATCAAATCGCAAAACGAATCATTACACTAGAGTACATTTCTTTGGTAAACCTTATCATGGGAGCGGAAATCGTAAAAGAATTGATACAGGACAAGCTTACCAAAGTGAACTTAAAAAATGAATTGAATCTCATCCTGTCCGGACCTAAAAGAGAAAAACAGATTAACGCCTACCAGCTATTAAGTCAAAAATTAGGAGGGCCCGGAGCCAGTAAAAAGGCGGCTTCATTAATCATTTCCAACGCAAAACGAGAAGGGTGATTTAAACTATTACCCTCCGTATTTAAGCGCTTACAAAATAATTCTATAATTTTGATGCTCAAGTACTAGAGCACACTTGAATCTTATGCGACCATTTATCTGTATTTTTTTAGTGCTATGTTTAGCCAGTTGCGGAAGTGGCAAAAACAGCAAAACTACCGCACAGAAGCGCAAAATTTCTGTTGCTGCGGCGGATAATGCGCGGCGCGGAAACGCCTATTCCCCTAAACCCCGTAAAGCTGTAGAAGTAACGAATAGCAACAGTTTGTCCAAAGCGGACAAGGTCATCAATACTGCTCTAACTTTTTCCGGAGTGCGGTACAAGTTCGGAGGTACCACCCAAAAAGGAATGGATTGTTCCGGCTTGCTCTATGTTTCCTTTGGGAAGCACGACATACAACTTCCAAGAACTTCCATACACATGGCAGAAGAAGGTAAAAAAATCAGGGTCCGGGATGTGGAAAAAGGAGATTTACTGTTCTTTAAGACCAAACGGCGAGCTAAAAGAATTAATCATGTTGGCATGGTCGTAGCCGTTGAGAACAATGAAATTAAATTCATACATGCTTCTTCCTCTAGAGGAGTAACCGTTTCTTCCTTAAGGGAAGGTTTCTGGAACCAAGCTTTTGTAAAAGCTACTCGAATACTCTAGGATGAAGTTATTCGCGTTCGTTCCCGTAAAATTAACGCTACTTCTCATTATCGGAATACTTATTGGTCGGTATTTTACGTTTGACATCGGTTGGACTCTTGGCCGTACCTTAGCCCTCATCATTACACTAAGTCTCTATTATACTTTCACCAAACAACCAACTCCTACCCTATTCGGCAGTATTGCCGCAGCTACCACGATTGCATTAGGAACACTTACCTACCAACAGGCACAACCCATAAATAATAGCGCACACTACAGCAAAGCTGCTTTTGAAAACAATGGCTCGTGGCAACTTAAAATAAAGGAGGTGCTGAAACCCTCTTCTTTCTCTCAACGATATATTGCCACGGTCATCAGCTTGGACCGTAATCTGGTCTCGGGGAAAATATTGCTCAATAAAAAAATGGACACTACCGCGCTTACGCTCCATGTTGATGATGAGGTTTGGGTGTACACCCAACCAATTGCCATTGGACCTCCATTAAATCCGCATCAATTTGATTATAAGCGGTATTTGGAACAAATGGGCATCTACCACCAGTTGAACTTAAATACAACAAATTATATAAAAAGCAAGTCCCACACTAGTACTGTTTATGGTCTGGCGGCCAATGCAAGATTACGTATTGTTGAGAAATTAAAAGAGCAGGATTTTGGAGCCGATGAACTTGGTGTTATCCAAGCATTATTACTTGGACAACGTTCTGATTTATCTGAAGAAACTTATGATAATTATAAGAAAGCCGGTGCTGTACATATCCTTGCTGTTTCGGGATTACATATTGGGATATTGTTATTGTTGATTCAATTTTTGCTTAGTCCCTTAAGAACCTTGCCGAAAGGTAATATCGTTATCCTCATCCTTTCCGTTCTGCTCCTTTGGGGATTTGCGTTTCTGGCCGGACTTTCCGCTTCAATTATAAGAGCATGTACCATGTTCAGCTTTATCGCCTACGCCCTCTCTTTGAACAGACCTAGTAACACCTCTAATATTCTTTCGCTCTCTTTGTTCTTTATACTACTATTCATAAACCCCAACCTACTGTTCCATGTCGGATTTCAAATGAGCTACGCGGCCGTTTTTGCCATTGTTTGGATATATCCATTGTTACAAAAACTATGGTTTCCCAAACATAAAATAGTCCGTTATTTTTGGCAATTACTCTCGGTGAGTTTAGCCGCACAGTTAGGTGTGCTGCCAATCAGTCTTTACTATTTTCATCAGTTCCCGGGTTTATTCTTTATTTCCAACCTACTTATCGTTCCCGTGCTCGGAGCAATACTGGCTATCGGTATCTTAGTGATTTTACTCTCGCTTACTAACGCGCTGCCGGATTGGTTGGTGTGGCTATTTAATAAACTTATCCTATGGATGAATACGGTAGTTGATTTGGTCGCGCAACAGGAGGCCTTTATCTTCAAGTCCATTCCCTTTGATCATATACAACTCGTTATTGGCTACATCGTTATTCTACTTATGATAGGTCTGTTGTCCAAGGTTACTTTTAAAAGATTGGCATTCTTTTTATTCGGTATTCTAGGCTTTCAACTTTGGACAACGTATGCTGATTACAATGCCAGCAAACAAAAGGACATTCTATTATTGCATCAAACTAGAAACACAGTTGTTCTCCACAGAAATGGTCGCTATTTGAAGGTGTGGAGTAAGGACCCCCTGAAATCAAAGAACATCCTCCCTAATTTCGAGGTACAGGAACGCATCTACAGTACAACGCACGATACACTGCGCCAAGCCTATCTTGCGGAGAACCAGTCTTTCTTAATAATCGATAGCTTAGGCATATTTCCTGCAGCTAAAGACAAAAATATTATACTATTGACCGATTCGCCAAAAATTAATTTGGAACGTCTGATTCGGGATACACGACCAAAACTGATATTGGCGGACGGTAGCAATTACAAGAGTTACGTAGCCCGTTGGAAAAATACCTGTAAAAAAGCAAAACTCCCATTTCACTATACGGGTGAAATGGGAGCTTATTCTTTTATTTCCGAACCCTATTAATGGTCAGATAGCTCAAAACCTTCGGTTTCATCGTCATGAATAACGGTTTCCTTATCCTCCGCTCCATGTGTAAGTCGTTTTAGAGGTTTCAATAGTACTATCACTAAAAGTCCAAAAAGGACTGCAAACACGAATAATCCTCCAAATACTTTAAATTCACCTGCCTGTACAGAGCTTTCGCCAATGACTCCCGCCACTTTGTTGCCCAATCCTGTGGCCGCCCAATAAACACCCATCATTAGGGCCATATACCTTGCCGGTGCCAACTTGGTAAAGAAGGATAAAGAAACAGGGGACAGGCACAACTCGCCCAAGGTGTGAAACAGATACGCCAATACTAACCAATACATGGCCGAACTGCCATTGGCCTCGTACTGCATAGACGCAAATACCATATACACAAAACCCACACCCATAATAATAACGCCGACCGCCATCTTAAATATAGAAGAAGCCTCTTTACCCTTAAGTTTTCTTTTAACCCAAAAATTAGCTACCAGTACCGCAAAGAGAATTATAAATCCAGCATTTGCCCCTTGAAACCAGGCTGCAGGCACTTCCCATCCCATAAGCATTCTATTTGTCTTTTCTTCAGCGTATAAATTCATTAATCCGCCCATTTGCTCAAATGACCCCCAAAAAACGACCACCATCAACAGGGATATCAACAATACCAAATACCTATCCTTTTCCACTTGTCCGTTCAAATTCTTATAGATCATCATCATTAATCCCGTTACTAGCGTCAATACAATAAACAAGGCTCCGTAACCCCAATGGTCCGGTCCTTCGAATGTAAATCCGGCATAGATGGACAAGGCCAATAACACCACTACAATTCCTAATTGTAAGGGCGACTTCGATAATTGAGAAAAAAGTGTAGCAAGACTAATATCTGATGATTTTTCTTCGACCGTTGGTTCGTTGCCCACATGGGTCAAGAAACGCTGTCCATACAGATAAACTACCAGGCCAAGCAACATTCCAATACCTGCTAGGCCAAAACCATAGTGCCATCCATATAAGGCAGCCACTAACCCTACGGAAAGTGACGCTGTAAATGAACCTAAATTGATGCCAACATAAAATATACTAAACCCTTTATCCCTTCTAATGTCATTCTGTTTGTACAAACCGCCTACCATAGTGGAGATATTGGGTTTCAACATTCCAACACCTAAAATAACTAAGCCTAGACCTGTATAGTAAGCCCATATCGCATCTATAGCCAATACACCATGACCAGCTGTTAAAAGAATCGCGCCAATGGTCACGGCTTTTTTTTGTCCTATTAATCTATCTGCAATAAAACCACCTGGGATACTCATCAAATAAACCAACATGGTATACCAACCATATAGGGCAAGGGCCTCTGTCGTTGTCCAGCCCAAACCACTCTGCGGGTCATTCTCCAAAGTTTGCGCGGTCATATATAGCGTAAGCAATGCGCGCATGCCATAATAGGAAAAACGCTCCCACATTTCTGTAAAAAAGAGAACATATAATCCTACGGGATGTCCAAAAAGTTCTCTTTGATGTGCCGGTTTTGTACTTGTCATAATTGGGTTGGTTTAGTTATCGTATTTTTTGTTTAAAGATTTGATTTCAAAAAATTAGTCATCTTATTGAACAGATGTATACGGGTGTTACCTCCGTAGATACCGTGGTTTTTATCTGGATAGATACCCCACTCAAATTGTTTGTTCGCCTGTATCAAGGCCTCTACCATACGCATCGTATTTTGCACGTGTACATTATCATCCCCGGAACCATGAATGAGCAAGTACTTCCCTTTTAATAGTTCAGGATAATTAAAAGGAGAATTGTCATCGTAACCGCTTGGGTTTTCCGCTGGGGTTCTCATAAAACGCTCTGTATATATGGTATCATAAAAACGCCAAGAAGTTACGGGTGCTACGGCAATAGCCATTTCAAAAGTATCGTTACCCTTTAAAATACAATTGGTGGCCATGTGCCCTCCAAAACTCCACCCCCAAATCCCTGTTCGGTTCTCGTCGATATAATCTAACTCGCTCAACTTTTTTGCTGCGGCTATTTGGTCTTCAGTTTCATACTTCACAAGGTTCAGATAGGTGACCTTTTTAAAATCACTTCCCTTAAATCCTGTTCCTCTTCCATCTACACATGCAATGATATACCCTTCGGATACCAATTTTTGATGCCAATAATCGTTTGCCTTCATCCAGCTATTGGATACATTCTGAGAGCCCGGGCCGCTATATTGATACATGAACAACGGATATTTTTTTGACGGGTCAAAATCCTTTGGTTTGATCATGTACATGTTCAGGTCATTTCCATTGATAGAAATTGTGCCGAACTCTTTTGGACTAATGGCATAGGCACTTAACTTCTTTAAAAGTGCGGTATTATCCTTGATGTCCTTTATTTTTTTACCGGTCAACGCTTTGTGTAGCGTATATATCGGTGGTGTAGTGGCGCTGGAATACTTATTTATGAAATAGGTGAAGTCCGCACTAAATGAGGCCGAGTTGCTTCCGCTCTCCGTTGCCAGCTCTTTTTTGCCCTTCCCATTACTTTCTACACTATAAATACCGCGGTTAATGGAACCGTTCTCCGTGGATTGATAGTAGATTTTATCCTCGTTTTGGTCATAACCGTAATATCGGGTTACTTCCCAGTTTCCGCTTGTTACTTGATTCATTAGTTCGCCTTCCGAATTATAGAGGTAAATATGATTCCACCCATCCTTTTCGCTCGTCCAGATAAAACTATCATCTGCCAAAAAAGTAAGGTTATCGTGAATGTCCACATAGGCCTTATCTTTCTCCTCTAACAAATTAGAGACCGTATTGGCACGCGTATCCACCAAATGTAATTTCAAATGATTTTGATGTCTATTAATAGTCTGAACGCTTAAGGAGTTGGCGTCGTTCATCCATTTAATTCGTGGCACGTAGTAAGCATCACCTAAGTTAATGTCCGAGATTTCATTACTGACCACATCATACATATGTAAACTTACCTTTGCATTGTCCTCCCCTGCTTTTGGGTATTTAAATACGTGTTGCCTTGGATATTTCTCCGTTCCGTAAACATCCATGGAAAATTGAGGGACATCGGTTTCATCAAACCGTAGAAATGCAATCTTAGAACTATTGGCATTCCATTCAAAAGCTCTCACAAAAGAAAATTCTTCTTCATAAACCCAATCAGTCACCCCATTGATAATTTTATTTTTTACGCCATCCGTAGTAACCTGCTTTGTTGTACCGGACTGTAAATCCATTAAAAAAAGATTGTTGTTCAACACATAAGCCACATGTTTTCCGTCAGGGGACAAAGTTGGCTCCTGAATTTTGGCATCGCTTATCTTCGTTAAAATTTTTGTATTGCTATCATAAATGTAAAAAACACCCAAGGTAGATCTCCTAAAAATAGATTCTACCTCAGTGGCCAAGAGTATTTTAGACTCATCATCACTAAATTGATAGGAGGAAAATTTTTGAATCCCCTCTAAAGAGGCAGAAGAAACTAAGGTCTCCACCTTTTTCAAGGTTTTGTAATCGTATTTATCAATGCTCGTATTTCCGGTCACGGCATCAACATTCAACACGGTATATTGTTCTCCGTTATTTAAAGAACGTAAAACATCTAATCCTTCGGTTTTAAATTCATTGCTATAAATTGCCTCGATAGAAATTTGCTTTTCCTGAGACAGGATGCTCATCTGAAAACTAAAAAAAAAGAGGGCTACAACGTATAATTTATGCATAAGAAGTTGAAATTTGTTAAATCTTTCAAGTTTACTACTATTTCCGCTAAAAACAGCAAATTGTTTAAAAAAGAACCCAATTTTAACGCAGGTTTAGCTCCAATTTAGTTCTGACCAATATGCTTATCTTTACCTCTAAATACGGAGCAAATAACCTATAATTTAGTTGAAGCTTTTAAAGAAGTAACACGAAATACAAACCATATATCCATGCCAAAACCAATAGCTGGTTTCTCCAAACTTTCCAAACAAGAAAAAATAGATTGGATCGTATCCAATTACACTCAAAACCCCCATGAAGCCGAACAGATTATCCGTAGTTATTGGAATACGGACGAAAAATTACAACAACTGCATGATGAGTTCATTGAAAATACCATTACCAACTTATATGTTCCGTTAGGAATTGCACCCAACTTTTTAATCAATGATAATCTTCTGGCCATTCCAATGGCCATTGAGGAAAGTTCTGTCGTTGCCGCCGCCAGTAAAGCGGCTAAATTTTGGCTTTCCAAAGGAGGATTCAAAACCGAAGTATTAGGAACGGAAAAGGTAGGGCAAGTACATTTTGTATTTAAAGGCGATACTACCAAATTGGAACTGTTCTTTAAAAAAATAAAATCAAAATTTTATACGGCTACCGAAAATTTAACCGCCAGTATGGCCCAACGTGGTGGTGGTATTTCTAATATAGAATTAAGGGACAAAACAGGAGATCTAGCCAACTATTACCAATTACATTGCACTTTTGAGACCAAAGATGCCATGGGAGCGAACTTTATCAATAGTTGTTTGGAACAGTTTGCAAGTACTTTAAAAAGTGAGGCTTTGGACTATAGTTTGTTCTCCGAAGAGGAAAAACAGCTAGAAGTGGTCATGAGCATACTCTCCAATTACGTACCCAATTGTTTGGTAAAAGCCGAAGTAAGCTGCCCCGTTTCCGAGTTGAACCTTTCCAAAGAAATATCACCTGAACATTTTGCGGAAAAAATGGTCAGGGCGGTACAGATTGCAAAAGCGGAGCCCTATAGGGCAGTTACCCACAATAAAGGAATCATGAACGGTATCGATGCCGTCGTGTTGGCCACCGGGAACGATTTTAGGGCAGTAGAGGCAGGTGTACATGCCTATGCCGCTAAGGACGGAAGCTATAGTAGTCTTACCCATGCCAGCGTTGAAGACGGTATTTTTAGATTTTGGATTGAATTACCTTTAGCGCTGGGCACCGTAGGCGGATTAACCAAACTTCATCCTATGGTTAAATTAAACCTTCAGCTGCTTAACGACCCATCCGCAGAAGAACTGATGCAAATCATGGCGGTTGCTGGTTTAGCACAAAATTTTGCCGCTGTAAGCTCTTTGGTCACTACCGGAATTCAAAAAGGGCACATGAAAATGCACTTGATGAATATTCTGAACCAACAGAATGCAACGGAACCTGAAAAAACTGCTTCCATCGAACATTTTAAAACCCATACCATAACGCATCGTAGTGTTATTGATTTCTTAACCGGTCTAAGAAACCAGTCATGACCAAGGAATTCTACAGTAACGGGAAACTATTATTGTCCGGCGAATACGCCATTTTAGATGGCGCAGAGGGTTGGGCAATTCCAACTAAATATGGTCAGCACCTAAAGGTTAACGAAACCAATACCAAAACACTTTCATGGCGTAGCATTGATGCGGACGGTACGGTTTGGTTCACGGGGTCGTACACCCTAAAAGATTTTAAGGAAATTGCTTCTACCAACGAAGAAATTTCTAAAAACCTTATTCATATACTCAATGAAATACGCAAGCTAGAACCAAATTTCCTTACTAATATCGAAGGTTGTAAAGTCCAGACTGAGCTCACTTTTCCGAGGGTTTGGGGTTTAGGCACCTCATCAACATTGATAGCGAACCTAAGCTCATGGGCCAAGGTTGACCCATATGCATTACTATCAAAAACGTTTGGTGGAAGCGCATACGATATTGCCTGTGCGCAAAATGATGGACCCATTATTTTTCAATTAAAAGATAAAGTACCGATCATTACCAACATAGATACCACCCCACCCTTTACAGAAGCACTTTTTTTCATTTATCTGAACCAGAAAAAGAACAGCAGGGAGGCCATAGCTGCCTACCGGAATTTAAAAATCGATAAAGCGAAATTGACCCAAAATATAAGTGAACTTACTAGAAAAATGATTTCATCACAAAACCTTAGGGACTTTGAAGAATTGCTAAACACGCACGAAAGAAGGCTTTCACGGGTATTACAAACTACCCCCATAAAGGAAAAACTGTTTAAAGACTATCATGGAAGTATTAAGAGTTTAGGAGCTTGGGGAGGTGATTTTATATTGGCAACAGGAAACGAGGAAACACCTGAGTACTTTAAATCAAAAGGGTATTCTGTTGTGTTGCCCTTTTCCAAAATGATACTATAAAAAAAGTCTCCACTTGGGAGACTTTTCAAAATGGTAAAACTACATTTTCCTAGTAGAATGTAGCTCTTTTATCCTCAATTTCAGCAGCTTCTTTTAAAGCAGTATATACTGCGGTATTCACTCTTGAGGCCGCATTGTTCTTTAGTGTATTGGCATAGGTACTGTAGTTCTCCAATTTTGGAGCTTCCGTTCTTTTTGTTACCTCTACCATAAAGATTCCTGAATTTCCTTCCAGTAGTTCGGAAGTTTCCCCTTGTGCCATACCATATGCCGTACCTACTACTGCAGGTTCACCACCTGCTCCTGGTATTGTAGGTGTTTTTACACTTAGTGCAGATGCTGTGGATACCGTAACGTTATTATCCTTCGCGATAGCCTCCATTGCTTTGCCTGCATTTGCAGCCATAATCTGTGCCGCCTTACGCTCTTTTCTAATAATGGGCAGTACCGTTGCAGAAGCGTCCTCTGCAGCCATTAGGCCTTCTTTATAGCTTCCTGTCAATTGTACTACGGCATATCCATTATTGATATTGAAACGTTTAATATCACCAACCTCCGTTTCATTATTAAAGGCCCATTGCACAATATTCCTTTGCGACCCCAAACCTGGAAGGTTCTCATCCAATTGCTTTATTTTGTTAACGGGTCTTACCAGATACTCGCTATCCTTTGCTATTTTGGAAAAACTACTTTCATCCGCTATTGTTTCCATTTCAAATTTGGTAGCGTCGGTAAATAAGGTATTGATAGTCTCTTCCGAAGCAACTATCTCTCTTGATAAGGTTGCCAGTTGAACAATATCTTCCTTATCGTCTATACGGATTACATGAAACCCAAAGTCCGTTTCCACTAGGCCAATAGTGCCAACAGCATTATTGAAGGCAAAATCATTGAATTTAGGAACCATAGTCCCCTCTTGAAAGTATCCCAAATCTCCTCCGTTTGGTGCCGATGGTCCATCAGAATTATCTCTGGCCAATTCCGAGAAGACAACACCCGATTTTTTAGCTTCGATTAAAAGCTCTTTTGCTTTTTTCTCCGCCTCTTCCTTTGTTCTTTTAATTTCTGGATTAGCTCTCGTAGCCCCTTCGTAGGTCAATAATATATGACTGGCCTTAACGGAACCGTTAGCTCTTCTGCCCATCATCTTAGAAATCTGATAGGACCCACGCTCTTTATAGGGACCGTAAATCTCTCCAACCTTCAGGGTCATCAGTGTGTCGGCAACACTGGAAGGAAGATTCTTTTTCGCCCTGTATACCGTATCAAACTTCGTATCGGAATAGCGATCTAGAAAAGCGGCCATATCCGTAGTATTTCTAAATCCTCTTATCGTGTCGTTCCTATCCGTTGCTGAATTGTACTCAACGGAGTCGTCCAACAACTTCATTAAATCCGCTTTTACCGCCGCATCATCCGCATCTGAAGGTTTTTCTTCAAAATACACGAATTGAATATCCCTTGCCGCATCCTGCTTAAAATCTTCTTTGTGTTCACTAATGTAGGCGGAGATTTCACTTTTAGTGACATTTATTGTGCTATCGGGAATTGAAGTATAAGGGACACGCACGTATTTTAAGTCAATTTTCTCGTTGGCCAATCTGTAATCTAATTCACCTTCTTTTAAGGTAGCACCTACACCTGCTTTAACCAAATTGAAATATTTTTGCTCCTTCGCCATCTGAATAATCTCCTGCTCCGTTTGCAACCATACCTCGTACTGTGCAGGATTATTCACTTTCCAGTCCATTACAGTTTGTTTGAACCTATTTGGGTCAAATATTCCGTTCTCATTTTGAAATTCAGGATTCTGGGCGTATCCGGTAGTTCTTAAAAAGTCAACTATTTGATCCTGCTCAATGCCTATTCCTAAATCCTCAAACTGCTCACTAAGGATACTGGCACGAACTTCCCTATCCCAAACCTGATTCATTACCTGCAGCGAAGTCGTTGTAGGACCTACTCTTCTTGAGGCGGACTCTACCTTTTGTCTAAAATCATCTATGGAAATTTCATTCCCGTTTATTTCCGCCACGGAAGAACCTACTTTTTCTCCTCCTCCAAAATTACTACTTGTAAATACTCCAGAAATAACGAATGCAAAGAGTGCAAGACCGATAATGAGTATTAAAACCGTAGTTCGTTTTCTTATATTTTCTAAAACTGCCATTCTATCGAAAAATTAAAATCAGTTGGCGAAATTACCATTTTTAATTGAAATAATAAAAACTAAAACACTTGCAATGATTGTGATAAGCGCATTAAACTTCCTCGAGAATTTCCATGGAAACCAAATCTATTTTGGTATTAGAAACTTCCAATATGGTAAACTTGAAATTCTCTATTAAAATCTCTACATCCTTTTCTGGGATTTCCCCTACTTGATGCACAATAAGCCCGCCCAGCGTCTCATATTCGTCAAGGTTAGGCAAGTTAAGCTTATAATTTTCATTGATAGCATCTACTTCTAATCTTGCTGAGAACAGGAAGTGTGTCTCGTCTATCTGTTCCTCTCTTAAATCAGTACTGTCATGTTCGTCCTCAATTTCCCCAAAGAGCTCCTCAACAATATCCTCCACGGTCATTAAACCACTAGTTCCGCCGTATTCGTCCAAAACCACGGCCATACTTTTCCGCTTCTTAATAAGTGTATTCAATATATCTTGAATAAGCATGGTTTCCGGAACAAACTCTACCGGCAGCAAAATACTCTTTATTGTTTTTGGCTTTTTGAACAACTCGTACGAATGTATATACCCGATGATATCGTCCACGGTTTCCTTGTACACTAAAATTTTAGAAAAACCTGTTTCCGTAAAAATCTTTGCCAAATTCTTAGGAGTTTCGTGCATCTCCACGGCCATTATTTCGGTTCTTGGAACCATTACCTCCCTGGCTTTTACGGCAGAGAACTCCAATGCATTCTGGAATATCTGAATTTCGGAATCCACCTCGTCTTCTTCCTTTACCGTTTCCATTTGTTCCGTGATATAGTCGCCAAGCTCAATCTTACTGAACGCCAGCTGCACCTCATCTCCCGGAGTCCTAAAGACATATTTTAAAATGGAGTCCGAAACCGCAATCACGAAATCCGAAATCAAGGAAAAAAAGATATAAAATATGTACGCGGGAATCGCAAGTAGTTTTAAAAGGCTATTGGCATAAATCTGAAATAAGACCTTAGGTAGAAATTCTGCTGTTATCAAGATGACGAATGTGGAAACAACCGTTTGTGTCAGAAGACTAAAATCGGTTACCAGGGTCTTTATAACTGTATTTGAAGTAGGAATACCGGCAAACCACTCCATAAGCAACTCGCCCATAAAAAGCCCATACACCACCAAGGCTACGTTATTGCCAATAAGCATTGTAGCAATGAACTTAGAGGGTTTTTTTGTGAGCCTTGTCAATACCTTGGCCAAAAAACCTTCTTGCTTTTTCTCGATTTCAATATGTATTTTGTTGGCCGAAAAAAAGGCGATTTCCATACCTGAAAAAAAGGCGGAAAATAGTAGCGAGACTATAATGATCAGTACGGAGCTATCCACTATTAGTTTTTAGAATCGTTCTGTCTTTTTTCAAACTTTTTGCGATAGGTTCTTCTAAAGAAAAACATCGCCGTAGAAATAACGGCAAAGAATAGGAATATATAAGCCATTGACCTATCACTGTTCCAATCGGTAAAAATACGGTAAGCAGAAAATACGGCCACAATGAGGTATAAATATTCCGTGTATCTTAAAATTTTAATCATCTTCACTTTCTTTAATGAGCATTAGCCCGTACGTTTTGTGTGCGTTTAAAAAGCTTAGGTCCTTTTTAATATCCATTCCTTCGCCGTCCATCACCGTTCCATCTTCAGGATTGGTAAACTTAAACTTTTCCTGTGTAAAAGCCCACTCGTTACCTCTATCGTAATAGAGTTGGGGAGTTTCCAATTCTTTACCGTCATGCCCCTTGATCATAACATTGCCCTGTAAATCTACTATGGTAGTTGCCCCATAATATATTCCATAATCGGCCTCAATAGTGGTCTTTTCGTTTTTTTCGTTGAAAATCTCCACAAGCAGACCTTCAGGAAAAGTTTGATAGGGAAAAATCAAATTTTCGAAATCATTTCTAACCGGCCCTGAAAGGACGGCCAAAACCTCGGAAGAACCATTATCCTCGGCACCTATCTTCTCTGGAATTTCTGTATAAGTGAGGACAAAATTCTTGGCTATCCCTTGGGGATAAATCTCTTTTTTCGCTTCCTCTCCTACACGCCTGTAATTATCCTGACAGCACAAAAAAAGCATTGCCATGGAAACCACGGCAATGCCCTTGACCATATCTATGATATATCTTATCATTTACAAATTAGGAACTTTTATGCTTCCTCCTACCCAGCAGGAAAATGTTACCGTTTTACCGGCCATTCCAGAACTGAATATCATTTCTTTACTTGGTGCCTTCGCATTATAACTTGCAGCTGCTTGACTAGCTCTACCTCGTAACGAAGGATCTACACGACCGGCCCTGTTCGCCATATCCGCTGCTTTCCAGTAAATAGCTCTTTTCTCAAAAGGTGTACTTCCACAGGCATTGGCACTACCCGCATACAGACTAGCAATTAATAGGTATGCTTTACCGTTAGCTCCATTTGCATCTATCGCTTTTTGAGCATAGCTTCTAGCTGTAGATTTACTTCCCCTTCTATAAATTGTAGCTACTTTATAAGCAATATTGGATCTTTTCTTAGCATCGGTCTCTAACTCCAAAGCTTTGTTGAAATCAGCAACTGCTCCGCTTGTATCTCCACTCTTAGATTTTAACGAACCTAAGTAAACATACACGTCCGCGGATGGGTCTAACTCTGCCTGCACCTCCACCATGGTTTTAAATAAAGGATCGTCCGTACATTCTTTGCTGAACAT
This sequence comes from Maribacter sp. 4U21, assembly GCF_002742365.1. Taxonomy (NCBI): domain Bacteria; kingdom Pseudomonadati; phylum Bacteroidota; class Flavobacteriia; order Flavobacteriales; family Flavobacteriaceae; genus Maribacter; species Maribacter sp. 4U21. Next base: position 30,180 of record NZ_MDGN01000078.1, read on the forward strand.
TCTTCCCACGGCACTCTTTACCCATTTCACATCATTCTTTCTAGACTCAAAATTCTTCTGATATAGTGGAATTAAGTTCTCGCAATCCGCAAGTTTACCTAATTTAGAATCTATACTCCCAGCAATCTTACCATAGTTTTCGGAATAAGAATTGTAAGATTTTAATCTCCTTTTCTCCTTTGAAGTCAACGTACCGGCCTCTTCCTTTGGCAACAGGGTAGCAATTCTGTCCGTGAGTTTGTCATTTTCTTCATCAATCTTACTCGTTACCTCATCATACACATCAAAAACTTCCTGCAATTCTTTTTGACCGGCATTGTGCAAGTCAACCAGACTAGAGAAATAAAGATAAAGTGCTTTAGGGTTCTTAAAGTTTGCTTTATCCTCCGTAAAAGGCTTACTCAGACCTGCATATACCCCAGCATCATCCATCATCTTATTATCATACTGCAACAAGACCTTGTCAATTTCTGTTTCCGCCATATTGGTCTTACTGGAAAAATATTTCATTTTATCGTCGTAAAGACCCATTAAATCTTTGATAAAACCATCTTTTTCAGCTCCTGAAGCTTTATCGATTTTATGCTTTAAGATACGTTCTCCATAAACATATATAGCGTTATTGAGCTGTGGACATGTTTCATAGACCTTTTTAAAAGGTTCATATGCCGCATCGTAGTTTTTGACTTTTGCGTGTTCCGAAAATATGGACAGATTAGTCATACATTCAGGATTTTGAGCCTGTGCATTACTTACCCCCATCATTCCTAAGAACATAATTGCCGTGAAGTAAAGTTTCATTTTCATCTTGCTTATTTTAAAGTGGTTAATGTACTAAATTTTTATCAATTTATTTTTCGTTTACGGAACCAAAAATCGTTTAAGGAAAGTCCTACATTAATTTTAAAGTAGCTTTCTTCTATTAGATTTGCTCTTGTTGTCCCCCTTCTTCCGGCTTCAAAACCGATGTTAAGGTTAGAGTAACTTTGTCCCAGTGGTAGTCCTAATCCAAAAGTTATGCCAAAGTTATTTATATCCACGTCGTTCACCACCATTCCGGTCTTGTCCAAACGCAGCCCGGCGCGGTATGTAATTCTTTTTAAGTAGCTTGAAAAAGAACTACGGTCCGGTGTGTAAAATCCTCCAAAAGCAAAAGAACTTGCATCTTTATAATCGATATTACCTATTCCCAAGAATGAATTTTCAAAAGAGCTTAAACCCTGAAAGCTATATTCTGCCCCCAAAAACCACTTTAAGTCCTCACCGTATCCCAATCCAAGAGTTGTGGTGGTCGGTATTTTTAATTCTGTATTTCTGAGGTTCAGCGCATCTAGGTTAACGTTTACCTCCTCAATATTACCACCAGTCGCAACAGAAAAAGAACCGATACGCCTATCGTTCTTGGCGACTAGGTTTCCTTGCGTATTTATTCTCGCAGATGCGTGGAGGGTATATTTATCCTTTATCGTTGGTGTATAGTTGATCGCATAATTAAAATCAAAACCATTTACCCGGGACGTTCGCCGGTCAAACGTGCCAAATTGAACATCTTCTATTTGTTGTAGACGTTCACTTTCCAAAGTTCCATAATTAAAATTGGCGGTAACCCCAATACTAAAATCCTTGATGAATTGATATCCAATAGAATAGAAAACCCTATTAAGTCCGCCCTCACCACTAAAAACGTTGGTAAGCGGCTGGGAACCACTTTGTCTTTCATCGACCAAATTGTAACCTACGGAAGAATAGGGCATAATTCCAAAACCCATACCCAATCCTTTACCTAGACTAAAACCAAGTGCCAAATAATCTACATTGGTCACAGAACTACTTTGCTCTTCCGTGAAACTTTTAAGTCTTAGCTGCCTGTTAGAAATACCTACGGTATAATTCACCAGTCCTACCTTGTTATTCTGTTCTAGACCTAATTCCCCGTATGCTGCAGGATTTTGTAGATTTATATGAATGCTATCCGTAAAGACACCCATACCACCCATCATTTGATTCTCTACCGTACTTGTAGTTCTTAAATCACCGATACCGAAAACCGAATAGGGAGAAACCGTACCATCTTGAGCGTACAAACCAGCCGTGGCGAAGCACACAATTGCAATTACAATTTTTTTGATCATCTAATGCTTGTTGTATTCCAGCAAATAATTAAGTCCTTTCAAGAGGAATTTGGAATCCGCAAAGATGGTATTTTTTAGTCGTTTAGACAAAAATTGGGCATCACCCCCTGTTAAAATAACTGTTAAATCTTTAAAACGGGAACCATATTGATGGACAACACCACTAATTTCCTGGGTAAGCCCATTAACAACCCCACTGTGCATACTGCTGTTGGTAGCGTTGCCGATAAAGTCTATAATCTCCTCTTTTTCTAATAAAGGAAGATTTGCAGTTTGCTCGTGCATTGCCTTATAGCGCATCTGTAAACCGGGTGAAATAGCCCCTCCCAAGTATTCATCAAAATCATTGATAATATCATACGTAACGCAAGTGCCCGCATCGATGACAAGCGTATTGCGATGTGGATTATGATAATATGCTGCAGTTATAAGAGCAATGCGATCAATACCCAAGGTATGCGGTGCTGCGTAACTATTTTTAAAAGGAACCTTAGACTTATGTGATAGAACGTGCACTTTCGCAAACAAGGAGAGGACAGCAAGATCTTTTTTATCCAATTCTCCCACCGTGGAAATAATAGCCCGGTTAATCTTAGGGTAGGATTTAAAAATTTCCTTCACCTTGTCAACGAATCGGTCGTATGTAAAGGATTCATCAAATAGTAGTTTTCCTTTATTAAAAACCGCAAATTTTACAAATGTATTTCCCTGATCTATTATCAAATTCATTTTACAAAGGTATAAAGGGAAAAGAACAATGTACAATCACATAATTTCAATTCCATAATTTTGGTGTAAGCCATAGATAACCCATACAACAAATGAAAACAAGAAGATACCAAAGCCTTGAAACCGATAGATAGATTTCCTTTTTTAACGTCTTCTTTTCTCCTTGATTAAAAAAACGTTTGTTCTCAGCTATAGAGTTCGCCGAGGCCAATGCGCTCCACTTCGAAGTATCCATTACGAAATAGTTCATTGCTATAGTAGTATCCAACTGAAGATTTAAGCTATCCCAACCTTTCTGTTGTGGATAAAGAGTTCCTCGCCACTTATCATCAAGATTAAAATGCTTTATCAAGGGAATAGCATAACCAGTACTATGTTGCACTTGAGGCCTGTCCTTCTTAGTTCTCACGCCGAATTCAAAAGGTCTATTTACAAAAACCATCTCATCCGAGACATCGAAAATTGCCGCTGGTTCCGTTTTTTTGGAAATTCCGTTTAAGATAGATGACCAAATTTCTTGATACATATCGCTTTTTCCCCTCAAGACCAATTCATAGGAATTTTTTATTAAGCTTGTTCCTATAACACCTTTTCCCATTACGATACGTTTTGCATAATTTCCAATGAGCGATTCTCTTAAACTTGCAATATGGAACCGGTATGGATGTTTTTCGATTGGAACTTTAGACCATCCGGGCAGCGAAAGCTTTTCCTTTCCATCTAGCGTGGCACTAAAATCTACCAAAGTATTCCTTGCCTTGAACAAGCCATTGTTTGGCTGCACAAAAACCCCTAAACCTTCCTGTGACATGCTATTAGCCACAATTCTTTCAGCACTTCGGGTTAATCCCAAAAAAGTCTCCGTATCCAGGATTAAAACATCAAAGGAAGCCAATGACTTTTCGGTAAACCCATAGATTGGTTCGCGTTTTGTGTTGAAATACTCAAACTTGTACTTGCCACTAGTAATCTTACTTCTTACCACCAATTCGTGACCCTCTTCGGATAGATAGTTTTTTAGGTATTTTGTCTCAAAAGATGGAAACTCATTTACGATAAGTACTTTTAACACCTCTTTACCCGCTACTACAACTGGCAATGAATCCGTATTAATCAAGCTACCAACACTATCCGTTTCTACAAGCTGATACACAAATTTTCCTTCGGTCTTCAACTTCGCTTTTAAGGTGAATCCCTGTCTGCTGTCGCTTTTTAAAACAGTGGAATCAAGGCTTTCTCCTGCGGCACCCTGTAACAGCAACTTAGTGCCTGAATTTGGCTCGTTATACATCCCCTTCACAATCAATTCCGTTCCAACGCTACTTTCCTTGGGATAGTTTAATTTTATAATGCCGCTGGGAAACTGGCCCTCTAGATAGTTTACGGAAATTTCCTCAAGTTGCCAATAATCGAATGCGGCCACACCGTGCCCCAAAATAAATAATTCGTTCACCGAAGCTAGTGCCTCCTTTAGATTTTTCCCTGCAACGTAGTTGATTTCTTTTATGAACTGTTCCTGATTTTTTAGACTATCTAATCGAGTTTGACGAAATTCTTCCGTAAGCAATACCGCTTTCCCTTGAACTTCCTCTGCCCATGTTGGGTTAAGAAACATGAACAGTAGCGCCACCAGCCCTATCAAAGCCACGATACTATTGATGAAAAAAATACGATTAAAGCGTCCTTTCCATTCTTTCCAAATAAAGAGTAGTACTAGAACAAACATCACTAGAAGGGAGAGCCACAGCCATTTTTCGTTTATAAATTGAATAGCGCTATTCATTGTTCTCCAGAGCATCTAACATTAATTCATTCAGCCTACTGCTGTAACTATCACCTTTAACAGGCTCCGCTGACAAATTGGGCAAGGCTTGCACCAAGCCTTTTTGAATTGCCTTTAAATCTTCTTCATTGCTGTTCTGGGCTTCGGAAAGCAACTTTAACCCTTGTAATGTGTTTAAATACTTACTTGGCTCTTTTATCGCCAAAAGAGCCAACTCCTCGCCGGCCTTTTGAAAAATTTCCCTATCCGTTGGCTGAAGCGAAACTTTTGTGGTCCGTAAAAGCTCCAGTCTTTCAATGGCCCTATTCATAAAAATATAGGGAAATTCCTTTTCCAAGTCCGCCTGTTTGCTAGAACTCTTAACTTCACCTAATTCGCCGGACAAGCGCTTACTTTCCTTGATCGGCGGAGGGTCAAAACCGATGCGATGCACATAGATACGGGCGCTGTTCTTTATTTCTTGAATCAGTTTTAGTGCTTTGTATTGGTAGGGTAGCGATTTCTCTGGCTCAAACAAGCGTAGGTACAACTCAGCATCCCACATTTCAGCCATGGCCTGTTTCAATTTACTTTTCAACGACTGTGCGAACAAGGTAGATGCTTCCGGGTCTTCATGATTATGAACATAAGCCTCCAGGGGATCTTCTTCCTGATCTTGACTTTCTTCGTGATCATGCTCATGATCGTGTTCTTCTTCCGCCACTAAATTGTGTTCATTATCCGAATCGTGCTTGTGGGAATAGGAGGCCAGAGGGTCTTCGAAATCTGTATCCGCCATAGTATTGGTCGTGGGAGCTACAGGTTCTTCGGTTTCATCACCCATAAATTTACCATACTTTAACCGAAGGGCTTTTTGGTCAAAACCCAACTCATTACTCTTAAAATTATATTCCTTTTTTTCTAGCTTGCTTTCATCAGCTATTAGTTTTTCCGTATCGATAATCAATTGACGTTGACTTCTAAAATAATCTGGCATCAAGTCCGCACCCATGGTTCCTTCCACCTCAAAACCATCCTTAACCGTATCCCTTATTACGGAAAAAAAAGTTTCAGTTCTTGTGCTATTTGGTTTTGGGCTTTTGATATCCGTAGCTTCAACATAGAAATAAAGCTCATCTCCCGGCTCCATTTTCAGTGTTCTCAAATCCAGTTTTTTCTTCAGTAAAGAAGAGGTTGAAGCTTTTTTAAAGAAGTTGTCAAATGACAGCCGCTCTTCCCTAAACTTAACGGACTCCCCAGTACCCTTACTCACCGTTGCTATAATCGCTACCTCAGTAAGACCAAAATCATCTTTTACATGAGCCGTAAACTCCAATAGCTGCGGTTCGGCAAAATCAAAAGATGTAAACGGTTGTAACCCTCTGATGTTAATTGATGGCGCTTCATCCTTATACACTTCAAGAGCGTACAAATCCGATATGTACCTATTTTTCAAAGTGTCTAAAAACTTAAGATTATAAAAACTAGAATTTTCAGCATTCCTAAGGGCAACGTAGGACATATTTTTTTTTGACATGGAAACGTTATCGGTGCCAAATTGCAACCAGGACGCCTTTATTTTTTGATTGTAATCTATACGCCATTTTACGGTCGACCCTTCCAAAGCCTTAATATTCATATCCGAAGTAACCAGCCGTTTTTTGTTGGTGTATTCAGGGTAATCTATGATGATAACTTGCTTATTGATTTTGGGCGGAACAATCGCTACGGTTGCGGTATCCAAAGCTGTAATCACTATGTCATCTTTTTGCGTGGTCTGCGGTATTTGAGTTTTGGGGTTTTCCAATGCCCCATTAAAATAGCAGAACATTACTAATCCAGAACAACACAAGGTAATTAATGCACCTAGTCCAACCCTATTTTTAATATAAATGGATTTTTTATTGGATTTTAGGGTTTGGGCTATTTTGGATTGTTGAATTTTGGCCAGAAGGGTCAATTCTTCTTCAGGTTGTAACAGTAATGAGGCGCTATTTTCTAACACCCTCAAACTAGCATCCAAATGACTACAGATATCGGTTAAACTATAATTCCATGGTTGGCAGTATAATGCTCCAATAAGTCCTGCCACTACAAAGGCCGAAAGTGCTATTACCAAAGAAACCGATAATAAATAGGCAATCATCGCAAAACTTAAAGCAAGAAAGGCTATTTCCATGAAGCGATATACCCGCCATTTCAGCAGTATTTTTTTTAGTATGTCCTGTGCTTCCATCATTGCCTCCTTGATTTAGAAAGTACCCGTTCTACTACTAAAACCATTATGGCCAGCAACCAAAACCATGGTTCTAGAGCGCTTTTTTTTACCTCAATGTCGCTCATTAAACGTTCCGAAGCCAATGGCACCAATTCCTCGCTGGCCAAAACCCGCTTATCCAAGGAGGCAATCTTTTCTGTTAACTCAGGACTTGGAGAAATAATTTCCAGTAAGCTTTCTGTCAATTTACCCTCAAGGGTATTGGCAATAGACAGTCTATCCGTTAAAAAGTAACTCCTGGCTTTATTACCCTTTGAAATTAACTGACCTGAAAGACTATCCTGCTTAAACATGATATAGTTATTATCTGTTTTTGGAGGGAAATCACTTTTCAGCCAAATCAAAAAATCAAAGTCAGATACGGAGGATTCGGCTTCGTCTTTAAAGGCTTTAATAGTCATGGGGTGTTTCGCATAGGTTGAAACAGCCTCCAAGGCTGCCATCATATATTGCGCATCACGCGAAAAATCGGAATCATAAAACAACCCTATGCCCAAGGTGTCTTTTCTCCATAGTTCTACCGTACTGCTCTTACCATTCTCCTCCAGTTTAAGGCTATCGCCCAATAATTGAGCAGACCTATTTTTATTTGCTGATAGGGAAATTTTTTGAATTTCCGTATAGCTATTATCACCCAACAAACGAACCAAGTCCACATCCTCTTCTGTTTTATAGGCTCCAATAATCGTATCTAAGGTCGATTCTTGGTTCATCACCACCCAATTGATTGTGGGGGACATCTTGGGCCGTATTCCTCGTATCCCAGAAATTCGGGACTCCGAGAATATCACTATACTGTCCGATGGAAAGTCGTTCAAAGATTGTACAAGCTGCCAATAGTTAGGTCGGGTATTCGGTATTTCATCGGTATCCAGGGAAGGAAAATCGGTAGAAAACAATCGAAATGATGCCTGGGGTTTGCTTTCCAAAAGGGATTTCATCCTATTATTCTGTAGCAGGGAAGGCTCAATAAAATAGGTTAATGCCTCTCTAGGCATTGGAGACTGCATAGTGGGCCCTGAAATGGCCAATACCAGTAAACCCAGCAATAGCGTTCGCAACAGCAGTAATAGGTATTCGTTGAGCTTCAGCTTTTTGGTCTGTGTAGTTTCTTGAGCCTCTAAAAATTGAATACTTCCTACTTTAATGGTCTTCACCTCTCCCTTGTTCAAAAGATGAACTATCAAAGGCACTAAAAGACCAAGCAGTCCCCATAAATATGTTGGGTGTAGAAAACTCATAATTAATTTAAACGCATTCGTTTTTTAAGAAATAGTTGTAAAGCCTCCTCCATGGGACTGTCCAAACGAAAAACCTCATGACCAATGGTATTACTTAAGAAGAAATTTTTAGTCTTTACCAAAGCGGCCTCCATCTCTTTTAGATATTGCGCTTTGCTGTTTTTCGCATTCACCTTTACACGTTTTCCTGTTTCCAAATCTTCAAATACCAGTGCTCCCGTATAATTAAATTCCAATTCGTTTTTTCCTAAAACCTGAAGTACTACCACCTCGTTTCTTGAAGTCTTTAGCGATTGAATCCATTTGGTCAACTCCCCATTTTGCTCGTACATGTCCGTAATTACGAACAATAATTCCTTCTGACCGCCGTGATGAATCTCCGTAACGGAATTCCTGTCCAATGGCCAATTGCCACTCCCTTCAATCTTTATAAGCTCGTGCAGTAAGCGATTGTAATGTTGCTTGTGGGATGTGGGATGCAATGCTCGCAAACGGCTATTGTTCAGTGAAAAAAGACCTGTGGCATCTCCTTGTTTATAGGAAAGATGTGCTAATGAAGCTACCAAAACCCTCACGTAGTCCATTTTGGACAGCCCTTCTTCCTCATGCAACATGGATGCGCTTGCGTCTACAATGAATTTAACAGCTACCTGAGTATCTATCTCGGATTCCTTGATATAAAACCGACCCGACCTTGCCAACATTTTCCAGTCCAACAAACGCATATCGTCCCCGGGCTGATAACCCCGGTATTGACTGAATTCCAGCCCAGGACCAACCCGCTTGCTTTGATGCGCACCCGATAAATATCCCTCTACAATGACCCTTGCTATAAGTGACAAGCCAGATACACTGTTGATGATTTTTGGTTGAAGTAATTGTCTATAATCCTGTTTCACCTTTTTCGATTATGAACGCGAATGTTCCAATAGTTTTTCAGTAACCTTATCAGAAGTTATCCCCTCTGCTTCTGCCCTAAAGTTCACAATAACCCTATGGCGCAACACAGGAAAGGCGACCTTCTTTAAATCCTCTTCCGTTACCGCTAGTCTTCCATCCTGTAATGCCCGTGCTTTGGCCGTTAAAATCATAGCCTGCCCGGCACGGGGTCCTGCACCCCAACTTACCCATTCCTTGACAAAGGCGTCTGTCGTCGTTTCTGGTCTAGTAGCCCTCACAATTTTATTGACAAAATCGATTAAATCGTCACTGATAGGAACGTCACGTACCAATTGCTGCAGCTTTATGATATCTTCCCCTCCCAGCACTTTTTCTATAACCGCTTTCTTTGAACCCGTGGTGTTCTTTAAGATGGCAGCTTCTTCTTTGGCAGTAGGGTATCCTATTTTAATATAGAACAAAAAACGGTCCTGTTGGGCTTCCGGTAAGGCAAAAGTACCCGATTGTTCAATGGGGTTCTGGGTGGCTAAAATAAAAAATGGCCTAGCCATGGGATAGGTTTCCCCAGAGTAGGTCACTTCAAATTCCTGCATGGCCTCAAGCAATGCCGCCTGGGTTTTTGGAGGAGTTCTATTAATTTCATCCGCTAGGATGATATTCGCAAAAATTGGCCCCTTATTAAATTTGAAGAATTTCTTCCCGGAACTATGGTCCTCTTCTAAAATCTCCGTACCAATGATATCCGAAGGCATAAGGTCTGGCGTAAACTGAATTCTATTGAATTTTAAATCTATGGCTTGTGAAAGGGTCCGTATCAATAGAGTTTTTGCAAGACCTGGCACTCCTTCCAATAAGGCGTGGCCACCTGCTAAAAAAGTGATCAGCAAATGCTCAATCGTCTCTTCCTGCCCCACAATGACCTTGGCAATCTCTTTTTTTAGCAAGGAAAGTTTATCGGTCAGTTCCTTTATTTCTTGTTCTGCTTTCAGCAGTTTGTTATCCATACGAATACTTTAAGAAGTTAATGCATACATCACGATATTCACTCCAAATCGTGTATTGTCTATTTTATACCAACGTTTGTTTCTAAAATCATAATCCCATTCGCATCCATAATCCTTATTGCTGTAGAGTACGCCGACCCTACCATTTACCTCAATTGCCTTTAAATACTCATGGACAAGGTCATCTCCCCAACCGTTCAGCTCTTGGGACGTGGTTGGCGGGCCATCCTCAAATTCAAAAAAAATGGAATATAGTTCATGGTCATTGGGTAATTTCTTTAACCTGCTATTCCCAAATATTTCTTCCATCTGACGTTCAAAGGATTTGGCAAAAAGTCCATCGATGTCATGGTTGCAATCATCAACAAAAACAAAGCCCCCGTTGTTCACATAATTCTCAAAGTTCTCTCTTTCCTTTTTTGTGAACTGCACTAGTTTGTGACCGGACAGGTAGCAGAAGGGACACTTAAAAATGGCATCGCTCGCCAAGGGCACGATATTCTCTACCGTATTGACCTTTAAAGTGGTGTACTCCACCAAAGAATTCAAAAGATTGGAGGGCATTCGTTGATCTACATCCCAATCCCCGGATTCATACTGTAGCCTAGTAAAGAAAAAATTTGTGCTCAAGAGGGTACCATTCTAATTTTGTTATAACGAAAAAACCGGTTGCAACAGACATCAGCTACAACCAGTTTATTTACGTATCTCACGTTAAACCGCGTCCGATAAACTCGTAAAAGTGAAGTCCCTTATTTTCATGTATGGTATAAGATTACCGTTGATGCGCACCTGTTTGCCAAGTGTCTCCAAGTTGTTCAACATGATTATTGGACTCTCATTAAATCTAAAGTTCTTAACAGGATACTTGATTTCTCCGTTTTCAATATAGAAAGTCCCATCTCTTGTTAATCCCGTATAGAGTAGGGTTTGCGGGTCTACGGTTCTGATGTACCATAAACGCGTTACCAAAATTCCCTTTTTTGTGCTTTTTATCAAATCCTCAAGAGAGGCGTCTCCTCCGCCCATAATGAGATTATCCGGGTAAGGTATAGGGTCTACCCCTTTTTGCTGGGCCCAATACCTACTATAGGCCAAATTCTTTACGACTCCGTTTTCTATCCAAGAAGTTTTCTTTAAAGCTTGTCCCGAACCGTTCCAAGTACCGGTGGGTACTTCTGGATGTAGGGGGTCTGACCAAAGATTCACGCGTTCGTCCACAATTTTCTCCCCTATCTTGGTTCCGCCTCCTTCTTTAGACATAAAACTACGACCTTCGTCGGCAGTTCTGGCATCTATGGAATAACCCAGATTAGTGATTAGATTTTCCGCTGCCGCCGGTTCCAAAATCACAGTATATTTTCCCGGTTCTATGGCCTTGGCCTCTTTGGAAAGTACGGCCTTATCAATTGCTGTTTTCGAGGCTTCCGAAGCATCGAACTTGGCAATATCGTTATAGTCCCTAGAAACCCATCCAGACCCTGTACCATCATTACTACGCATGGTCACCGTAAAATCTACGTTGGAATATTTGTTATAGGCAAATAAACCTTTAGAATTGAGCATGGCACTAAACCCGTAAGAATCGTCCAAAAATCCCGCTGCGGTTACATCGTTGGCTATGGCCGGTTGTATACTGTCATTCGCAACGGTAGCTCTGTATTCTGGTGAAATATTTGCCGTTGCCTCCACATAATTTATTGCCTCATCATAGGTTTGCTGCTCCAAAGGCTCCATGAATTCCGGATTCTCCGGAGATAATTTCGCTAACTCCTCTGCCCGTTTCACTACTTTTTCTAAGGAGACATCATCAAATTCGTCTATGGTTGCCGTCCCGGACTTTTTACCATAACTGGATTGCACCACCAAGGTTTGGTTAGATCGGTGCCCGGAGGTGGAGACGGAATTTCGGGCGTAACGTATGTTACCACTTTCACTTCCGCTCAAGTTTATTTCGCAAGTATCAGCCGTGGAAAAACGCAATGCTTTCTCCATTATTTTTCTAGCTTCTTCTTCTGTATATATTGCCATTTTAGTATTTTTTGTTGGGTGAATTGCTTAGATGCTACGACCTGTATTGATTACGTTGATATCGTTAAACCTAGTGGTAGAACTACCATGGGATACCGCACTTATCTGTGATGGCTGTCCTTTACCGTCAAAGAAGGAACCGAACATCCTGTAATCGCTTTCATCACAAATCTTTGCGCAGGAGTTCCAGAACTCTTGCGTGTTGGACTGATATGCCACGTCATTTAGCATACCCACTATTTTACCATCTTTAATTTCATAGAAAACAGTACCTCCAAACTGGAAGTTATACCGTTGTTGGTCGATAGAGTAAGAGCCTCTTCCCGCGATATAGATTCCTTTTTCAACATCCTTTATCATTTCGGAAATGGAATATTTTTCTTTACCCGGCTCTAATGATACATTGGGCATTCTTTGGAATTGCACATCGTTCCAACTTTGGGCATAACAACATCCATGGGATTCATTCTGGCCAATAATGTTCACTTGATCACGAATGGCCTGGTAATTTACCAATGTTCCGTTCCTGACCAAATCCCACTGTTTGCATTTTACTCCTTCATCATCATAACCGACAGCACCAAGACTACCCTCCATGGTTTTATCGGCAACAAGGTTTACAATATCGCTACCGTAGTTAAAGTCACCGGATTTCCACTTGTCCAACGTTGCAAAACTTGTACCCGCGTAGTTTGCTTCGTAACCGAGCACCCTGTCCAGTTCCAAAGGATGCCCAACAGATTCATGGATCGTTAACCCTAAATGGTTAGGCTCTAAGACCAAATCATATTTCCCGGGATCCACTGATTTTGCCGTGAGCATTTGTGTTGCCTGTTTAGCGGCCTGTACCGCATCCTCCACAATATCATAACTCTTTCTATATAGAGTGATACCTGCCGGACCTTCCAGTTTTTCGGAAGCCAGACCGTCCAAATATTCATAACCCATACCCATCGGGGCACTCATGGCCTGTCTAGTCTTGAACTTACCCGCTTCCCTATCGACCGCAGTAACGCCGAAAGTAGGCCATATACGGTGTACATCCTGGTCTATATAAGAACCGTCCGTTGAGGCAAAATACTTTTGCTCGTTCACCATGAACAATGCAGAGTTTACGAAATTGGCGCCATTATCCATAGCGGCCGCGTTTGCATTTAAAAGTAAATCTACTTTCTCGGAAACCGGAACCTCTTTAAAATCTTTTTGAATAGGCGTTTTCCAGGATACCTCACCATGCGCTTGCACGGGAGCCAATTTAACGGGCTCTGTCTGAATCTTAGAATTTGCCTTCGCGATAGCTACAGCCTGTTGTGTCGCTTTTTTGATACCATCCTCAGTAACACTGTTGGTGGAGGCAAAACCCCAAGTCCCATTAGCGATGACCCGTATACCGATTCCAAAGGATTCTGTATTAACCACATTTTGTACCTTGTCCTCTCTTGTAAAGACATATTGGTTCAAGTATCTACCTATTCTAGCATCCGCATAGGTGGCCCCCATCGATTTTGCGGTATTGAGTGCTACATCTGCCATGCGTTTCTTAACTATAACATCCATGCCTGGCTCCAGCAGTGCTTCTGCCTGAATGTTATTTCCCATCAAACTAGCTGGCACCAAGAGTGAGGCTGCGCCCATTCCCGATAATTGTACAAAGTCTCTTCTTTTCATCTAGTGTTATTAAGTTATTGTCCCCTTGTCCTTTTAAAACATAGCTTAAAGCGACTAGGGCGTGTTCGTTAGTTCTAGTCAGCATTCAAAAAAGAGTGGATACCGTGTCTTTTTTAAATGACTCGCCCTAAAATAGCGAATTAAATAGATAAGCACCTCGGGCATTTAGATTTTATTAAGAAGATTTTATGAAAAAACAATGGTGTTACATTTGTGCTCGCATCAACTCTTATTCGTCATGCAAACAGTATATTAACTTTTTCGTCACTAGGTTAATTTTTAATTTGAAGTATGGGAAGAGCTTAAAACAAAAAAACACAAGGCTTTTTTCGTGATTTTGTTTGTATATCGTAAAATTGAAATTATATTTGCAGCCGCTTATAGCGACATGGTGCCTTAGCTCAGTTGTTGAGTCCCGAAGTATCGGGAGACAAAAAATCCATGTGCTTGGTTTTACCAAAAGCCAAGAAGTTAAATAGAAAATTGAAATATTGATAATAATGGTGCCTTAGCTCAGTTGGTAGAGCAATGGACTGAAAATCCATGTGTCCCTGGTTCGATTCCTGGAGGCAC
>NZ_MDGN01000079.1:0-16811 GCF_002742365.1 Maribacter sp. 4U21
CGGATTTTCAAGGTATAGAAAGACATATTGATCGTATTGTAGCAGTTGCACCAGAAGTAGTTTCCCACAACATGGAGACCGTAAAGAGACTTACGAGAGAAGTGCGCATACAGGCCAAATACGAACGTAGTCTTGAAGTCTTGCGCTATTTAAAAGCCAGTGGTATTAATAGGACAAAATCCGGTATTATGTTGGGCCTTGGCGAGTTAGAGAAAGAAGTAATTGCCACCATGCAAGATTTACGAAATGCAAATGTGGACATCGTCACCATTGGGCAATATTTACAACCCTCAAAAAAACACTTGCCCGTAAAAGAATTTATTACTCCTGAACAATTTAAGAAATACGAGACAATAGGCTTAGAAATGGGTTTTAGACATGTAGAAAGCGGTGCCTTGGTGCGTTCTTCCTACAAAGCACATAAACATATTCATTAAGATTCGCATACCCGTCAAGTTTAATATTTAAAGCCTTTAGCTGCTTTTAAAGCCTTAATTTTATGCCATGGGAACAGTTAACATAGGTATCAATGGCTTTGGTCGTATTGGCCGTACATTGTTTAGACTCATTCAGCATCACCCTAATCTCAACGTGGTGGCCATTAATGATTTGGCGGATTCCAAAACACTATCACATTTATTGAAATACGATAGCATCCATGGTATCATGAATTCGGCCATCTCTTTTGATGAAGAACACATCATTCTAGAAAAAAAAGCGATAAAACTTACCAACCACAACCATCCCAGAGAGATAAATTGGAGCGATCAAAAGGTTGATATAGTTGTAGAATGTTCAGGTAAATTCAAGACAAGGGAAAGTCTGGACTTTCATTTAAAAAACGGTGCTAAGAAAGTTATATTATCAGTTCCACCTGTGGACGAGGCCATTAAAATGATTGTTTATGGCATTAACGAAAACACCATAACAAAGGAAGATGCAATACTATCGAACGCCTCGTGTACCACGAACAATGCGGCACCAATGATAAAAGTCATCAATGATCTATGTGGTATAGAACAGGCTTATATTACAACAATTCACTCTTACACGAGCGATCAAAGTTTGCATGATCAACCGCATCGGGATTTAAGGAGGGCCAGGGCGGCATCTCAATCCATAGTTCCTACTACCACGGGAGCAGCAAAAGCCTTAACCCGCATTTTTCCGGATTTAGCGGATGTAATCGGTGGCTGTGGTATCCGGGTTCCTGTCCCTAATGGTTCTTTGACAGATATTACTTTCAATGTAAAAAGGAATATTACTATTAAGGAAATAAATGATACTTTTGAAAAGTCGGCAGAAAACGAATTGAAAAATATATTATATTATACGGAAGACCCTATAGTATCTATTGATATAAACAATAGTTCCCATTCTTGTACGTTTGATTCTCAGATGACGTCCGTAATAGGAAAAATGGTTAAGATTATAGGCTGGTACGATAATGAAACTGGCTACAGCAGTAGAATTATTGACCTGATACATTTTATGAACAACAAAGAATACATTTGAAATTCTCTTCATTACATAAAAGCCTTAGGAATTTTATTTTACTATTGTTACTCACGGTAATGGCAGTCCCGTTTTACGCACAAGATTCCATTCCGTACAAGGATATTTCCCCCTACTTCAACGAAGCTCGAAAATTAAGGAACCAGAATAAGATAGATCAAGCTTTAGAAACTTTGGATAAGGCTTCGGAGGAGGCAGAGAAAAATGAAGATATCAAGTCGCTTATAGACAGTTACCATGAGCTAGCACTCTTATACCTAAAATTAGAGAAGGAAGCTGACACCCAGTTTTATTGGGATAGAGCTAGTGTACTACTAAAAGATATTGCCTACCCATATGGAGATGCCATACACAAGTACATAGAGGCTATTTTGCTTTACCGTAGCAATCAGAATTTTCAGGCCCTTTTTATGCTAAATGAGGCCAAACAATTAAATAATGACCGTAATTTTTTCAATAACATTCTCTTGACGGAAGCTCGAGTTTACATGAATTTGGAAAAGTACGAGAGTGCTTCAAAAAATTTAAACTCACTTGTCGTAAATACAGACATCTACGAGAAAGACTACCTATCTACGCAAGCTTATCTTGGACTCGCAGAACTTGGTCTAAGTACCGAAGATTTCGAAGAAAGTGCAAAAAATGGTGAAAATGCATTGGAATTGGCCAATAAGAATGGTTTTTTTATGGAAATCAGAGAAGCTAATGAACTCTTGACAGAAGTATATGAGAAATTAGGACTGTACAATAAGTCCTTAGCGAACAATAGAAATCTGCTTGAAATAAAAGATTCCATATTCAATATTGAAAAGTTGAAACTGGAAGCAAAGACGGCCGATAAAATACGGGATGATTTTAAAACAGAGGAAATCATAAGACAGGAAGATAAAATCCAAGAACTAACCGAGTCTCAAAACAGGTCTGAAATAACGGCAATATTAACCTCAGCCTTCCTGATTATCATAACACTTTTGGCGGTTTCCCTATATCGCAACAACCAGATAAAATTAAAAACTAACGATCTCTTACAAACCAAAAATAAAGAACTTCAGGTTGCTAGGGATGGGGCGGTCCAGGCCATGGAAGCTAAAACCAACTTTTTGTCCACGGTTAGTCATGAGCTCAGAACCCCATTGTATGCGGTAACGGGTCTTACACATTTACTCTTAGAGGAAAATCCATCCGACCATCAAAAAGAACATCTGAAGGCATTAAAATTTTCTGGAGATTATCTTTTGAACTTTATAAATGATATTCTTCACATCAATAAAATTGATGCCAATAAGCTAGAGCCATTGAACATGGAGTTCAATTTGAAAAAGATTATCAATGAGGTAATTGATTCCCTCCAGCAAAGCGCCAAAGCCAACAACACACAAATAATATTGGATTACGACGCGGACATTCCGAGCCACTTGATGAGTGACCCTCTAAAGCTGTCCCAAGTTTTTATGAATCTTATAGGGAACGCTATAAAATTCACCAAAGACGGAGAGGTAACCGTAATTGCCAAACTGCTCAAAAAAGAAAACGAGGAGGTAAAAATCTATTTTGAGGTTAAAGATGACGGGATCGGTATTTCCAAAGAAAAACAGCAAAGCATTTTTGAAGGGTTTGAACAGGGCTCTATTCAGATAAACAGAGAATATGGAGGTACTGGTCTTGGCCTTACTATCGTAAAAAGCTTGTTAAAACTGTTCGGTAGTAAAATTCAGCTCAAAAGTAGTCTTGGCGAGGGCAGTTCTTTTTTCTTTGAAGTGGACATGAAGAGCTTGGAAGACCTTGTTGATGCCGTTGATTTCGAAATTACACAGAGAGATTACGATTTTAAAGGTCTACATTTAATGATTGTTGAGGACAATAAAATTAACCAGGTTATCACTAAGAAGATGCTTACCAAAAAAGATATTACCAGTGATATTGCCAGCAATGGCGAAGAGGCCGTTGTGCTTGCAAAGGAAAATGTTTATGATGCCATTTTAATGGATATCCACATGCCTGGAATCAGTGGCGAAGAGGCAACGATACAAATACGTGATTTTGACCAACAAACCCCGATTATAGCGCTTACGGCTATTTCATTGGATGATAGTTTGGAGAGTTTTTACGCGGCAGGTTGTAACGATGTGGTCACCAAGCCATTTAAACCGGAAATTTTCTATCAAAAAATAGGGGAGAACATTTTTGATAAGAAAATTCAGAACTCTACTTCGTAATTGCACTCAAATACTTTTCTATTACAGTCGAATCTTCTGGAAAAAAAGCATGTTTTATCGATAGATAGTAAAGGTTCTCAATCTTGCCAGCTAAACGCATATAATCCTTTTCTGTAGTAATGATTATATTTTTTGTTCTTAACGACTTCAGCTCATTTTCCGTAAAAAAATGATGGTCCGCAAATGACAAGTGCTCTACTCTCAACCCTTTGGTTACTACGTATTGATATAATGGTTGTGGATTGGCAATGCCCGTGACAAGGGTAACTTTTTTATCCTTGAGCGACTCTAAATAAATTTCGTCTTTTCCGCTATACAGTTTACTATCATACTCCAAATAAGAGAATAAAACCTTCTGATGTGCTCTTGGGTTAATTTGTGACCGTAACGTATTTTTCTCCTTTTTAGAAATAGAAGCTGGACACTTGGTTATGACGATTAAATCCGCTCTTTGGGAAGCATATTTACTATCCCTCAAATCGCCAGTGGGTAGGTACCAATCATTTACATATAAATTGTTATATGCAGTAAGTAAAATGTTATGTGAAGGCTTTACGCGTCTATGTTGAAAAGCATCATCCAGTATAATAATATCTGGATTAACTGTTTTATCAAGTCGAGCTATGCCGTTTCTTCTATCGACATCCACCGCAACACTTACGTTTTGAAATTTATTAAATATCTGAAAGGGTTCATCACCAATATCCTCGACCTCTGTATTGGTGTTTGCTATTATAAAACCTGATGTTTTACGTTTATACCCTCTACTCAATACGGCCAACTTATTTTCCTTTTGGAGTCTTCTAATCAAAAACTCTACCATGGGCGTCTTACCGGCACCACCAACACTGAGGTTACCAACGCAAATTATGGGTGTTTCATAGCTTGTTGATTTAAATAGGCCTACATCATAGAATAGGTTCCTAACACGTACAACTAGGGCATAAATCAAGGAAATGGGAAAAAGAAGTTTTCTCAACAGTTGCATCAGAACGAAAATATAATATTTTATCTTTGATGACCTTATATTTTATTGAAAATGACAGTAAATGGCGTTATAGAAATATTAGAAGACCTGGCCCCACTAGATTATGCAGAGGACTTCGATAATGTGGGCCTTCTCGTTGGTGACAAAGATATGAAGGTCAACGGCATACTAGTGACGCTTGACACCTTAGAACATGTTGTCGATGAAGCGATAGCGAACCACTGTAACCTTATTATAAGCTTTCACCCTATAATTTTTGAAGGGCTAAAAAAGCTGACCGGTAGAAATTACGTGGAGCGTACGGTTTTAAAAGCCATTAGGAACGATATAGCCATTTACGCTCCTCATACGGCCTTGGACAATTCTTTTAAGGGTGTAAATGCAAAAATTTGCGAAGTTTTAGGATTAGGAAATATACAAATATTAATTCCTCAAGTAGGAACGATCAAAAAATTGGTCACCTACGTACCTATCGCCGCCGCAGACCAACTACGAGAAGAATTATTTAAAGCAGGAGCCGGCACTATTGGAAACTACGACAACTGTAGTTTTACAACTATAGGCAAAGGAAGTTTTAGGCCTGGAGAAAACACCAATCCGCTAAAAGGAGAAAAAGGAAAAACACATATCGAAGAAGAGGTAATGATATCTCTTACTTATCCAAAAATGAACGAGTATAAGATTTTAACTTCCCTAAAAGAGAACCATCCTTATGAGGAAGTGGCTTATGAAGTAACAACACTGGAAAACACCAACCAACATATTGGTATGGGGATGATAGGTGAACTGGACGAGCCACAAACCGAAGAAGCTTTCATGACCTTTCTTAAGGACAAAATGAACGCATCGGTCGTAAGACATTCCGAGTTCCTTGGGAAGCCTATCAAAAAAGTGGCCGTTCTAGGAGGTAGCGGAGCGTTCGCAATACGTGCGGCAAAGCGAGCCAAGGCAGATGTATTTGTCACGTCCGACATAAAATACCATCAATTTTACGAAGCGGAAAAACAAATGGTAATTGCGGATATTGGACACTTTGAAACTGAGCAGTTTACAAAAACGCTATTAGTTGATTATCTTACAAAAAAAATTCCTAATTTTGCAATCCGTTTATCGGAAAGTTTAACAAATCCTATCAAGTATTTTTAAGTATGGCAAAAAAAGAAGATTCATCTGTAGAAGCAAAATTAAGAGCTTTATATGACCTGCAATTAATTGACTCTAGAGTAGATGAAATACGCAACGTTCGCGGTGAGTTACCTTTGGAAGTTGAAGATTTGGAAGATGACGTCCTAGGCCTAAAAACTAGAATGGATAAACTTAAAACCGATTTAGAAACAATCAATTTTGAAATAGGTGCTAAGAAAAATCTAATCGAGGAAGCAAAAGCTTTAATCAAGAAATACACGGAGCAGCAGAAAAATGTCCGCAACAGTAGAGAATTCAACTCTATAAGTAAAGAACTTGAATTTCAGGAGTTGGAAATACAACTAGCTGAAAAAAACATCAAGGAATTCAAAGCTCAGATAGACCAAAAGAAAGAGGTTATTTCTGAAACAAAGGAGCGTTTAAGCGAACGCGAAGCACACCTTAAACATAAAAAAGGAGAGCTAGATGCTATTCTTGCAGAAACCGAGAAAGAAGAAAAAGCACTATTGGAGGAATCTATAAAATTCCAAGATAAAATAGAAGAACGTTTGGTCAAGGCCTACGCCCGTATACGTAATAACGTTAAAAACGGCCTAGCGGTTGTTCCCATCGAAAGAGGAGCTTCTGGGGGTTCATTTTTTACAATACCGCCTCAAGTACAAGTAGAAATTGCTTCTCGTAAGAAAATAATCACGGACGAACACAGTGGTAGAATTTTGGTTGACCCTGCCTTGGCGGAAGAAGAATCAGAAAAAATGCAAAAAATGTTCGCTAAATTATAAGAGCATAGAAAATTTAATAGTAAAGCCATCTTTAAAAGGATGGCTTTTTTGTTTATATTGATGTACATGTATTCCAAAAAGACTTTTTGTTTCACAATCATTTATGCTATTTGCTTTATGCTATACTCGCAAGATATGGCCGATTTTAAATGGATAAACAGGATACTCATCTTTGCCGATAGTGACCAAAAGCTTATCAAAGCAAAATCCGCAATACAAGTTTTCAAATCGTTAGAAAAAGAGGTTAAGGAGCGGGCACTGCTGCTATTTCTGTACTCAAATGGTTCGTTCTTTAATAGCGAAGGAGTACGTCTTCGATTAAAGAGTAACCGTCCTATTGAATCCTCTTTTAACGGGGTTATATTACTAGGTAAAGATGGAGGTGTAAAATTCAAGGAATCTTACCCCATTAAAACGGAAACTATTTTTGAGCTAATTGACGGCATGCCAATGCGAAGAACAGAAATGAAAGATTAAGATAATAAATCCAAAATCTTATTTTCAACCTCCATCGAATCCCAAATGTCGGCTATATTTGGTATTTGCATAATCTGCTTCATAATCAATTCTTGGTTGTCCCCAATGGACAAGGCTTCAGCGTAAGGCCTATTAGAAAAAGTAACACGGGAGTACACAGGAATCCATTTATCTGGGTATTTATCGGCAAAATGCTTTTCAATCTTCTTTTGTAATAAAAAATTGCTATCAGCAGTTTTACTGCTCATCTCTATAAAATTTCTATAGCTTAATTCTGCAATGGCATCGGCATTAGGTTTTCGCTCCTCTTGGTAGGTTCTAAAAATAGCCTCCCAATCGTCCCCAAATTTACCAATGATGTTGTTTAAACAATAAATATCCTCAAAGCCTGCATTCATTCCTTGTCCATAGAAGGGAACCACAGCATGGGCAGAATCACCAACTAAGGCCACCTTGTCCCAATACGTCCAAGGATAGCACTTCATGGTAACCATGGCGCTTGTGGGATTGTTAAAAAAGTCCTCCGTTAAGTTTTCTATATCCTTGCTGACATTAGGGAAATACGTCTTAAAAAAATGCTTGGCCTCCGCTCTGGTGGTAAGCTTTTTAAAGGATATGTCCCCTTCAAAAGGAAGAAACAGGGTACAGGTAAAACTACCGTCCAGATTAGGCATGGCAATAAGCATAAATTTGCCCCTTGGCCATATATGAAAAGAGTGTTTATCTAATTTATGGGTTCCGCCGGTGTTCGGCGGAATGGTCAATTCCTTGTACCCTACATCTATAAAATCTTGAGAATAATCAAACCGGCTCCTTCGTTGCATTTTATGCCTTACCCGGGAAAAAGCTCCATCACACCCAAAAACCATCTCATATTGGTATGATTTCCATTCACTCTTTTCCGAAGCCCCCGTATAAATTTTCGCTTCCGGCAAATCTATATCCCAAACCTTTTCTTCAAACCTGAAATGAACCCCGGCCGTTTCAGCTAAATCGATCATCCTTTTATTGAGAACGCCTCTGGAGATAGACCAAATGGCCTCCCCCTCTTTCCCGTATTTTTGATAGTACTCTTCCTTGCCAACTACGTGCATAGCCCTTTTATCGAGCGGAATACCTATTTTTCTTATATCCTCTGCTATACCCACTTCCTCCAATGCTGTCCACCCCCTATTACTCATGGCTAAATTGATGGACCGTCCGGAGAATTCTATCCCTCTTATATCTGGCCTACGATCAAAAACAGTAATACTATGGCCGTATTTTCTTAGATAAATAGCAAGTAAAGAACCCACTAGGCCGGATCCTATAATGGCTATATTCTTTGGGGTCTGTTTCATAAAAAATGGAGTGATGTCCTAGATTGGTTCAATCGCTAAAATAAGAAATATAAACGGACAAAATGAACTATAAAACGCTATTGACAGTTCGTATTTGTGTAAAATTTAACTTTAAAATGTTTAGCTTTTTTATAAATTTGATAAACAAAAATAGAATCGTTTGAAACATTTTAATACCGTCCATTTTTCTTATCTTCAAAGTAGATTCAAGGCGAACCTTATAAATAGTTGCAGCGGATATAGGTCTTCAAATTTATTGGCTACCTGTAATGAGAAAGGGGAAAGCAACTTGGCTATTTTCAACTCTATAGTACATATTGGAAGCAACCCGCCCATGTTGGGTTTTGTGTTAAGGCCCCTGACCGTGCGAAGGGACACCTATGATAATTTTAAGGCAACGGGATATTTCACTGTAAATCAAGTTTCCAAGAACAACTTTAAGCAAGCGCACCAAACCGCGGCAAAATATGACAAAGGAGTTTCAGAATTTGCGAAAACCGGACTCTCCGAAGAATATTTAGACGATTTTAAAGCACCTTACGTAAAGGAAAGTACCATAAAGATAGGCTGTAGTTATGAAAATGAATACGAAATAAAAGAGAACGGGTGCATATTGATAATTGGTAAAATAGAACACCTGTACCTACCGGAAGAAATTATTCATAAAGATGGTTGGGTACAATTAGACAAAGCGGATACTGTAACGAGCATAGGGCTAGATGGCTATGCCTTACCGAAAATACTGGATAGACTTTCCTATGCCAAACCGGACCAAGAAACAAGATCCGTACTAGATGGGCTATAAAAAAAGTGACTTGCCTAGCAAAACCTGTGCTACGTGTGGCCTACCCTTTAATTGGAGAAAGAAGTGGGAAAAGAACTGGGCTCACGTAAAATATTGCAGCAAGAGGTGTCGTAGAAATAAAATGGTTAAAGCCGATAAATAATATATAATGAACAATCTCATCTGGTTTAGGAATGATCTTAGGGTTACTGATAATGAATCATTGATCAAGGCCATGAATGGCAAGAAGGTTATAGCCGTATATTGTTTTGACCCAAGACATTACGAAGTAGATAATTTTGGATTTAAAAAAACGGAAAAATACCGTGCCAAGTTCCTAATGGAGACCATTACCAACCTACGCGCCAATCTTAAACAACTAAACGTTACCCTCTTCGTATTTCATGATAAACCGGAAGTTGTGCTTCCCAAACTGGTCAAGGAAAACGAGATTAATAATATTTTTCTTCAAAAAGAGTGGACTCCAGAAGAAATCGACGTTTTTGATGCAGTAATAGCCAGTGTTCCAGCACTGGTCAATTTTGATGAATCCTTTGGTCAGTTTCTCTTTCATCCGGATGATATACCGTACGACGGCTTCGAAAAAATTCCGGATGTTTTTACCACCTTCAGGAAGAAATGTGAAAAATATGTCCAAATTAAATCGATTTATCCGTCTCCCGAACCAAAAGAACCTACCAACCTTATTGAAACCACAACAAAAATACCAACACTTCATGATTTAGGATTAAGAGACTTTTCAACGGATTCCCGTACCGCTTTTCCATTTCAAGGTGGGGAAGACGAGGCCAATAATAGAATAGCATCGTACTTCTGGAAAACAGAAAAACTTGCCTATTATAAAAAGACCAGGAACGGGCTAATCGGAAAGGACTACAGTTCCAAACTTTCGGCTTGGTTGGCAAACGGCAGTATATCGGCGAGGACTATTTACTGGCAAGTGAAAAAATTTGAAAAGGAGGTCATTAAAAACCAAGATACCTATTGGTTGATTTTTGAACTCATTTGGCGCGATTATTTTAAGTACGTCTCCCTAAAACATCAAAATAAGATTTTTTACCTAGGAGGAATCCTCAACGCTGATTACCAATGGGAGAATTCCATCGAAGCAAAAGAAAATTGGATTAAGGGAAATACCAAGGAACCCTTTGTGAACGCAAATATGAAGGAACTTGCCCTAACCGGGTGGATGAGTAACCGCGGTAGGCAGAACGTAGCTAGTTTTTGGTCCAAGGAACTTGAACAAGATTGGCGTGTTGGGGCGGCGTATTTTGAAAGCATGCTAATTGATTACGATGTACATAGTAATTGGGGCAATTGGATGTACAATAGCGGAGTGGGAAATGACCCTAGGAACAGAAGATTCAATATTCCAAGACAAGCTAGCATGTATGATGCTAATGGTAAATTTCAAAAACTATGGTTACAAGAAACCTTGTTCTAAAACATTTAAAAAATTAATATTCGTGAAAGTACTTCGCTTAATTCTTGGTGACCAACTGAACCAAAACCATTCTTGGTTCAATGAAGTCGATGAAAACGTTACGTATCTCATGGCAGAAATGAGACAGGAAACTGACTATGTAAAACATCATATACAGAAAATTACCGCATTTTTCCTGGCCATGCGTAGCTTTTCCGATGAGCTGTCTAAAAAGGGACATCATTTTATATACTACAAAATTAGTGACAATAACAATCTGCATGATTTAGAAAAAATTATACAGAAAAATATTGAAGCTACAAGCGCAGCCAAATTTGAATACCAATTACCTGATGAATACCGTCTAGACATCCAGTTAAAAGGTATTTGCAAACGCCTAAAAACGGAAACCGCTTCGGTAGACACCGAACACTTTTACACCACACGTTATGAACTTAAAAACTTTTTCGAAGGGAAAAAGCAATTGATCATGGAGAATTTTTATCGTATGATGCGAAAAAAACATGATATCATGATTGTTGGCGGACAACCTGAAGGGGGTAAATGGAATTTTGACCATAGCAACCGTAAAAAGTGGAAAGGCACACCGGGCATACCAAAAGCATTAACTTTTGGGCAAGATGCACATAAAGTAGTTGACGAAATTAACAGCGCGGCCATAGTATCGTTTGGAGAAATTGATACGACCAAATTTAATTGGCCCACTAGCAGAGAAGATTGTTTGGCCACACTTAATTATTTCTGTGAAAATCTCTTAGTCCACTTTGGCGATTATCAAGATGCGCTGCATACGGAAGAGAAATTTTTATTTCATTCCCGACTTTCCTTTGCCATGAACACCAAAATAATAGCTCCAAAAGAGGTGATTAACGCCGTACTGGACCATTACTATGAGCATAGCTCGCAAATAGATATCTCGCAGGTAGAAGGTTTTATACGGCAAATCTTGGGCTGGCGAGAATATATGCGAGGTATATATTGGAAAGAAATGCCGGAATATGCACAGATGAATAGTCTAGAGAACAAGAATCCCCTACCCGATTTCTTTTGGACGGGAAAAACAAAGATGAACTGCTTGAAGCATGCCATAGGCCAAAGTTTAGACGAAGCCTACGCCCATCATATTCAACGTTTAATGATTATAGGCAATTATGCCCTCTTAACTCAAATAGACCCGGATGAGGTAGATAAATGGTACTTAGGGGTATACATAGACGCCATCCAATGGGTGGAAATCACCAATACTAGAGGAATGAGCCAGTTTGCCGATGGCGGTATCGTAGCCACAAAACCTTACGTAAGTAGCGCTAATTACATCAATAAGATGGGTAATTATTGCACTAAATGTGATTATAGTCACACTAAAAAAATAGGAGAAAACGCTTGTCCTTTTAACTCTTTGTACTGGAACTTTTTAGATGAGAAAAAAGAGCATTTTAACAATAACAACCGCATGGCAATGATGATGAATTTACTGCATAAGAAAGATAAAGACGAGCTTCAAGAACTTAAAAATAGAGCGCAAGATATTATCAAGAATCCCGATATTTATTAATCCAGATTTCACTTTTATTTAACGTGGGTCATACATCTAAAAATTAGTTTTGCAACGTACATAAAGAAACTATTCCGCGAGAGCGTCTATATATAAAAAAGTCCTTTTCAAATTAGGTTGAAAAGGACTTTTTGTTGCTATAAAATCATACTGACACCTTCTCATCAGAACATACAAAGAGTTGATTTCCAACTGAATTTGTCTAAAAACAAATTCAGTTCAAACTATATTTTAGACCACCCACCGACACTTGAAAGTTCTTGGGCTTTTTCCTTAATCTATCAAAATTTACACTTCACCGAAAGATTTGTTCGCTATCGACAAAATGCACCCTTAAACCAATTAGCTATGGGAACTGAAGACTTAGTCCTTTATTTGATGTTAAAAATTTAACTTAAAGAATCAAAACCCAAATTAGAGATTTTCAGTTTCCCAATCTAAAATCTCATCAAATTTTAAGCTATGCAACATTCCGCGCAACAAGCAATTGAAAAGAAAGAAATCAACCTTAGTAGGTCTGGTACTTTTCGTGCTAATATCACTAGGTTTCCAAACAGAAATTAACGCTCCAGGAATTTCCTCTGGTGTTACGTTTAATTGGTCAGATACTCAGACTACATTTGATGACCCCGCTACACTGGATTTCATTGAAATAGATGGGGCTATATAAAATACCTTTGTAGTCCCCTCTACCTATGAAATGACGCGCTTAGGACCCGGAGGTCACAGCGGAAATCATATTTGGCAGAACGGTACCCAAATAGTAGGAGCAAGTAATGCATCAAATTGGGAAAGCGAAGCTATCAAGGCTTACCAGTCAGGAAATCTAAATCATTATTTTGAATCAAATAGTAATGGAGATAATTTCTGCGGTAATCTGGCTGCGGCATCCACAACGAATTCTCAGATTCAGACAATCACTTATAGTCCAGGAATCCCATCAAATCCTGATGGGATTTTAGCAGTTACCGAAAGAGGTAGCAATAACTGTTAGTATTTAGAATTATATGGCATGCCAGTTGGTGGTGGTCCAGAGGTATTACTGGGCAGTACCTTTGTAAGAAATCAAGGAAACTTGACAGGAGTCAAACCGCAAGATGTTCCATTACCAAACTCTGATTATTGGAGTAGCGGAAGAAATAATGATAACGGACAGATTATAGGAATTGGTCTCTTTAAATTATCAGATTTAGCGCCAATAGGCTCAACGACTACTTCCATTAGATATTTATCCGCCTCTCTTGATAATGGAGATGGTAAATTTTTCCTAATGCAAACTTACGCCGTTGATGATATATTTGATTCGGAGTTTGGCGCAATTTTTAATGGTGATGTGGGAGCAAATGATAATGTTCCTGCTGGGTCTTCATATTGCTATTTTACTAGTGTTACACCTTTAAACGGAACTGTAGTCGTTAACGCTGATGGTACTTTTACCTACACTCCAAATCCTGGTTTTGCAGGTACAGACGTTTTTGAAGTTGAAGTTTGTCTACCAGCTCCTAATGCAGCCGTATGTAACACTTCAACAGTAACGCTTAACGTAAAACCAGATAATTTACCAACGGCAATCGATGATACCTACACAATCCACGAAGGCACTACCAACAATGTTTTTGATGTACTGAGCAATGATGATTTTGGGCTAGACGGTCCACAAGAAAATACCGCTTTAACAATACTATCTAACCCAACAAATGGTACAGCTTCCGTTAATAAGAATGGAACGCCATCCAATCCCTTAGATGATTTCATTTAATACACGCTGGATGCCTATTACAGCGGGTCAGATAGTTTAACATGTGAGATCACCGATACTAACGGAACCGTTGCAATAGCAAATGTAGACATAAATGTTGAACTGGATACTTCTTATAATCTTGCATAACCGTTCAAAGTCTTACAGTACCGGAAGATATTGGCTTGGCCGTACTAACCATTGGTATTGAGGGTACGTATAGACCAGGAGCAACTATCAATTATAGCACAAGTAACGTCTCAGCTCTTGCGAGAGAAGATTATTCTTCGGTATCCGAAACGTATACCCTTGCGACGGAGGATATCACTTCTTTTGATATTATAATTCCCATTACGGACGATAATCTAATTGAACCAAGCGAGTCTTTCTCAGTGAATTTCGCACATGACACACCAGCTGTTTCTGCTACGGCTAGCGTTTCTGTTTCCATAACAGATAATGACAATGGTGCCAACAAAGGAGTTTCGATTAACGATTTTACCGTAAACGAGGATGTTGGAACCGCAAACTTTACAGTTTCCTTAAATGGAAATCTTCAAAACAGCTTTACTATTGATTATAACCTTTTAGATGGTTCTGCAACAGAAGCTGAAGATTACACGGGCAGCTCGGGAACTATTACTTTTACTGGAAACGATGGCGAATCACATGTTATAAATGTTCCTATAATTGATGATAGTATAATTGAAGAAACAGAAAACTTGGAAGGTAAATTATCCAATCTCTCCACAACTCTTATCAATATCGTGGATGCCAACGGTGTCGGTACCATTACCGACAACGACGGTGGTGCGGGGACCGGTGTTTCCGTAAGTGACTTTACGGTCGATGAAAATGCGGGGACCGCTACCTTCGACGTAACACTGAACGCGGACGTGCAGGGTGGATTCAACGTGGACTTTGACATTGCCGATGGTTCCGCTGTCAGTCCCGATGACAATACCGTAGCGAACACCGATACCTTTGTGACCTTCCCAGCCGGTACGGCAACCGGGGATACACAACTGGTGACCATCAACATTGTGGACGACACAATCATAGAGAATACGGAGACCTTGGATATCGCACTTACCTTCGATGCCGTTCCACCAGTCGGTGTGAACATGCTCGACGATACAGGTGTAGGTACCATTACCGATAACGATGCACCTGGAATGAATGACGGTCTCTATATAGACGACCTACAAGTCAATGAGCAGACCGGTGTAGCAACTGTCACGGTTCGCGTTCAAGGTTCTTTTACAGCCTTTAACGTTGACTACGCTACTAATGATGGTGGTGGAACAGCAACTGCGACTGCCGGTGGTGTAGATTATACAGCGTCTAACGGAACTTTAGCCTTTGCTGAAGGACAGTCCAGCATAACTTTTAACGTGGTCATAATCGATGATTGCTTGATTGAAAGTACAGAAGTATTTTTTGCGGATCTATTAAATGCTCCTGATTTTGTTCCGGTGATTGACGGTAATGCAACGATAACCATAATAGATGACGAGGAAGCATTGGCATCGAGCGATTTTGAGGCAGAGATTACCAGTCTCTGTGGAGATGAGACTTCTGAGGATCCGCAACTTACCTTTACCGGTGGCAGTGGAGATTATGAGGTTCTGTTCTCTGAAGAAATTCAAAATGCAAGTGACTCTGAGGATTTTATGATCATACGTACGTGGGATGTAACCGACTCTTGTGACAACACAGCTTCTTTTAAGCAGATCATATTCGTGTTACAACCTCAATTACAGGAAATCACTATTGACATTTGTATTGAAGACGAAGCTATTGATCTTGTGGATTATCTTCCTGAAGGGTTTGATACAAATGGCGTGTTCGAAGTTACGGAAGGAGATGTAATGTTAGACAGCAGTATTTTTGTTCCGGAAGGCTTGGAATTGGGTGAATATAGAATTGCCTATACATCTACGGGTGAAGAATTTAAATATTATGTTGACTTTACCGTAACAACCAATAGAGATTGTGTAGCCTTTATTCAGGACGGATCAAGTAAAGCTGTAACGGCCAACGGAGATGGAGTAAATGACATGTTCGAAATTAGAGGAGCTGAATACTGTGACTATAACTTTGATGTTATGATATTTAATAGATGGGGTAATATGGTCTACGAAGGAAAAGATTATAAAAATGATTGGGGCGGATTCGCGCCAAACAACTCCTTTGGAAAATCAGGTTTCTTACCAACTGGTACATATTACTATATCATCATTGTTGTTGGAGCTGACTTTAAACAGTTGAACAGATATATTTATTTAGGAGCGGAATAAATTCAAAAGCCTCGGTTTCAAAAACCGAGGCTTTTAATTTCTTATAAACTATAGTATTCAAAATAGTGTAGGTCGGGAACCAAATACTTATTCATTTCTTTCTTATCATATAATTTCTTCCAAAAAAAATTTAAATTTTTAGAGGTCAGTAGTTAACTACATATTAGTTTGGACTGGTATACTTTTTCTTTTCCGACCATTTTAGTTATCAGGTTGTTGAATACGGTCGCCTTGCTTTGGGAGCGGTTTATCCTGAAGCAGAACTCGTTGAAATACCTGTTGATATGAAAGTCGCTCACCCATGAATAGGTCGTTCTAATCCATGACTTTATCTGGTGTATCATGGTATGCAGCGCCTTGAAGTTGGCCCCCTTCGCGCTTTCTATCTGGTTTATATCGTAGACCTTTGCGATGGGCCTGTACCCCTTCCATTTGTCCGTGGTCACCTTGGCCTCCCTGCTGATATGGTCGATGAAGATATATTGCAGCGACCTTGCCGAGAAGT
>NZ_MDGN01000080.1:0-5014 GCF_002742365.1 Maribacter sp. 4U21
GACAATGGAGGAGACTCTGATCCAGCCATGCCGCGTGCAGGAAGAATGCCCTATGGGTAGTAAACTGCTTTTATACGGGAAGAAAAAGGGCTACGTGTAGCCTGTTGACGGTACCGTAAGAATAAGGACCGGCTAACTCCGTGCCAGCAGCCGCGGTAATACGGAGGGTCCGAGCGTTATCCGGAATTATTGGGTTTAAAGGGTCCGTAGGCGGGCGATTAAGTCAGTGGTGAAAGTCTGCAGCTCAACTGTAGAATTGCCTTTGATACTGGTCGTCTTGAGTTATGGTGAAGTTGGCGGAATATGTAGTGTAGCGGTGAAATGCATAGATATTACATAGAACACCGATTGCGAAGGCAGCTGACTAACCATATACTGACGCTGATGGACGAAAGCGTGGGGAGCGAACAGGATTAGATACCCTGGTAGTCCACGCCGTAAACGATGGATACTAGCTGTCCGGCACCTTGAGTGCTGGGCGGCCAAGCGAAAGTGATAAGTATCCCACCTGGGGAGTACGTTCGCAAGAATGAAACTCAAAGGAATTGACGGGGGCCCGCACAAGCGGTGGAGCATGTGGTTTAATTCGATGATACGCGAGGAACCTTACCAGGGCTTAAATGCATATTGACAGGGGTAGAGATGCCTTTTCCTTCGGGCAATTTGCAAGGTGCTGCATGGTTGTCGTCAGCTCGTGCCGTGAGGTGTCAGGTTAAGTCCTATAACGAGCGCAACCCCTACCGTTAGTTGCCAGCATGTCATGATGGGGACTCTAACGGGACTGCCGGTGCAAACCGTGAGGAAGGTGGGGATGACGTCAAATCATCACGGCCCTTACGTCCTGGGCCACACACGTGCTACAATGGCAGGTACAGAGAGCAGCCACGTCGCAAGGCGGAGCGAATCTACAAAACCTGTCACAGTTCGGATCGGGGTCTGCAACTCGACCCCGTGAAGCTGGAATCGCTAGTAATCGGATATCAGCCATGATCCGGTGAATACGTTCCCGGGCCTTGTACACACCGCCCGTCAAGCCATGGAAGCCGGGAGTGCCTGAAGTCCGTCACCGTAAGGAGCGGCCTAGGGCAAGATCGGTAACTAGGGCTAAGTCGTAACAAGGTAGCCGTACCGGAAGGTGCGGCTGGAACACCTCCTTTCTAGAGATTGTCCGCCCAGCGGACGGTCCCTGACCTTTTCGGAAGAAGTTCCCGGTCCCGTTTTTTCGATTTATAATTCGATTTTGATCATCACTATCTACAACAGCTCCACAATTACGATATATAAGTAAATACGTTACATGCTTCCTATGGAGCTGTAGTGTAGGGACAGTCCCATAGCTCAGCTGGTTAGAGCGCTACACTGATAATGTAGAGGTCGGCAGTTCGAGTCTGCCTGGGACTACTAATGGGCCCAAGGGTTTTTTAGGGAGAACCGGGCAACGTTCATTGAGACTGAAATACTGAACAGGAAATTCTAGAAGTTGAGTGGTAGTTGTACTAACTACTAACTACTGATTGCTAACTACTAGTAATTGGGGGATTAGCTCAGCTGGCTAGAGCGCCTGCCTTGCACGCAGGAGGTCATCGGTTCGACTCCGATATTCTCCACCAGGCAATGCCTGGAGATAATGAATTTATCTTCATGTATTGTGTTTGGGTCCGATTGGATTTAATTGCCAGTCGTGGCTCACGACAACGTTCATTGACATATTGGAACAGGATATACGACATTAGTGTCGTATATACCTAAAAAGAAAGAAACACGAATCTTGATCGTACGCCTTATGGTGTGCGATTACAGAAAAGAGTACGAATACATAATAAGTAAGCAAACAAGAAGGTTTGGCGACAAGCTGGAAAAGGGCGTATGGGGAATGCCTAGGCTCTCAGAGGCGAAGAAGGACGTGATAAGCTGCGAAAAGCTACGGGAATCGGCACACACGATATGATCCGTAGATATCCGAATGGGGCAACCCACTATATTGAAGATATAGTATCCGCAAGGAGGCAAACCCGGGGAACTGAAACATCTAAGTACCCGGAGGAGGAGAAAACAAAAGTGATTCCGATAGTAGCGGCGAGCGAAATCGGATTAGTCCAAACCGTTGTTGTTTCGGCAATAACGGGGTTGTAGGACCACGATATTCGATGAGTGACGAACTAGAACAAGTTGGAAAGCTTGGCCATAGACGGTGATAGCCCGGTATAGGTAAGGAACTTTCAGATAGTGGTATCCTGAGTAGTGCGGGGCACGTGAAACCCTGTATGAATCCGGCGGGACCATCCGCCAAGACTAAATACTCCTGAGAGACCGATAGTGAACCAGTACCGTGAGGGAAAGGTGAAAAGAACCGTGAATAACGGAGTGAAATAGATCCTGAAACCATACGCTTACAAGCGGTCGGAGCCCTTCGGGGTGACGGCGTGCCTTTTGCATAATGAGCCTACGAGTTACTTTTACTGGCAAGGTTAAGTTCTTCAGGAACGGAGCCGTAGCGAAAGCGAGTCTTAATAGGGCGCCATAGTCAGTAGTAGTAGACGCGAAACCGTGCGATCTACCCATGGGCAGGTTGAAGCTGTGGTAACACATAGTGGAGGACCGAACCCGTTGACGTTGAAAAGTCTTGGGATGACCTGTGGGTAGGGGTGAAAGGCCAATCAAGCTCGGAAATAGCTCGTACTCCCCGAAATGCATTTAGGTGCAGCGTGTAGATAGTTTCATAGAGGTAGAGCTACTGATTGGATGCGGGGGCTTCACCGCCTACCAATTCCTGACAAACTCCGAATACTATGAAATGTTTCTGCGCAGTGAGGGCATGGGTGCTAAGGTCCATGTCCGAGAGGGAAAGAACCCGGATCACCGGCTAAGGTCCCAAAGTATATACTAAGTTGATATAACGCGGTGGAACTGCATTGACAGCCAGGATGTTGGCTTGGAAGCAGCCATTCATTTAAAGAGTGCGTAACAGCTCACTGGTCGAGCGGTTCCGCATGGATAATGATCGGGCATAAGTATATCACCGAAGCCGTGACTTCTATTTATAGAGGGGTAGGGGAGCATTGTAGTGCCGTTGAAGGTGTACCTGCGAGGGATGCTGGAGGAGCTACAAACGAAAATGTAGGCATAAGTAACGATAATGCGGGCGAGAAACCCGCACGCCGAAAGACCAAGGTTTCCCCAGCTATGCTAATCAGCTGGGGGTCAGTCGGGACCTAACGCGAACCCGAAAGGGGTAGTGGATGGACAACGGGTTAATATTCCCGTACCTGCTCACGCTAAAAGTGACGGAGGCGAGAAGTTGGTGCGTACAGACGGAATTGTACGTTGAAGGGAGCGGTAACGCCCCGATAGTACACCGAGACTACGGTCAAGGTGATAATCCAGCGGATGGACTTCCAAGAAAAGCGAGTGAAGCAGCCCGTACCGTAAACCGACACAGGTGGTTGGGATGAGTATTCTAAGGCGCTCGAGAGATTCATGGCTAAGGAACTAGGCAAAATAGACCCGTAACTTCGGGAGAAGGGTCGCCCCCTGTATGGGGGGCCGCAGTGAAGAGGTCCAGGCGACTGTTTATCAAAAACACAGGGCTCTGCAAAATCGAGAGATGACGTATAGGGCCTGACACCTGCCCGGTGCTGGAAGGTTAAGAGGAGATGTTAGCTTCGGCGACGCATTGAATTGAAGCCCCAGTAAACGGCGGCCGTAACTATAACGGTCCTAAGGTAGCGAAATTCCTTGTCGGGTAAGTTCCGACCTGCACGAATGGTGCAACGATCTGGACACTGTCTCGGCCATGAGCTCGGTGAAATTGTAGTATCGGTGAAGATGCCGGTTACCCGCAGTGGGACGAAAAGACCCCGTGCACCTTTACTATAGCTTCGTATTGACTTCGGTCAAGCAATGTGTAGGATAGCTGGGAGACTTTGAAGCCGCATCGCCAGGTGTGGTGGAGTCATTGTTGAAATACCAGCCTTTGCTTGTCTGAAGCCTAACTCTCCAAGGAGAGAACAGTGCGTGGTGGGTAGTTTGACTGGGGTGGTCGCCTCCAAAAGAGTAACGGAGGCTTCTAAAGGTGCCCTCAATACGGTTGGCAATCGTGTGTAGAGTGCAATGGCACAAGGGCGCTTGACTGAGAGACATACAGGTCGACCAGGTTGGAAACAAGAGCATAGTGATCCGGTGGTTCCGCATGGAAGGGCCATCGCTCAAAGGATAAAAGGTACGCCGGGGATAACAGGCTGATCTCCCCCAAGAGCTCATATCGACGGGGGGGTTTGGCACCTCGATGTCGGCTCGTCACATCCTGGGGCTGGAGAAGGTCCCAAGGGTTGGGCTGTTCGCCCATTAAAGTGGCACGCGAGCTGGGTTCAGAACGTCGTGAGACAGTTCGGTCTCTATCTACTGCGGGCGTTAGAAATTTGAGTGGATCTGACCCTAGTACGAGAGGACCGGGTCGGACCGACCGCTGGTGCACCAGTTGTCCCGCCAGGGGCATTGCTGGGTAGCTATGTCGGGATCGGATAAGCGCTGAAAGCATATAAGCGCGAAACCGGCCACAAGATGAGATTTCTTTAAAGGGCCGTGGGAGATGACCACGTCGATAGGCTATAGGTGGAAGGGCGGTAACGTCCGTAGCCGAGTAGTACTAATTGCCCGTCAGGCTTGCGCACACGCATCCCCCGTCCCCGGACGGGGGTGCAACTCCTTTTTCGTCATTACTTGTACGAACGTATCGCTTCGACGTAACGGATACGACGTTACTTTCTTTTTGGGTACCTGTTCCTTTATTATGTCAACAAAATTGCGGCAATGCCGCGGTTGACGGTTGACGGTCCATAGCTGTCGGTAGCCTATCTACGACTCACTACGGACCAAGAACCGACAACTCAATTTTTAGGTGGCCATGGCGACGGGGCACACCCCTTACCATTCCGCACAGGGAAGTTAAGACCGTTTGCGCCGATGGTACTGCTATACCAAGTGGGAGAGTAGGTAGCCGCCTTACTTCGAAACC
>NZ_MDGN01000081.1:0-338 GCF_002742365.1 Maribacter sp. 4U21
GGGCTATCTGGAGAACATCATCAGCGACCGCAAGCTTATCGACCATTGTTCGATGCGTTTGGACATCCTGTTCTTCATAGGCTATGATATCGATGAAGAGCTTCCGTGGCACAGTACGATAAGCCGAACGCGGCAACTGTTCCCGGAAGCGGTGTTCGTGGAAGTCTTCACCAAGGTGCTGGCCATGTGCGTGGAAAAGGGTATGGTGGGCGGGCATACCCAGGCGATAGATTCGGCTCCCGTGAAGGCCAATGCGAGCATGGATACCCTGGAGCTGAAGGTGCCCGAAGAGGAACTGGACGAACACCTAAGAAAGGTACGTGCCCTCAGTTCGATGG
>NZ_MDGN01000082.1:0-5410 GCF_002742365.1 Maribacter sp. 4U21
GGGTAAGCTGCACGGCCGTGACCGCCTTCTTTTTCTTGGCATCGTAGCTGCGCCCTATCTTTCCCTTTTCGACCCCGCCGAGCACGAACTCGTCGACGTGCACCGTGCCGTCCATCGGGTGGTTCCCGCTGGACGCCATGGCCTCCCTTACCTTGAGCATGAACAGGCGGGCGGTCTTTTCGGTGACACCGTAGCGCACGCCCATGTAACTGGCCGACAGGCTCTTTGTACTGGTCGACATCTCGAAACAGATGAAAAAGGCCTTTCGAGGACCGAACTTGACCTTATGGAAAAGCGTGTTGGCAGTGGCCGAATCGGTATGGCCGCAGATGTTGCACGTCCTCGAAAAGTCTTTTCTTACCTGCGCTGCGACATGGTTACATTTGACGCATTTGAAACCCTCTTTCCATTTGATCCCGGCGAGATACTCCTTGCAGTCCAGATCCGTTTTGAAGCGATCGGAGAACTCTAGAAGGTTTTGACCCTTGAAAATATCCATATAAACCCTATATTTATTGAATTCAAAAGTATGAATTTATCTACTGACCTTTATAAATGTAATCTTACATCGATTGTGAAAAGAAATAATTCAGTAAAACTGTATATCACTTCTAATCAGGTTTTTCTAAATTTAAAGAATTGAACGAATACTATATCGGCTTAGAAAGTTTTAACAAAATAGAATATTATAATTTTAAACTTTTTGGTTTAAAAGGTTGACCTCCTCCCTTTAAACCGGACGTTTTAAAACTAGAGAATTCCGGGCGAATAAATGTTTAACTTTAAACAAGTATTTGCTTATGAAACGATCAAAGTATTCTGAATCGCAGATCGTCTTTGCGATCAAACAGGTAGAGACCGGTACGCGTATCCAAGAGGTGTGCCGTAAGATGGGTATCAGTGAGGCCACTTTTTACAATTGGAAGAAGAAATACGGAGGGCTTGGTGTCTCTGAACTACGTAGGTTGAAGAACCTCGAGGAAGAGAATTCACAGTTGAAGAAACTGGTGGCCGACCTAAGCCTTGACGAACAGATTTTGCAGGACGTGCTGAAAAAAAAGTTCTGAGACCGTCCCGAAAACGTGGGATGGTCGATACCATCAGGATGGAGTACAACATCTCCGTTCAACGTTGCTGCAAGCTTATATTGCTGCATAAGAGCGTATTTTATTACAAGGCCAAAGGGCGTAGCGATGAACTGCTTCGCATGCGGATGAACGAGATAGCTCCGTTCCGCCGCACATAGACAACCTACCGAAGGGAATGCCTCTGGTCCGAACGAATGCTGGAGTATGGATTTTGTATGTGACCAGCTTTATAACGGCAGACGGTTCAGGGCCTTAACTGTAGTGGATAACTTTAGTCGCAAGTGTCTTTGCATACATGCGGGAAGTTCGCTCAAAGGAAGCGATGTGGTACAGGTCATGGAAACCATTACTTTTGGGAACGGAGTACTCCCCGAACGTATCAAAGTGGATAACGGGAGCGAGTTCATCAGTAAAATATTGGACAAATGGGCATACGAGAACGAGGTGGAGCTAGACTTCTCAAGACCGGGAAAACCAACGGACAACCCATTTATCGAAAGCTTCAACGGTTCGTTCAGGGACGAATGTTTGAACGCCAATTGGTTCTTTTCTTTGGAAGATGCACAGGAAAAGTTCGATATTTGGAGGGAGGACTATAATGGCTTTAGACCGCACAACTCGTTGGGGGACATGTCCCCCAACGAGTTCATCGGAATTAATGAAAACAGCCCGGATTCTCTAGTTATGACCGGCACCTAAATATGGGAGGAGGTCAATGCATATTGGGTAAACCAATCAATATGTTGTGATACGAATTTTCAAAAATGAAGCTTCATCAT
The DNA here is from genome assembly GCF_002742365.1 of Maribacter sp. 4U21. Lineage (NCBI taxonomy): Bacteria > Pseudomonadati > Bacteroidota > Flavobacteriia > Flavobacteriales > Flavobacteriaceae > Maribacter > Maribacter sp. 4U21. Next base: position 1,868 of record NZ_MDGN01000082.1, read on the forward strand.
TTTTTGAAAAATAACAAAACTACTTTAGGAATTATGTTCTTATAGGCTAAATTCATAATCTTATTTCGTACCCACATAGATATATCCATTAATTGGTTCTAAAGGTTGTTCACTGCCATTGATTGATATGATGTAGTAATAGGTTCCTGTAGGTACAAGGCCTGAATTACCAACTGAATTGCTTGGGGCAATTCCACCCCAATCATTCTTGTAATCTTTACCTTCATATACCTTATCACCCCATCGGTTAAATATCATAACGTCATAAGTAAATTCGCAGTACTCCACACCTTTGATTTCAAAATAATCATTGACACCATCGCCATTGACGGTTACGGTTTTAGACACTTTGATTTCATCTCGATTACAAGGCACGCAGTCTTTATTGGTCGTGATATAAAAGTCTACATAATATTTACAGGTACCACCAGTGGAAGAATACATAATTTTATATTCCCCAATTTCAAGTCCATAAGGAACGAAAGTGGTATTGTTCAAGTAGACATCGTCCAGTTCAGTTTCAAAGGTACCATTGATATCAAATCCTTCTGGTAAGTAATCAATCAGATTAATTGGATCATCTTCCACACAAATGTCAATAAATACCTCTTGCAGTTGAGGTTGCATTACAAAGACTATCTGTTGGAAAGATTCTGTGTTTCCACAAGAATCGGTAACTACCCAGGTACGGATAACCATATAATCGTCAGTGTCGTCAGAGAATTCTGTTTCCTCATTGAATACAACATCATAGTCACCACAACCGCCCATAAAGGTCAGTTCGGGCACCTCAGGTAGTTCATCACCACAAATAATGATTACTTCTTCTTCATACGGACTTGCACTAATGTCATTATCTAAGATGGTTCCAATACCTTCTCCGTCAAGCATGTTGATTCCTGCTGGTGGAACGGCATCGAAGGCGAGTGCGATGTCCAATGTCTCGGTAGCCTCGATGAGCATGTCGTCCACGATGTTTATGGTCACCAGTTGTGTATCCCCTGAGAGCGTTCCGGCAGGGAAGGTCACGAAGGCATCGGTATTGGCTACTGTATAATCATCAGGATTAATAGCCGTATTGTCGGTCACGTTGAAGTTGACGTTGAAGGCATCTTGAACAGTATTCCCTGTATAAGAGATTACAAATTCAGCAGTACCGGCATCTTCGTTTACCGTAAAGTCGCTAACAACAATACCTTCGGTAGGACCGTTGGCATCGTTATCGGTAATGGTACCCACGGCAGCATCGTCGAGCATGTTGATTCCTGCTGGTGGAACGGCATCGAAGGCGAGTGCGATGTCCAATGTCTCGGTAGCCTCGATGAGCATATCGTCCACGATGTTTATGGTCACCAGTTGTGTATCCCCTGAGAGCGTTCCGGCAGGGAAGGTCACGAAGGTATCGGTATTGGCGACGGTATAGTCATCCGGGCTGATGGCGGTATTGTCAGTTACATTGAAGTTGACGTTGAATGTGTCCTGTACGGTGTTACCGGTGTAAGAGATTACAAATTCAGCAGTACCGGCATCTTCGTTTACCGTAAAGTCGCTAACGGCAATACCTTCGGTAGGACCGTTGGCATCATTGTCAGTAATTGTCCCTACGGCAGCATCGTCAAGCATATTGATGCCTGCTGGTGCAGGAACATCAAACGCAAGTGTGATATCCAGGGTCTCAGCCATTTCGTTTAGCTCATCATCTATGATGCTCACCGTAATTGTCTGCGCATCACCATCCACTGTACCTGCTGGGAATACCAAAGCTCCACTTACAGCTACTACATTATAGTCATCCGGGTTGATGGCGGTATTATCAGTTACATTGAAGTTGACGTTGAAGGCATCTTGAACAGTATTCCCTGTATAAGAGATTACAAATTCAGCAGTACCGGCATCTTCGTTTACCGTAAAGTCGCTAACGGCAATACCTTCGGTAGGACCGTTCGCATCGTTGTCGGTAATGGTACCCACGGCAGCATCATCGAGCATGTTGATTCCTGCTGGTGGAACGGCATCGAAGGCGAGTGCGATGTCCAATGTCTCAGTACCGGCATCTTCGTTTACCGTAAAGTCGCTAACGGCAATACCTTCGGTAGGACCGTTGGCATCATTGTCGGTGATGGTGCCCACACCGTTGCCGTCAAGCATGTTGATACCAGCTGGAGGCGTAGCATCGAAAGCAAGTGCGATGTCCAATGTCTCGTTGGCCTCGATGAGCATATCGTCCACGATGTTGATAGTCACTACAAGAAATGACCCAGAAGCTGTTCCAGCCGGGAATGTTACGAAGGTATCGGTATTGGCGACGGTATAGTCATCAGGGTTGATAGCCGTATTGTCGGTCACGTTGAAGTTAACGTTGAAGGCATCCCGTACGGTGTTACCAGTGTAAGAGATTACAAATTCAGCAGTACCGGCATCTTCGTTTACCGTAAAGTCACTAACGGCAATACCTTCGGTAGGACCGTTCGCATCGTTGTCGGTAATGGTACCCACGGCAGCATCGTCAAGCATGTTGATTCCTGCTGGTGGAACGGCATCGAATGTAAGTGCGATGTCCAATGTCTCGGTAGCCTCGATGAGCATGTCGTCCACGATGTTTATGGTCACCAGTTGTGTATCCCCTGAGAGCGTTCCGGCAGGGAAGGTCACGAAGGTATCGGTATTGGCGACGGTATAGTCATCCGGGCTGATGGCGGTATTGTCAGTTACATTGAAGTTGACGTTGAATGTGTCCTGTACGGTGTTACCGGTGTAAGAGATTACAAATTCAGCAGTACCGGCATCTTCGTTTACCGTAAAGTCGGCCACTGCGACCCCTTCGGTAGGACCGTTCGCATCGTTGTCGGTAATGGTACCCACGGCAGCATCGTCGAGCATGTTGATTCCTGCTGGTGGAACGGCATCGAAGGCGAGTGCGATGTCCAATGTCTCGGTAGCTTCGATAAGCATATCGTCCACGATGTTTATGGTCACCAGTTGTGTAACCCCTGAGAGCGTTCCGGCAGGGAAGGTCACGAAGGCATCGGTATTGGCGACGTTATAGTCATCCGGGCTGATGGCGGTATTGTCGGTCACGTTGAAGTTGACGTTGAATGTGTCCTGTACGGTGTTACCGGTATAAGAGATTACAAATTCAGCAGTACCGGCATCTTCGTTTACCGTAAAGTCGCTAACGGCAATACCTTCGGTAGGACCGTTGGCATCGTTGTCGGTAATGGTACCCACGGCAGCATCGTCAAGCATGTTGATACCAACTGGAGGCGTAGCATCAAACGCGAGTGTTATATCTAAAGTTTCCGTTGCTTCGATAAGCATATCGTCCACGATGTTTATGGTCACCAGTTGTGTATCCCCTGAGAGCGTTCCGACAGGGAAGGTCACGAAGGCATCGGTATTGGCGACGTTATAGTCATCCGGGCTGATGGCGGTATTGTCGGTCACGTTGAAGTTGACGTTGAAGGCATCTTGAACAGTATTCCCTGTATAAGAGATTACAAATTCAGCAGTACCGGCATCTTCGTTTACCGTAAAGTCGCTAAC
>NZ_MDGN01000083.1:0-528 GCF_002742365.1 Maribacter sp. 4U21
AAAAAAAGTTCTGAGACCGTCCCGAAAACGTGGGATGGTCGATACCATCAGGACAGGATGGAGTACAACATCTCCGTTCAACGTTGCTGCAAGCTTATATTGCTGCATAAGAGCGTATTTTATTACAAGGCCAAAGGGCGTAGCGATGAACTGCTTCGCATGCGGATGAACGAGATAGCTGCCGTAAGGGTCAGGTACGGGTTCTGGCGCATCCATATCCTTTTGAGAAGGGAAGGTTTTATGGACAACCATAAGCGCATGTACAGGGTCTATTGTGAGGAGGGTCTCAATCTTAGGTCGAAACGCCCAAAACGGAACCGTTCCGCCGCACATAGACAACCTACCGAAGGGAATGCCTCTGGTCCGAACGAATGCTGGAGTATGGATTTTGTATGTGACCAGCTTTATAACGGCAGACGGTTCAGGGCCTTAACTGTAGTGGATGACTTTAGTCGCAAGTGTCTTTCCATACATGCGGGAAGTTCGCTCAAAGGAAGCGATGTGGTACAGGTCATGGAAACCATTACT